>CAXTQD010000081.1:0-16923 GCA_964246175.1 uncultured Chthoniobacterales bacterium | reverse complement strand
ACCAGTCCCAGGCCCCGCGCGCGGCCGAAAGTGCACAGGATGCCTTGGTGCTCACCCTCAACGCCACGGGCCGCGTGGACCTGGAGCACATGGAGGGTTTGCTCGGACGGCCTGCCGAAGCGTTCCTGCCGGAACTCAAAAGTCTGCTCTACCGCAACCCGCAGAGCGAGGCGTACGAGACGGAGGATCAGTATCTCTCCGGCAACGTGCGCACGAAGCTCGCCGCCGCGCAAGCCGCGGCCGAGAGCAACCCCGCGTACCGTGAAAACGTCGTGGCGCTGGAGGCGGTGCAGCCCGAGGACCTGAGCGCCAGCGAGATCGACGCGCGCCTGGGGGCGGTGTGGATTCCGCCCAAGGACATCGAGGAATTCGCGGCCGCCATCGTGCCTGACGGCGGTGCCATCACCGTTTCCCACGCGCCGCAGGTGGGCGCGTGGTTCGTCGAGGCGGGCTACGAGGCACGCTCCTCCGTCGCCAACACGACGGACTGGGGCACGGCGCGCTATCGCGCCCTCGAACTGATCCAGGACGCGCTCAACCTGAAGACGCCTACCGTCTACGACAAGGACCCGCTGACCGAAAAACCGGTCGTCAACGTGCCGGAGACCGAGGCGGCGCGCGACAAGCTCGAAAAGCTCAAGGAACGCTTCAAGACGTGGGTGTGGGAGGACGACGCGCGGCGCGAGCGCCTCTCGGCCAAGTACAACGTGGAGTTCAACAGCACGCGTCTGCGCGTCTTCAACGGCGGCCACCTGACCTTGCCCTCCAGCAGCCAGCAGATCCAGCTTCGTTCCCACCAGAAGGACGGCATCTGGCGCGTGGTGCAGAGCGACAACACGCTCCTGGCCCACTGCGTGGGTGCCGGCAAGACGTACACGATGGTGGCCGCCGGCATCGAACTCAAACGCCTCGGCTTGGCGCAGAAGCCCATGTACGTCGTGCCCAATCATATGCTCGAACAGTTCGCCTCCGAGCTGCTCACCCTCTACCCCACCGCCAACATCCTGGTGGCGGGCAAGGAGGACTTCGAGGCATCCAAGCGCGCCCGGCTCTTCAGCCGCATCGCCACGGGCAACTGGGACGGGGTCATCGTCACCCACGCGAGCTTCGAGAAGATCCCGATGTCCTTTGAGGCGCGCTCGCGCTTCATCGAAAACCAAATCCGCGAGGTGGAACTGGCCATCCGCCAGGACCGCGGCGCACAGCGCGGCACACGGCTGGTCAAGGAATTGGAGCGCATCAAGAAAAAACTCAAAGCCCGGCTGGAAACCCTCTCCGCCAGCCACCGTAAGGATAACACGCTCACCTTCGAGGAACTGGGTATCGACCGGCTCTTCGTGGACGAGGCCCACAAGTTCAAGAATTTGTTCTGCGTCACCAAGATGAACCGCGTGGCGGGCCTGCCGCAGACCGCCAGCGAGCGGGCGTTCGACTTGTTTCTCAAAGTGCAATTCATCCAGGAGCGCAACCAGGGTGGGGGTGTCGTGTTCGCCACGGGCACGCCGATTTCCAACACGATGGCGGAGATGTTCACGATGCAGCGCTACCTGCAAATGCACACGTTGCGCCGCAACCAGATGCAGCACTTCGACTCCTGGGCGGCCACGTTCGGGGAAGCCGTCAGCTCCATGGAACTGAGCCCGGACGGCCGTGGCTACCGGCTCCAGACCCGCTTCGCGCGCTTCGTCAACGTGCCTGAGCTCATGGGTCAGTTCCGGCAGGTGGCCGACGTGCGCACGGCCGAGATGCTCAAGCTGCCGGTGCCGAAGCTCGAAGAAGGCAGGCCGGTCACCCTCAGTGCCCCGGCCAGCCCGGAGTTGAAGCGTTTCGTGGAAAACCTGGTGGCGCGCACCGAGGACATCAAGAACGGGCGGGTCGATCCGCGCGAGGACAACATGCTCAAAATCACCAGCGAGGGGCGCAAGGCGGCGCTCGATTTACGGCTCATGGTGCCGCATCTCCCCGACAACCCGGACTCCAAGGTCAACCAGGCGGTGGCCAACGTGCATCGCATCTGGGAGAAAACCACCCCGACCAGAGGCACCCAAATGGTCTTCTGCGACTTGTCCACGCCTGCGGCGGGGAGCCGCGGCCAGTTCAACGTCTACGACGACGTGCGCGTGAAACTCGTCGCCCGGGGCGTGCCCCATGAGGAGATCGCCTTTATCCAAGACTACGATGACGATGCCGCCAAAAACACGCTCTTCAAGGCCGTGCGTGAAGGAAAGGTCCGGGTGCTTCTGGGCAGCACTCCGAAGATGGGGGAGGGCACCAACGTGCAGCGCAAGCTCGCGGCGTTGCACCACCTCGACGCTCCGTGGCGGCCGGCGGACATCGAGCAGCGCGAGGGCCGCATCGTGCGCCAGGGCAACCAGAACGAGTTCGTGAGCATCTACCGCTACGTGACGGAGGGCAGCTTCGACGCGTACATGTGGCAGACCTTGGAGAACAAATGCCGCTTCATCGCGCAGGTGATGAACGGGGACGCCGCCGTGCGCCGCGCGGAGGACGTGGACGCCGCTGCCTTGACCTATGCCGAGGTAAAGGCCATCGCGTCGGGCAACCCGCTCGTCATCGAAAAGGCCGGCGTGGACGCCGAGGTCGCGCGGCTGACCCGGCTCAAAAAGCAGCACCCCGACAGCCAGTACCAGGTGCGCTACCGCATCAGGAGCCTGGGCGAGAGCATTGAGCATTGCGAGCGGGTCATGGCTAACCTGCGGCTCGATCTGGCGGCGCGCGTGCCGACCCAGGGCGACCGCTTCGTGCTCAAACTCAAGAAGGAGACCTTCACCGACCGCGTGAAGGCGGGCCGCGCTCTGGTGTTCCTCGCCGAGTCCATGCGGCCGTTTACCACGACCCATCCCATCGGGGAAATCGGTGGGTTCCCGTTCTCGATCCATAAGCTGGATGGGAGTGCCAAGGTCATCATTCAAGGCAAGGCGGACCACGAGGCGTACATCAGCGAGAACGCGCTCGGCACGGTCGCCTCGATGGAACGGGAACTCCAGAGCATCGAAAGCCGTCTGGAGGGACGCGCGGAGGAACTGGCCGATCACCAGCGCAAGCGCGAGGAACTCGGCCGCCACGTCGGCGTGGCCTTCGAGTACGAGGACAAGCTCGTGGCCGCCACGGCGCGCCAGCAGGAGATCGTCGAGGCGCTCGATCTCACCAAGAACCAGGCGGGCACCCAGCGCGAAGACGGCGCGGCGGAGGAAACGACGGCAACGTCAGCGACTCCGGCGGTCAGCCAAGAGATCAGGCAGGGGGAGCAGACCGGCAACGCCGCCTCGCTGCGGCCGGCGATGGCGGCATAGAGCTACAGCGTGCCGCCGTCGCCTTGGTTTAGCGGCACGAAGTCGATGGAGGAGATGATCGGTTCGCTCGGCGTGCCACCGTCCCGCGGGCGCGTCCCGGCGGCGACCACATAACGCACGTTGTGGTCGATCAGAGCCTCGTACAAAGGACGCAACCGCTCGCCTTCGATCTTCACCAGGTGCGTGCTGAAGGTGAGGATCACCGACCGCTCCCCCTCGCACTTGATGAGGCTCAAGTGGGCGTACGGCAGGGCGAACGCCTCCCCGTCCAAACGCACGTCCAGCATGGTTTCTCGCCAGGCATCGCGCGCCTTTCCCAATTGGTAGGTTTTCTCGCTCGGACTCTTCTCGAAGCTGCCGCGGCGTTCCATGTCCGGCACCTTGCAGGGCACCGTGTGGTCGGGCAAAGCGAAATAGCTCGGGCATACACCAGGAAGCTACTTCTAGCAGCGGTATCGCGCGGGGACGGGACTATCAAATCTTAACCGAGGTCGTGGTCGCGGTGAACGTCGGCCCGCTTTTTCATCTCGCGCGCAAAAAGTTCGACGGCCTCCGGGTCGAGCATGCCGCGTACTTGCCGCGCCATCGCCTGTTCCACCCGATCCCGCACGAAGGCGACCGTCAGTTCCGGAAGAGGAATCTGCTCGGTGCCCACCAGCCGCAGTTCATCACCCTCGTATCTGCCGATGCTCAAAGCGTTGGTGAACCGCATGGAGATGAACCACTCCTCCGGCGGGAGGTTGAGCGCCACGGCGTCCATCCCGTGGGTGGTGGCGACACGGGTCTCTTCGCTCAACTCGACCAACAGGTCTCTCAGATCCTCCCAGGTCATGGCGTCCATCATGCATCACCCCTCCAGCTTCGGGCAAACGCAAAAAGGGCCGTGTAGATGGGTTAAAGGATCATTGTTTCTGGCACCGGAAATGACAATCTTTGGAATCATGCCACCTCAAAGCAAGCCGTCATCTGAGAGGATCTGTTCGACCATGGTCCGTACGTTGGGACCCGTGATGTCTTCTCCTTTGATCATACAGGCGAACGCGAAGGTTTTTCCTGCCGACTCCACGTATCCAACGTACCAAGCCACGCTGTAGCCGGGGGGAGCCAGGTCGCCCGTACCGGTTTTGCCGTAAAGGGTGCCCCGGTCCGTTTTCTTGAAGGTCATCAATTCCTTGAGAACCGACCGGGTTTGCTGGGAAAGCGGGAGTTCTCCATCGACTAATTTGCGGATCATCTCGGCCTGTTCGTCCGGGGAGATCAAGAGGGGTTTGCGGCTGGTAGCAGGCAGCCAGAACACGTCCACGCCGGCAGAAATATCACGGTTCCCATAACCAAGTTTATCCAGCCATGTCTGCATCCGCGGCGCGCCGATCTGGCGGGCGAGCACTTGGTAGGCAGGGTAACAGGAAACCGCGAACGCTTCCCCGAGCGTGAGGTTGCGGTTCCACTCCTCCCGCTCCCGCTTCTTGCCGTCCCAGGTCCAGAAAGGCTGGGCGGGAGTAGAAAGGATGCCCAACTCCAGCCCGATGGCAGAGTTCCAGATTTTGAAGGTGGAACAAGGAGGCTGCTGTTCCTGACAAGCTTGAGGATTGTAGCGGAAAACCTCTTTCGTCGCGCAATCCACCATCACAAACGCACCATTGCGCCCGTGGAAGGCTGTTTTGACGGAGTCCGCAGGCACCGGAAACAAGAAAGCCGCCAGCAGCAGAAAGCGGAAAAGCACAAAGTGATCTTCTATCGGCGAGGCTGGCGCGAAACAAGCAGATTAGCGCCGCCGAACGGCTCTCGTAGCTTGGCTCGCGGTTGAGGTGGTATCCAGGAACCCGAGCCCAAGTCAGATTCACAGAGTTGTGAACGTTCTCTAGCTCGCGTCGTTTCCACGCGGGATTTCGACCATCGGCAAGATCGCTTCGATGAACTCGTGGGGGCTGGCTTTGCAGGCGACGATGATCTCCAGCCATTCGAGTAAATCCACCCGCCGCAGACCGGATTCACACCGGCTGACGTAGATCTGCTCGCGCCCCAAGCGCACCGCCAATTCCTCCTGGCTCAGGTCAGCGGCGTAGCGGGTCTCGCGGATCAAGGTGCGGATGCGTTCGTAGGCAGGGGTATGAAGCGACTTGGTCGGTTGCTTGCCCTTTTTGTTCGGACGAAATGGCTTGGGCATGGATGGCCGCCACCACATCATCGCGTTTGGAATAAACAAAAATCGAATAGTATATAACTGTTTGGAACAGACTGCGTTCCTATGGCTCCGAAGCGGCTGACAGAAGCGGCGCAAAAAAGATTTTTGCGCATTTACACACTTTTCCGGAACCATCCAAACACTTGCCAGACAATCGCTAAGTAAATGGGCCGGGTCTGTGTGATGTGCGGGTTTAGCACGGGTGATTTGAGGTGGCGGAAAGGCTCGTTTTAGTACCGTCGCCATGCGCACAGGTAAAATCAGAACCATCGACGGAAAGGAGTGGATCGAACTGTTTTCAGAGACACCCCGCGACATCATGTACACCATGCGAGTGCTCCTGCGAGCACGCGCCACCCGGGCGGAGCCTACCCGCTACAACAACATGCGCGACCTGAAGAAATACGCCCGTCAGGACCAGAGCCCCATCCTGGCCAAACTCGAGGTTTGGCAGGCGATGGAAAGGCACCTCGTGGTCCGGGAGGAGCGCGTCCAGCGCATCCGCCTCTTCAAGCACAAGCAGCGTCTGGCCGAGTTGCGAGGGCGATTGGCGCTAAGCCCCCTGGCCGGACACGCAACGGACGGCGACGGGGCGCAGAAAACGTCACCGGGAAAAACGTCAGCTTGCCCACTGGCTCTGGCGCACCCTGCCAGCCACGAGGCGACGTGAGCGTTCGAGTTCCTGGTCCATCGTCAGCGCCAGCCCCTTCTCTTCGTCGAACTGTTGCCCGAGCCGGAAGGGTGCTTCCACCACGCGCTGGTCGAGTTTGGTGAGACCCTCGCGCCGACGCAGGAGGTTGACCAGCGGCAACAAGTTGGAGATGCGGCTGGAAGTCTGGAGCGCGTCGCCATACTCCTGCCGGGGCACCTCCGGCCGCTCGCGAGTTCCGAAGGCGCTGGCGTTGAGCTGGGATTCAACGAGGAGCCGGCCCACGCGGCCGTTGCCGTCCAGGAACGGGTGGAGCATTTCGAAGCGGGCATGGTGGAACGCGATGACGCGCAGAATGCTCTGCCGATCGGCCTTGGCGAGCAGTTCGGCTGTCTGGCACTCCAGCATCCGCAGCTCGGTTCCCAGCCGCTCCGGCTCGCAGGTGACGAATCCGCCCACCCGCGGTGGCAGGCGACCGGGCTGGCGGATTTCTCCCGCCCAGGGATGCACCTCGTGGAAGACGATGCGGTGCAGAATCCGCATGTAGTCGACGGATGGGTTGAGCGTCGGGAACTGCCGCACGAACTCTTTGGCCGTGGTCAGGGCTTTGAAGACCTGCTCATCGTACTGCCGCAAGGTTTTGACGCCGGGTAGCAGGCCAATCTTCTGGATGCGTTCCCAATCGAATTCTGCGCGACTACGGTGCGTTTCGATCATTGCTTCACCAAAGCAAATCAGATAAAATGTTCAGATGGCGCTCACCGATGAACAACTCGCCCGGATGCGGGCCGTGCAAGCGTCGATGGCCATCGAAGGGCACGAGGTCAGCGATGAGCAGGCGCGGGCCTGGACGGAAGCATACCTCGCCTCCGGCCAGCCGGAAAAAGTCGCGGCGTTGCGGATCGACGCCGGCATGAGCTACGAGGCGATGTGCGCCGAACTACGGCGTGTCGGCCTGGAGCGTTGAGCTTGGCGGCGGTGGTCGCTGTAGCGGACCCAGAGGCGCATGAGCTTGCCCGTGCAGGGCCGCTGGCCGTGGGGTATCCACACCGGCGTGAGCAGCGCGCGCACCGCCACCTGCAAAATGCGCAGGCTGGCGAAAGGACCGTAGATGGCCGCCCAGTTCGCCAGGCAAACGGCCACGCCGTCAAACTCGGTGGGAACTTTGCGTTGGTCGCGCAGGGTCGTGGCGCACTCGATCTCGGCCACCCGGTCGAGCAACTCGATGCTGGTAAGCATCACCCGCGACTGCGCCACGAACGGGAGCAGGGTGGGCGAACCCTGATCGCGAACGGAGTCTTGCGGAAGGTCGCTCACGCGCATAAGTCGAGGAGCAAGCATGGGCCTATAGCCGACGTTTTCAAGAGCAACCTACGTCTGCATACATCGATTCCGGCGAGTCGCGCTGGTTGCTATCAAAATCGGGCGCGGCAAAGCAGGCTGGCCGTCGGAAGCCGAACCGCTTCCAACGGCGCGGTCCAACGAACGTCCATCCGCCACGCTGCGAATCGGCACTAAACTCGCGCTTGGCAGGCTCCGTCTTGACGCCCCTTTTTGCCTTTGTAGGATGCTTGCGATTTGTCAGGCAAGGAGGCGAACTCTGGATGAAGATTCACCATCTAAATTGCGGCATCCTGCACGCCCCGCCGAACCCGGCGGCATCCTGCCATTGTCTGTTGCTCGAACGCGACGGGCGTCTCGCGCTCGTCGATACGGGCATCGGCTTGCAGGACATCGCGGCTCCGTTGGAACGCATCGGCCAAGCTGCCATCCAGGCGGCGGGTTTTCAGTTCCACGCATCGTTGACAGCGGCCCGGCACATCGAGCGGCTTGGCTTCCAGACCGCGGACGTGAGCGATATCCTCCTCACCCACGCCGACCACGACCACGTCGGTGGCTTGGCCGACTTCCCGACCGCCAGGGTCCACCTTTCTCGGGAAGAACACGGGCGGCTGCAAAGGGGTTCCGGACGGTACTCGTCGGCGCAGTTTGCCCACCAGCCACGCTGGGTCGCGCACCCGACGTCCTCCGAGCGCTGGCTCGGGCTGGAAGCCCGTTCCCTGGAGATGTTCCACGGGATCGATCTGCGGTTGGTCCCGTTGTTCGGCCACACCTTGGGGCACTGCGGGGTGGCCCTCCGGCACGACGGTCGCTGGCTGCTGCATGTCGGCGATGCTTACTACCTGTGGGTGGAACTCTCCAGCGATGACCATCCGATCTCGGCGCTTGCCACCCTGGCAGCCGAAGACGATACCCAAAGGCAAGAGAGTTTGTCCGAACTCCGCCGCCTGGCCCGGGAGCACAGTTCCGAGGTGGAGATATTTGGCTACCACGATTTCGCCAAATTTCCGGCCGGTGTGGAGATCGTTGAGCGGGCACTCGGGTGGCCGCCAGCCGGTTTTGACCGAAGTTCGCGGGTCCCGATTACCGCGTCGTCCTCACGTATTTTTAGCGGCTTCGCCAGCTTGGATGGATTGCGCGAGAACTGCCAACGCCGCACGGAGAGTGGCCGCGACTTCGGGAACCGCGGCCATGGCCGCCGCATCCAGGTTGCGCATTGATACCGGCATGGTGACCGACGCTGTCGCCACCAGCCGCGCGGACATTAGCTTGATTGTCTCACGCAGGGAAGCGTCGGCGTACACAGAAAGTGGCGAGGCGTTGAGGATAGCCACGGGCTTGTCGATCATCTGCTCGCCGCTGAAAAGCCAATCCAGCGCGTTCTTGAGCGGGCCCGGCATGCCGTGCCCGTACTCCGGGCTGGAGATCAGCAGGCCGGCCGCCGCGCCCACTTGTGCGCGCAGGAACAAAACCATGCCCGGCGCATCCTCCATCAGGTCTGGATTGAACGCGGGCAGGTCGGCCAAGCCTTCGTAGAGGGTGACGCGCACGGATGGCGTGGCCAGCAGCGCCGCAGCGCGCAGCAACTCCGTGTTGGAAGAACCTACCCGCAGACTGCCGGAGATAGCCAAGATGTGCATTTGCACAAGCAGCATGCACCCGAAGGAAACCTCGCGGGTCGGTCGCCGTCGGCGGCAGTGAATAGGGAAGGGGCAGGCACCGGGATTCAGGCGCGCCGCGCCGTCTTCACGGCCTGATCGAGGAAGAGGCGGAGCGCGGGAGTCATGGCCTCCGCCAGCCAGACGGCGGCGATCTCTAGGACCAGCGGAGCGCCCGCCAAGGGTTGGTAGATCACACCCGGATGCGCGTGGGCCGTGGCGGAGCGCGGCACCAGCGCAAGGCCGAGACCTGCCGCGACCAGCTCGGCCATCATCGTGCTGGAGGAGGCTTCGTGCGCCACCCGGGGCACAAAGCCCGTCGAGCGGCAGAGTCCGACGATGGTTTCGTGGAAGCCCACTTGGCGGTAGCGCGGGCACACGATGAAGCTCTCCCGGGCCAATGCATCCAGGGCGACTTCCTGCGACGCGGCGAGCGGGTGCCCGGCGGCGAGCATCACCATCAGCGGTTCACGAAAGAGCCAGCGCATATTGAGTTCCCCGGCTTCCACGGGCAGGAAGACCAAGCCGACGTCCAGCCGACGTTCGCGCACGCCCCGGCATTGCTCCACGCTGGACTGCTCGATCAATTCCGCGCCGACGTTCGGAGCCACCCGGCGCATCGCCGCCAGGAGATGGGGCATGAACCGGTAGGACAAGCTGCTCACCAAGCCGACCCGCACTTTGCCCGCAGGTTCACGCCGGATGGCCTGCGCCGCTTCGGCCGCCCGCTCCAGGCCAGCCAAGTGCGGGCGCACGGCGGTCAGGTAGCTCACGCCTTCCGGGGTGAGTTCCACCGCGCGGGCGTTGCGGACGAAGAGCTTTAAACCCAACTCCGTTTCAAGTTGCTGGATCTGCCGGCTCAAGGGCGGCTGGGTGATGCCCAGGCGTTCCGCCGCGCGGCCGAAGTGGCGTTCCTGCGCCACGGTGACAAAGGCGAGCAGGTGGCGCATCTCCATAGCAAAGAACGATACCCTACGCGCATCGTCGGATGCCGCAATCGTCATCGCCGGGTTGTCAGCGAGGTCTAGCGTGGATGGATGATGAAACAGTGGCAACTCACCGGCTTCGGCCCGGATCGTCTGGAACTTGCGGAAAGCCGCGTGCCGCAACCTGGACCGCATCAGATTCTGGTCCGCGTGGCTGCCGCCTCGCTCAACTACCGGGATAAGCGGGTCGTCGAAGGCAAGTTCTTCCCGGACCTGCACTTTCCCTTCGTGCCCGCCTCGGATGCCGCGGGCACGGTGGCAGCCGTAGGCGAAGGCGTGACCCGCTGCCAGGTCGGCGACCGGGTGACCACCCACTTCTATACCCGCTGGTTGGACGGGGCGGTGCCTTCGGCGGCCCAAGCCGCCTCGTCTCTCGGCGGGCCGCTGCCTGGCGTGTTGTCCGAGTTCATGCTCCTCGACGAGGAAGCTGCGGTGGCGACCCCCGCGTACCTGAGCGACGCGGAAGCTTCGACCCTGCCTATCGCGGCTTTGACCGCTTGGTGGGCGCTTTTTGCCACCCAGCCGCTCCTGCCGGGCCAGACGGTGCTGGTCCAGGGCACGGGCGGCGTGTCGCTCTTCGCGGTCCAATTGGCCGTGGCGGCCGGTGCGCGGGTGATCGTCACCTCGGGCAGCGACGAGAAGCTCGCGCGCGCCGGACAACTCGGAGCCGCGGATATTATCAATTACACCCGTCAACCCGCTTGGGATCAGGAGGTCCTTGTCCTCACCGGGGGACGGGGGGCAGACCACGTTCTCGAGGTAGCGGGGGGCGAGAATTTGCGGTGTTCCCAACGGGCGATGGCGCGGGGCGGACAGATCGCGCTGATCGGTTTTCTCGCCGACGACCAATTGGAGATGGATATCATCCCTTTCATGCTCAAGTACGGCACGCTGCACACGGTGGGCGTCGGACACCGGCGGGCGTTCGAGGAGATGAACCGCGCACTGGCTGCGGCAGAAATCCACCCGGTGGTCGACCGGGTGTACCCGTTCGCGGAAGCTCCCGCCGCCTTTGCACACCTGGAGCGAGGACCCTTCGGCAAAGTCGTCGTCGAAGTCGGCTAGCGGGGCAGCGGCCAGCGTGGCTGCCACAGGCTTGCCCAACCGGGAGCAACAATTCACGGAAGTCGATCTGGCTCACAGGACGTGATCTCTGCTCCAGCCGGAATCTCTGATGCCACTGGTTCGCTTCCGCATGAAAACACCTGGTCCGCCAAACACCAAGAATGTTGTGGGCCTTCGGGTACGACAGGCCCGGCAACGACCGAGCCTGAATTTCTCTCAGGTGGCACTTTCCAATTGTTTGCGCACTGCTGGCTTTTCGGTTTGTCGCACGATGGTCTCGCGCATCGAAAGCGGTAAACGCTACGTCACCGACTACGAGTTACTTGCTTTAGCGAGATGTCTGGGCGTCTCCACGGCTTGGCTGTTGGGAGAGGCGAGGTTCTATCAGGTTCGCCGAAAACCACGCAGGTCGTGAGACTCCGTGTCAAACATTGAGTAGTGTTGTAAATCAGGGCCTCCACGTGGCTTCAACACGCGGGGGATCTCTTCTGGTGAGTCAGTTCGTTTTCAGTTGCGGCCGAACAGGCCGACTTCCGTGTCGAGCAGGGCGTGCAGCGCCTGGGTGCGCGTCGGCAGGCTCCACAGCCCGCTGCCCTTGGTGGCCTCGGTGACGGCGTTGAAGAGCCGCCACGCCGTCCGGCCATCCACCGCGAACTCCGGGTGCCGGGGCGTGCGCCACTCGGTGAGGATGCGCGGGATTTGGGTCAACGTGATCGCCCGCGCATCGAGGGCGCGCAGGATCAGGTCGTGCGCCTGCCGGTCGCCCAACTCGTGGGAGCGGTAGGCCGCGATGCGACGGGCCTGCTCGTGCCAGCGGTCGGCGAGTTGGCCCACCGCGCCCGAGACCAGCCCCGGCAGGTCGCGGTCTAGGTGGCGAGTGTGCTTGCGGCCGATCTTGATCTCGCCGCTGAAGGAGAGGTTGTCGCACACGAACACGCTCGCACCCACGGCGAGGCCGGCGGGAAAGCGTTTGTCGTGGGAGTTGCGCAGGCCGAGCACGTAGGCGTAGTCCTCAGTCTCCTGGCAGTTGGCGACCTCCAGCAGACCGAAGTAACGCAGACCGTCGGCGGAAAGGCCGTGCGCCTCGTTGACCACCCGCATATTGGTGGCCGTGAGAGTTTGCTCGACCCGTTCGATGAGAGCGGTGTGCGGGATGGGAAACCAGCTCTCGGTGGGTCGGGGCGTGGGGATGGTGGCCAGCGCGCCGCGTTCGATCTTGGAAGCGCCGCAGTGGAGCATTAGGTTGGTCATATGGATGGGGTTCGTTTCGTGACTTTTTGTTCTGGCTCCGGTCGGCTTGACCGGCGTACCGAACTACAGAAGAATATAGATTACATGTAATCATAATGCAACCAAAAAAGAGTGCAGCCAGTAAAAAAGTTTCGGGCGATGCCGCGTCTCAGCCGGCGGAAAATGGCAGCCTGCCTGCTATTACCCAATCGAGGGTAGGACGACCGCCGACTTCACCGCTCGACCGGAAAAGCCAGGTGCGCGAAAACGTCCGTACCCACCGCGCGAAACTCAAAGCCGCTGGCGTCACAAAGGTGGAAACCTACCTGCCGAATGCCTGGCACCAATTCCTGCAAGGCACCGGCCAACCTCTCCAGGAACTGGGAGCGGAAGCTTTCGCTCTCCTCCTGCGTGCACGCGGAGCGGACACTCTGGTCGAAGCCGCGAAAGGGTTTACCGTTCCGCCGAAGGAAAATTAGAAAGCGTGCCTGCGGGCTTCTCGCGCGACCGCCACTTCGAGCCTGCGCCGATCTTGGCAGGTTTTATTGTGTTTGCACGCGCGCCTGGTGCGCTTTGGAAGTCACGTGCATCCTGCGAGCCATTGACCCGTTATTCACAGGAGAGTGGCGGCAGCCGCCCGCCGGTCGCCGGAGCCCGGCACGGACAAAGCTCTGAGGCGATTGGCGTTGCTTGGAACGCCAAAGGCAAGCCGACTGTGAAGAACGGCGGCCGATTAGGCCAGCCTTACCCGGATTCCAGGCTTGCTTCCGCTCCCCGCCAGCGAAGCTTTCGTAACGGCCACACACTGGGTAATGTCAATTAAAGCACCGCACTTAGTTGACATTAAGTCAGGGTTCGACCATGCTTTACAAGAATTGGCACCCTGCAAAATCCCATGAACAAACCGCGCTCTTCTTCTGTGGCGGGCGAGGTGCGTCGCCGCATTCTGCGCGGCGTGGCCGACAAGCTCTGGAGCTTTGAGGATTTTGCCGATCTGGACCCTCTTGCAGTGGCGGCGGCGCTTTCCCGGCTGAACAAAACCGGCGAGCTGCGCCGGGTGCGCCGGGGTCTCTACCACCGACCGCGAACCACCACTTTCGGTGCCAGCTCCCCCGATCCTGACGCCGTTGCCGATGCCGCCATGCGGCGCGTGGGTGTCAAACCTCTGGCTGCCGGCGTCGCGCAGTACAACCGTCTCGGCCTGACTACGCAGGTAAGCGGCGCGGAGATCGTCCGCGCGTCGGCTCGGCCCATGCGTCCTGCGCCACCGGCACGGGGGCTGCGGATGCGCACGCGGGTGCGGCCATTGCACCGTCAGCCGGACATCCACCCGGAGGAGCGGGCCGCGCTCGACGCCTTGCGCGAGGTGCGCTCCATCCCCGATGCCGACCCGGCGACGGTGCTCAACCGTCTCAAAATGCTTCTGTCCACCGGCCGGCTGGATTATGGGCGGCTGGCGCGCTACGCGCTGGCGGAACCACCGCGGGTGCGCGCGCTCCTCGGCGCGATAGGCGAGGATCTCCTGGCCGAGTCCGACAGACCGGTGGACCACGCGGCCGTGGAACGTCTGCGCCAGAGCCTCAACGCGTTCTCGCGCTACGGTCTGCCGGCGCGAGCCCATCGTACCCTGGCGCACGCCGCCAGTTGGCGGATCGTCGCCGATCCCCTCTGAAACAGCTCATGGCTTTCCTTGGCGATCACCCCGACTTCCCCGCGCTGGCGCGGATCGTGGCCGAGCGTTTGCAACTCCTGCCCGTGCTGGTGCTCAAGGACTACTGGGCCACGCGCGTGCTGCGCGCCATCGCCGCCGACGCGCCGTTGCACGGTCAGGTGATCTTCAAGGGAGGCACCAGCCTCTCCAAAGGCTGGAAGGTGATCGACCGCTTTTCCGAGGACGTTGACCTGCTCCTGACCGGACCGGCGTACGGCGACGTGCCCGTCGGCGGCGGCGCGCGTGAAAGGCTGCTCAAGCGAGTCCGCACCGTGGTGGAAGCCGCCACCCCGTTGCGCCTGCCGTCCACGGAGAACATCGCGCCCGGCGAGTTCCCGTTCTACTATTTTCGCGGTCCCTACAATGGTTATCTGCGCTATCCGATTCCGACCGTTGAAGGCGAACGGGCGGATGCCTTCAACACGGTGCTGGTCGAGATGGGTTTTCGGGGCGGCAGCCGCCCGCATGTGTCGCTGCCGCTCAATTCTCTGGTCGCCGACCACCTGGCGGCGTTCCCGTTGGACGATCCCGCCGCCTTGAACGGGTATGAGGAAGACCTGGCGCCGTTCGCCATGGAGTTGCTGGACCCGAGCCGCACCCTGGTCGAAAAGCTTCTGGCTATCCACGTCGCGTTGTCCACCAACGACCTCGACCGTTTCAGCCCACGCCATCTTTACGACGTGGCGCAGCTCTTCGACAAATTGCCTGCCATCGAAACCTTCGTGCGCGGCACGGAATTCCCGGCGCTGGTGCGCGCCGCCATCGTCGTGAGCAATCGGTTCTATGACGCCAATCTCGACCCCGAGGCGTTTGATCTCCGGCGCAGCCCGGTGTTTGCCCTGACCGACGACCACACGGCGCGGCTGCGTGCGCGTTTCGAGTCCGAGCGAGGACTCTACTTCGGCCAGCCACCGACCTTCGACGGACTGCTCGCAAGCTTGGCCCGCCTGCGGGCAGCGTTGGAGGAAAACACTCTGTCAGGAACGTAGGATGGCAGCGCCCGTAGCGGAGGGTTTCGTCGGGGCTTTCGCATGAGGTGCGCTGACTTCCTGTTATTCACAGGAGAGTGGCGGCAGCCGCCCGCCGGTCGCCGGAGCCCGGCACGGACAAAGCTCTGAGGCGATTGGCGTTGCTTGGAACGCCAAAGGCAAGCCGACTGTGAAGAACGCCCGGCGCTTGTCGCCACCGTCGGATCTTTCCGATTTCTCGGGCGGGCTTATGCCCGTATCCGTCCCGCCGCAGGCTTTTCCCCGGATGCCTGTCCCGCGCCGTTGCTGAGTTTCCGCGCGGTGATCGCGTTTGCCCGGCGGTCACTCAAAAACAGGTCCAGCGCCGCCGCTTTGATCTGCGCTTCGTCACCGGCACCCAGGTTCATTTTGCTCGCGAGCTTCTGCGCGCGCACCATGTAGGCTTGCAGCAGCGGTTCGTCCGCCATGAAGCGGCTGGCGATGGCTTCGCGCGCTGCTTCTTTTTGGCGCTCGGCGCGCATGAGCCGCAGAAAATAACTGTTCTCCAGCCGCTCGCGCGGCATGTTTTTGACGTACTCCACCTGGTTGGGATTGCGCTCGCGCCAGTCGGCGAGGTCCGCTTCCACCTGCGGGTTGGTGCGGTACTTCGATCCCGACGCCTGCGCGGCGTCGATCCGGGAGCCTTCGGCGTCGGCGGCAGAGTTCTGGGCCGGGTTGGGTTTGCGTTGCATGGACGTGACCTTTCTTTCTTCAGGGCAGCGAGATGCGGTTGCGCAGGTAGTCGAGCGCCATCTCGTCGGCGATCTCGACGGTCTGGATGGGATCGGTCGTTTGCAGGGCGAACGCCAGGAGCCAGCCCACGTCGGGCGCGATGCCCAGCGAGGCTTCCCACTGGTCGCGGGCGTGGCGGAAGTCGTCGAAGGTTTTTCGATCCAGATCGAGGGTGACCTGGATCATGTCGGGTGCAGAGGCCTCGGCCATGTCGGGATGGAGTTGAAGTGCTTGGTGTTGGTTGGTGGTTCCGGACAAAAGCGGGGTCGCCGCTCGCGCTTCACGGTGACTCGAAGCCGTCGGACTTCCTCCCGTCGGGCGTGGCCGTGGGCACTGGCGACGGCGCAGGCGGTTCGGCGGTTCCCCCGGTGGAAGCGCGTTCCTGCCGATCTTTTTCAAGCTGCTCGATGCGGCCCTGCGCCCGGGTCAGTTCGGCCTGCATGGTGCGCTGCTGCTGCGCCGTCTCGGCGGTCTGGTTAAGCGCGCTCTGGAGCCGGTCGATGCTGCCGCCCAGGCGCTCGCCCTGGGCGATCACGGTGCGCGTCGCCTCCTTCTGGCGCGAAAGCTCGGCCGTCAGCTCACCGGGCAGGGGTCCGGGATGGGCGGCAGGATTGCGCACGACGGCCACCGAAGGCCCCAGCGGGACAGGCACGGGCTGATTGGGCCGCAGGTTCCAGCGCGCGCTGGTTTCCACGCGGTAGAGGGTGTGGCCCTCGTGCATGAGACCGCGGTTGGCCGGATCGACGTAGCGGTTGACCGGGTACGCCTTGATGTTCTCCGCGTAGCGCACGCTCTCGATGCCCTCGCTGGGTAGCGTCGTGCCGGGCACGTCGCGCGGCAGCGGCGGCACCACGACCGTTTTCGGGTGCGTGGCGCACCCGACGAGCAACGCGACGCCGACGAGCAGAACGCGGCTGGACCGGAAGGAAAGTGGGAGGGGAACGGCGGTCTTCATCGGGAAAGTGCTGTGTCGAAGACAGGATCGAGGTTTGTGCGCGGCAGTCCGTCGGCGGCGTCGTTGTTGAGAAGCGAGGCGCGCAGGCGC
>CAXTQD010000080.1:15425-16954 GCA_964246175.1 uncultured Chthoniobacterales bacterium | reverse complement strand
GGTGCGCCAGGGTGGGCCGCAGGCGGTGGTAGGTGTCGTCGGCCCACGGCGGCAGCATGTTCAGGCCGTCGTTGCCGCCGGCCTGCTGGAGCACGACGAGGATGGGGCCGTCCGTGCCGGTGACGACCTGCGTGGCGCGGTCGGCGGCCTCGGCGTGGAGGGCGTTGAAGGTCGAGTTGATGAACGTCGGCAGCGTCCAACTCGCTGCTGCTCCGAGCAGGCTCGTGCGCAGGAACGCGCGGCGGGTTTGGAGCGTGCCGCGTTCGTGGTCCGCGTCGGAGTCGTGGTGGGAATCGTTGCTCATGGCAGGAGGGAAGAGGATTTCAGCAGAGTTGGAAGTGCGGCGTGCTCATCATCAGGTGCATGAGCCCGGCCACCGCCCCGTCGGAGGCGTGGCTGTCGGGGGCAACGGTTTGTAGATAGGTGAGGAAGGCGGCGTGCTGCTTGTCGGTTGGCGGGCCGTGGAAGAGCCGGGCGGCGAGAGCCTGCACCAGCGCCGCCGGGTTGTCGCGCAGGGCGGCAGGGGCGAGCTTTTGGAGGTCAGGCCTCTCGGTGGGCACGGACGGGCTGGCGGCTTCCTCGGGCACTTCCGCGCCTTCGTCGTCGAGCACGGGCGCGGCGGGACGTTGTGGGCCGGTGCCGAGGAGACTCCCCGCGAGGTTGTAGCGGGTCAGGAGCGTGGACGTGCTGATCCACGCCTTGCCGCCATCCCAGCCCTTGACGCTCGGCGGGTTGAAGGGCACCTGGCCCATCTGCCGCAACGCCGCTTGGAGCGGGCCGTTGCCGGGCAGGGTGATCTCCAGTTCGCGCGCGGTCTGGACGACCCACTGCACGGGGCTTTTAATCTGCGTGCGCATCGCCGCGGGCGAGTAGAACTCCGCGCTCGTGAAGAGCCGGTGCAGGATCGGGCGCATTTCGTAGTGGCTGGCGCGCACCGTGCCGGCGAGCGTCTCAACGAGGGCGTCGGAGGGGTTCTCATACGCGAAGAACGTCCACAGCTTGCGGGCGATGAACCGCGCGCAGGCCGGCTGGGCGAGGATCGTGTCGATGGCCTGGTCGCCGTCCTGCACGTCGCTGCGGCCGAGGAACGTTTTGGGCGTGTTGTCGTGGTCGCGCCCGTCGAAGCGGAAGCTCTGGTTGCGCGGCTCGATGCGGTAGCCGGTGAAGGCGCGCGCCCCTTCGGTCACGTCTTTCTCGGTGTAGTTGCCCTCGCCGAGGGTGAAAAGCTCCATCACCTCGCGGGCGAAGTTCTCGTTGGGATGTGCCGCCCGGCTCTCGCGCAGGTCGAGCCAGTCGATCATCGCCGGGTCGCGCGAGACGGCCTTGACCAGCACGCCGAAGTTGCCGCGCGCATGCTCGCGGAAGGTCTGGTTCTGCCGCCACATGAGGTAGGCGTCCTTCACCTTGACCGCGCTCGTGGCGAAGTGCCCGTGCCAGAAAAGCGTCATCTTCTCCTCCAGCGGGTCCTGGGAACGCCGCATCCGCTCGACCCACCAGCCGATGAGGTCGGTGAAGTGGAGGTACTGTTC
>CAXTQD010000080.1:0-15415 GCA_964246175.1 uncultured Chthoniobacterales bacterium | reverse complement strand
CGCTCGTCCTTGATGACCTGCTTGCGCGCTTGCTTCATGGCATCTTCGCCGGCGTTGGCGGGCACGGCCATCATGGCCTCCTGCACCTGCTCGCGCTGGGCGACGAGGTCGCGCGGCTGAGCCCACGCGGGAGGGTCGGCGGCTACGGGGGTGACCGGGCCATCGACGAGGTAGCGCACTGTCGCGGCCATCCCGCTCCCCGCCAGGGAGTCGATGTGCGCGGGCGCGCCGCCGAAGCCGGCGCGGTTGAGCAGGTGGGCGGCCTTGGCGCGGTCCCATTGTTCGGGAGGCAGGGGCGTGAGCATGGCGGGAGGGAAGAAAAAGGCGCGCAAGTCCGGGTACGCCACCATAATAACCGCTCCGGCAAGCGGGAGTTGCGCCAGGAACCGCCCCCGGCGCAACTTTTCCGGCGCGCCGGGCGTAATTTCACTGGCCGTTTGCTTGTCGCGGGCAGATCGGCTATGGACGGACTTCTTTCGTCCAGGTCCGCGGCGAAATTTGTCCATGCGTTTCACGAACCTGACCCGGCACAACGAGATCGGGGCCAACTCCTACCTGCTCGAACTCGCCGGCCGGTCGCTGGTGCTCGACTGCGGCATGCACCCCAAGCACGAGGGCGACGACGCCACGCCCGAACTGCGCGCCGTGCCCGACGATTCGCTCGACGCCATCATCGTCTCCCACGCGCATCTCGACCACATCGGCTCCCTGCCCGTGCTCATGCGCCGGCAGCCGCACGCGCGAGTTTTCATGAGCGCGCCCACGGCTTCGCTCGGCGAGGCGCTCCTGCACAACAGCGTCAACGTGATGATCAAGCACGGCGGCGGCGACGGCAACCCCGCGCGTGCTTCGGGGCCGAACGTCCTCTTCAGCCACCGCGAGGCCGAACAGTATGCGCAGGTCTGGCAGCCGTGCGGGTTGCGCCAACTCTGGAGTCTGGACGGCGAGCGCATTGCCCGGCCGGAGGAGGCCCCGGTGAGCTTCGAGTTCTTCGACGCCGGGCACATCTTGGGCTCGTGCGGGGTGCTGCTGCGCGCGGAGGGGAAGCGGGTGTTCTACAGCGGGGACGTGAACTTCCTCGACCAGACGGTCAGCCGTGCGGCGGGTTTCCCGGGGACGAAGGAACCGGCGGCGGAGCCCGTGGATACGCTCATCATCGAGACGACCCGCGGCGACGCGCCAGCCCGTCCGGGGGCGACACGCGCGGAGGAGGAAGCGCGGCTGGCGCGGGGGCTGCGGGAGGTGTTCGCGCGGGAGGGAGCGGTGCTGCTGCCGGTGTTCGCATTGGGCAAGACCCAGGAGATGCTCGGCGTTTTCCTGCGCATGAAGGAGAAGGGTCTCCTCGGCGAAGTGCCCATTTACATCGGCGGGCTAGGCGCCAAGATGAGCGAGATTTATGACCGGTTTGCGGCGAGCAGCCCACGGTTGTTGCCGGGTGTGTCGCTGCTGGACACGGTCGCGCCGTACGTCCTGGGCGGGCGCGAGGCGGGTTCGTCACCGATCAAGGCGCGGCGCATCTATGCGCTGAGCAGCGGGATGATGACCGAGCACACGCTGTCCAACAAGTTCGCCCAACGGATGCTCGACGACGCGCGTAACGCCGTGTTCTTCGTCGGCTACGCGGACCCGGATTCACCTGCCGGCAAGTTGCGCGCTGCCAAGCCGGGCGAGATGGTGACGCTCGACAAGGAGAATCCGCCCGTGCCCCGGAACGCGCAGGTGGAGGTGTTCGACTTCAGCGCGCACTCGCAGCGCGAGGACATCCTCAATTATATCCGGCGCTTGCAGCCGAAGAAGGTTGTGCTCGTCCACGGCGACCCGGGAGCATTGGAGTGGTTTCGCTCTACGCTCGCCGAGCTGGAGCCGACGATGGAAGTGGTCATCCCCCCACCGGGCGAGGCGGTGGAACTCTGAGCGAGGGGATAAGGACAGCGCTGGCCTTTCCTCCGAAATGGAGGTGCAAAGCCGTAGACCCTTCTTCCTTCTCTCATGGAACGCCGACACGTCGCTATCCTGCCCATCATCCTTGCCTTGGCCTTCGTGGCTTTCCGGTACGTCACCGCGCCGAAGTACGTCAATCCCGTGACCGGCCGCTCCGAGCGCGTCGGCATGGACCCGCAACAGGAACAGACGTTGGGCCTTCAGGCCTACCAGCAGGTGCTCCAGGAAAACAGCGGCAACGTCATCCAGAGCGGCCCGGAGTATGACAAGGTCGCCAACGTCGTGCGCCGGTTGGCGTCGGCGGCCATGGAGAAAAAGGGCGTGCAGTACCAGTGGCGCGTCAGCGTGGTAAACAGCCGGGAGGTCAACGCCTTCTGCCTGCCGGGCGGCGAGATCGTCGTGTACACGGCGATCCTGCCGGTTTGCCAGAACGACGCTGGGCTGGCCACGGTCCTCGGCCACGAGATGGGCCATGCCACCAGCCGCCACGGGGCGGAGCGCATGTTCCGCGAACAACTCACCCAGACCGCCGAGGCTGGCATTGCTGGCGGTATCGGCAACATGGACCCCCAGCAGCAACAACAGGTCATGGCTGCCCTCGGCGCGGTGGGTCGCTACGGGGTGAGCTTGCCCTTCAGCCGCGAACAAGAGTCCGAGGCCGACCACATCGGCCTGATCTACATGGCGCGGGCGGGGTACGATCCCCACGAGGCTGAGGCATTCTGGAAGCGCATGAACGAGCAGGCGAATGGTCGGCAGCCGCCACAGTTTTCCAGCGACCATCCGTCCAACGGGCAGCGCATCCAGCAGATTGAGGGATGGATGCCCGAGGCCGAGAAGGAATACGACGAATCCAGGATGAAGGACACCAAACAGCCCACTCAGAACACGGGGCTGTGAGGTGGCTGGACGGCGGAACCTGCTTCAGTGGTTCTGCCCGGACATCATGTCGTTCAACTGTTGGAAGAACTGTTGGTACTTTTCCTGCCCATTGTCCGCGGCGTAGCGCAATGGGTACACGTTCTTGACGTTGATCTCGGTGGCGTCGGGCTGATTCTGGAGGATATCCATGACCTCCTTGATGAACGCGTCCAGCGGCATCGCGCGCGGGTCATTGGCTTGCCTCTCGCCGCCCAGCATGGTCTGCACGTAGGGTGGGATCAGTTCGAGCACCTCCACGGACGTGCCTTTGAGCTGGTAGCGCAGAGACTCCGAGTACGAGTGGAGCGCCGCCTTCGTCGCGCTGTACGTCGGCATCGCCGCCAAGGGCACCATCGCCAGGCCACTGGAGACGTTCATCACCGCGGCGCGTTCCTGTTTGAGCAAACCCGGCAGGAGTGCGGCCGTCAGACGGATGGGGCCGAGCACGTTGGTGGTGACCATCGCTTCCACGTCGGCGAGTTCCGCAGGCTGGTCGCGCAGGTTTTCGGGCAAGGCAACGCCAGCGTTGTTCACCACGACGTTGAGCGCCGGGAACTCACCCGCCAACCGTGCCGCGAACTCCCGCACGCCGTTCGCGTCGGCCATGTCCACGGTCAACGCGCGCACGCCGGGGTTGGCGGCCACGACGGCGTCAAGGGTGTGCTGTTTGCGGCCGGAGACGATCACCTGATTGTTTAGCTTATAAAAGGCCTCCGCGAGCCCGCGGCCGATGCCCGAGCCGCCGCCGGTGATGAGAATAGTATTACCAGTAGTCTTCATACGTTGTCCCACACAGTTGACCCACCCCAGTCAATTACAAGTGACAAAAATCAGTTTTTGTCACAAACGTCTTCTGATGCGCCCAGGCGCGGCAAGCACACGGTGAAGGTCGTCCCTTGACCCACACCCGGGCTATCAGCGTGGATCGCGCCGCCGTGCGCCTCCACCGCGACCCGGGCGATAGCCAGTCCCAGACCGAGGCCGCCGAACTCACGCATGATGGAATCGTTGGCCTGCTCGAAGGGCTGGAAAATCTTCGGCAGCGCCGCCGGTTCGATGCCGATGCCAGTGTCCGCCACCTCGACCACGATTTGCCCGGGCTTTTCTCCTTCCCGGGTGCTCACAGAAATCTCGCCGCTCACGGGCGTGAACTTGCTTGCGTTCTTGAGCAGATTCCAAAACACCTGCTGCAAGCGCGCGAAGTCGCCTTCAATCTGCGGCGCGGGCGCATCGAGGCGGAGCGTCAGACGCTGGCACTTGGCCTGGATATCGGGTTGGCTGATCTCGGCGGCGTGCCGGATAGCCTCGTGCAGGTCCATGGGAGCGCGCGCGAGTTCGAGTTTGCCGCGCGACAGACGGGTGAAGTCTAGCATCTCGTCGATGAAGCTGACCTCCAGTTCCACGTTGCGCGCGATCATTTCCATGGCTTCGGACACTGCCGGAGTCAGGTCGCGGCGGCGGCGCAACGCGTGGGTGGCGAGCAGCACGGGGGTCAGCGGCGTGCGCAGTTCGTGGGAGAGCACGGCCAGGAAATGGTCCTTGGCGGTGTTGGCGACCTCGGCCTCAGCGCGGGCACGCTCGGCGTTCTGCAAGGCAGCGACGAGTTCCTCACGGCTGAGTTCGAGCGCGCGGCGGGTCTTGATGCGGTCTGTCTCGTCGCTGAAAATTTTGATGAACCCTACCGCCTCGCCACCAGGCCGTGCGCGCATGGGCAGCAGGGCACAATCGCCCCAGAAGCGGCTGCCGTCCCGGCGCTGGTGCCAGCGTTCGCCCCGACAATGACCGGCGGCGAGCGCCTCGGCCATCTCCTTGGCAGGAACCCCGGCGGCGAGGTCGTCGGACACGAAGATCAGGTCCAGCGGCTGTCCGAGCGCCTCCGCGGCAGCATATTGGGTGATCGCCTCGGCACCGGAGTTCCAACTCGTGACCCGTCCCTCTAAGTCCATGGAGACGATGCCGTGCTCCACCGCGCCTTCGACGATCAAGCGCAGCCGCTCCTGCGTGGCGGCGAAGGCTGCCTCCGTCTCGCGGCGGGTGGTGACATCGTTAGTCACGCCCACGTAGTGGGTCAGCCGCCCAGTCGTATCGCGCACGGGGGAGATCGACAACTCGTTCCAGAAGGTCGTGCCGTCCTTGCGGTAGTTGAGCAGTTCAGCGCGGAAGGGATTTTCCTGCCCCAACGCCTTGCGGATCTGAGCCACGACGCTGCGGTCGGTCTCCGGACCCTGCATGAAGCGGCAGTTGCGCCCCATGATTTCTTTTCCGTCGTAGCCGGTGATGCGACTGAAGGCCGCGTTGGCGAAAACGATGGGCAAGTCGGACGGGGTGGCATCCACGAGGATCATGCCTACGGCGGCGTTATCGATGGCGGTGACCCAGCGTTGGTTCTCCGCGCCAGCGTGCTCCAGGGCGACCTGGGTGCGCTTGCGCTCGATGGCCTGACGCAGAGTGCGCGCGATGGCCGGGCCACTGAACTCGCCTTTGACGAGATACTCCTGCACGCCGCCCTCAATAGCCTGCTGCACGAGTTCCGCTTCGTCGCGGCCGGTCAGGACGACGCACGGCACCGTGCGCGCCGGTCCGTAGATGCGCTCCAGGGTGTGGAGGCCGTCGCTGTCGGGCAGCCCCAGGTCGAGCAGCACGGCGTCAGGCGGGGTGGAAGCCAGGTGCGCGAGACCGTCGGCAAGGGTGCCGACGGTCTGGATCGACGAACCGGCGGGCAGCGTGCGCGTCAGCAACCGGCACAACGATTCGGCTGTATTCGCGTCGTCCTCAATGAGCAACAGTTTGAGCGGAACCATGCAAACGCGGCAACGTACAGCTACTCTCAGACCGTGGCGAGCTCGCGAGCGGCCTCGTCGAGCAAAGCGTCCAGCCGGTCGGGGGAAAAGGGCTTGAGCAGATGGTGACGGAAGCCCGCCGCACGGCTGCGGGCCTGGTCGGCGTTGAGGCCGTACCCGCTCATGGCCAGGGCGTACACCGGCCGGCGGAAGCGCCCATTCAAGCGCTGCAACAGCTCCCAGCCCGTGCCGTCGGGTAGGCCGATGTCGGACAGGAGCACGTCGGGGTCCGCCATCGGCAACGCCGCCAGGGCTTCCTCCATCGTGTGGGCCGACGACACCTGGTGGCCGACTGTCTCCAGGTACATGCGCAGGTACTTGAGGGTGTCGAGGTGGTTCTCGACCACGAAGACCCGCAGAGCGCGGGGGGAGGCATCGGAAATAGGCAGGTGCATCGGTGGTAGCTTCCAATACGCTGCCGGTGGTCCGGGCGAGTGCCCGAATCTGCGCGTGTCCGCGGGAAAACCCACGCGCCGAGGCGCCTCAAGCCCCTCGCAACAGCAGGTGAACGGTCGAGAGCGGCGACGCATAGACCTGCGCGGGACGCAAGGTGCGGCCGGAATACGTCGTCGCGGTGTAGCCCGCGTTCATGAGGGTTCCGACCAGCGTGCGGGCAGACCGTCGGCGTTCCTCCAGGTAGTTGAGGTGGAGTTCGAGCAGGAGCGTCGGCCGGTGCTGCCGCAAGAAGTCGCACGAACCCCGGATCGCCTCGTACTCGAAGCCTTCGATGTCGAGCTTGACCAGGTCGGGCACGACCTCCAGCCGCTCGGCCGCCTGCGCGATGGTTTCCAGCCGGATCTGGATCGTTTCCGGTTGCGCCCACATCGTGTGGTCGAAGCGTTGCGTCTGCACGAAGCCGCCTGCCGGGTCGATCAGCATGTCGGTCATGCCGGCTTCCGCCCCGATGCCAATGGGCTGGATGCTCAGCCGGTCGGTGAAACCGTTCAGGGCCGCCGTGTTTTCCAACCGCCGGCACAGCAGCGGCGAAGGCTCGAACGCGTAAACCTTCATCTGCGGATTGGCGGCACAGAACAACGCCGAGATCATCCCGGCGTGCGCGCCGATGTCGAAGGCGACCTGCGCCCCTTCCGCCGCCTCCACCAGCGCGCTAAACTCCGTCCGACCGCGCGGCGAGTCGGTGAAATAGTGCAGTTCCCCGTGGCAATCCCGCGCTCCCACGAACGAACGCCCATCGTCGAACCGGCATCGGATGGTGTCCGCACCTTCTGCGAGCGTGCAGGCGTGCCGCGGGGTGGCCGTCACGAAGCGCCGTTCGCTGCGGTCCTTGAGGTGGCTAATCAGACTGCCGGGCAGCACCCGGCGGGCGTAATGCTTCAGGAGTTGCCTCATACGGAGACACATCCGTAGCGATTTCCTTGCCAAGTGTCACGCGCGCGCCGCGCGCGAACGAGGAAGCGAGAAGAGCCGCCGCTCTATAGAGCGTGTCCTGTAAAACCTGACGCCGCCAAACTAAATGTTTGGTGGAGCGAGTTTGACGTGTGCATACTGCAAAATCTTACTGTCCACAGTGACGAGCGGGGCACCGAGAACGCGAGCGGTGGCGACAATGAGCTGATCAGCCGGGTCGCGGTGAAACTCGCCCGGAAGCCGCGTGGATTCTACACAGATGCCGGGCGAAAGATCGATGAGGCGGACACCCGGATACGAAAGCGCCTGCTGAAGCCAGTCCAAGACGGGACAGGGTAAGGTAAGTCTCTCATGCTCGATAAGCTTGGCGACCTCCCAGCAGGGAATAGCGCTCACGGCGAGGCCGGTCTGCTCAGAGGCGTCGAGCAAGGTGCGAATGGGAGCGGGTAACGACGTGTCGGCGTGGACCCACCAAATCCAGATGCGCGTGTCGAGGACGACCATCAAGCCGCCTCCCAGTCAGCCTCCGCCACGGGTTCGGTGGGTGAGAGCAGCGTGACGGGAGTGCCGCGCAGGGGATAAAGGGAGCGAGACGTGGCGGGGATCGGAGATGGAAGAACGATAATCTCGACCGTTTCGCCCCGGCGAAAAGGAATGCCGCGCAGTGTGACGACGCCATCCTCGGACAGCGTGGCTTCGGCGCGGTGTGCTTGCATGGCGGCAGGATAAAGAATCCTCGATGATGGAGCAAGCACCGAACTTGGACGTGTCTCGCCGACAAGCCGCTCAATCGCCGCGATGCTGACAAACACTTCCTGCTCTTCTTCGATCGGTGCAAGCGTGTGAATCAAAGAGGGACCTTTGTGAATGGGAAGTGAGTTCATCTTGCCGGACGAACTTCCCTCCGCTGAAGAGTGTCAGGAACCCGTCACAGCTTCCTGCAAATGGGCTTCGTGATCGAACTGCAAATCGTACAAGCGCCGGTACATTCCACCCTGTTCGTACAGGGACGCGTGCGTGCCCTGTTCGTGGATGCGACCGGCGTCCATGACGACGATGGCGTCCGCCTTCAGGATCGTCGAAAGCCGGTGCGCGATGGCGATGACCGTCTTACCCTTGGAGAGTGTTTCCAGCGCGATCTGGATCATGCGCTCGCTCTCGCTGTCGAGTGCGCTCGTGGCTTCGTCTAACAACAGGATCGGCGCGTTTTTGAGCAGCGCCCGCGCAATGGCGAGCCGCTGCTGCTGACCGCCGGAGAGCCGCGCGCCCTTGTCCCCGACACGAGTCTGGTAGCCCTGCGGCAGCGTCAGGATGAAATCGTGGATGTACGCCTGGCGCGCCGCCTCGTGGATTTCCGCTCCCGTGGCGTCGAGCCGGCCATAACGGATGTTCTCGTAGACCGTGTCGTGGAAAAGGAACGTGTCCTGCGTGACCACGCCGATCTCGTCGCGCAACGAACGCTGCGTCAACCCGCGCACGTCTTGGCCATCCACCGTGACGTTACCCGCCGACGGGTCATAGAAGCGTTGGAGCAGCGCCAGCACCGTGCTCTTCCCCGCGCCGCTCGCCCCGACGAGCGCCACCGTCTGCCCCGGCGCGATGTGCAAACTGAAATGATCCAGCGCCCGCACACCTGCGCCCTCGTAACGAAAACTAACATCGCGGAACTCCACCTCGCCGCGCGGGCGGGCCAGCACGGTCGCGCCGGGTGCATCCTGCACGGTGGGCTTCAGGTCGAGCAGGGAGAAAATGTTCGTCGTCGCCGCGCGGCACTTTTGGATTTGCATGTGCATGCGGCTCATCTGCTTGACCGGCGCGTACAGGAAGAACAGCCCCATCGCCAGCCCGAAGAACGCACTCAGCCCGCTGCCCGTGTAATGCAGGTAGAAGAGCGCCAGCCCGACGCCCATCGCCGCGACGACCTCCACCATCGGACTGACGGCCTCCATCGCCCGGCGCACACCCAACCCCGCCCGGAACTGCTCGTCGTTCGCGCGCTCGAACTGTTCGACCTGATAATCCTCACGCGCGAAGGATTTGATGACCCGGATGCCCGCGAAGGTTTCCTGCAAGATGACCGTGATCGCGCCGACCTGTTCTTCCTCCTTGCGGCCGTCTTTGCGGATGCGCTTACCGTACACCGCCACCGGCGCGATGCACACGGGGAAGAGGACCAGCGACATGAGGGTGAACTTCCAGTCCAGGGCCAACAGCGCGCAGACCCCGCCGACCACGCAGACGGGTTGCTTGATGAGGTCCGTGCTAATGAAGGACAAAGCCGTCTGCGCGATGCGCGTGTCGTTCGCCACGCGGCTGATGAGGTGGCCGGACTGGCTCTGCGCGAAGAACCCGAGCGACTGCGCGGTGATGTGCTCGAAGACCTTCCGGCGCATGTCCGCCAGCACGCGCAGGCTCACCCAGGCCGACAGGTAGTTGTTGAGGAAGTCGAACACCCCGCGCAGGAGCATCATCGTCGGGATCGCCGCGCAGATGACCACGATGCCGTAGCGGCCCTCGGTCAGCCGTCCGAAGGCCCGCGCGACCCCGTTGCCGAACGGCAGCTTCCCCTGGCCGGACAAAGCGGTGTGCGCGCCGGTGGCGTGGTCCAGAACGGTCTTGGTCAGCAGCGGCAGCGACGCGTTGCACAGCGCGAAGGCCAAGCCGGCCAGTTCGGCTCCGACGAGGAGGCCTTTGTACGGACTGACGTAGCGTCCGAGCTTGCGGAAGAAGTCGAAGGTCTCGCGCAGGGTGCCCTTCCGCGCCGCGCGGTCGTTGGGGTTAACCATCGCGTCGATGACGGCCGCGGCGAGCGAAGGGTTGCGTGGGTCGTCGGCGACGCGGGTGGCCGTGGCCGCCATCTTCACGTCGGCGGGCGGGGGCAGCGGTTCGGTAGGCGGCATCAAGGGCAGGATTTCAGGACGGCAAGTGCTCTATAGCGTCGATCACCGCCCGCGTCGAGATGGCAGCGGTCGGCCCGCCCGGGGCGTCCGGGGCGAACTCCCGCAGCGGCGCGTCCCCGCTGCCCGCACGCAGCACGAGGGCGCGGTCGTGGCGAGGTCGCCAGTGGAAGGGGTTCGTCGGCCCGAAAAGCGCGACCTGCGGACGCCTGAACGCCGCCGCCAGGTGCATCGGCCCGGAGTCCACGCTCACGCAGAGTTCCGCCCGCGCCAGCGTGGCCGCGAGGGTCAGGAGGTCCAGTCGGCCGGCGAAGTCTGCGCAGAGGTTCGCGTCTGCCCCGAGGGCTGCGCGGATTTGCGCGAGGTGCGCGTCCTCGAACGGGTCGCCCTTGCCGCCGGTCAGGACGCAGGGGAGGCCGCGTTCGCGCGCGAGGTGGCGGATGATCTCCGCCCAACGTGCGGGCACCCAGTATTTTTCCGCCCGCGCGCTGCCGGGATGGACCACCGCGAACGGCCCGGTGATTCCTGCTTCCGCGAGCGCCGTGTCGGCTTGGGCGATGTGCTCGGATGGCAACTGCAAGGCGGAGCCGTCTGCGGTCGCCGCGAGCCCGATGCCCTGGAGGTGGTCGAGGGAATGATCGACCGTGTGGCGTTCGCGCACGGAGCTATCCACGACGACGTTGTAAGCAAATCGCCGCCAGCCCGCTTTGCGCAACGCCGGCCGTGCGATCACCCGGCGCGGCGCGTGCGCGAACAGCGTCATCAGCGCCGAGCGGTCCCGGCCGGTGAAATCCACGCTGGCGTCCCAGCCGCCGCGCAACAACCGCCGCCACAGCGCGGAGTTGCCGCCCGCCGCGCGGTACACGAGCGCCTCGTCCACCGCGGAGCCCACCAACGCCGGCAGCAGCGCGGCGGTGCCGGCGTGGACGGCGAGCGTCACCCGCGCGCCGCCTGTGCGCATCGCCCGCAACGCCGGGGCCGTGAGCACGAGGTCGCCGATGCGCTTGAGCTGGATGGCGAGGACGTTCACGCAGGGAAAAAAGAGCGGGAGCCTCGCGCAAAGTTTGTCCAGCCGCAAAGGCGCGGCCGAGAGGGAGGATCGACCGGCGCGCCTTTTCCCCTTGCGCGCACGGACCCGCGGCGATTAGCTGGCGATGCCGAGTGAGCCCCTCTATGCCGCTGCTGCCCAAGCGAATCTTCGTCACCGACTATCTGGGCCTGTGCAACCGGCTAGAAGCGATGACGCTGGCCTTTGCCATCCAGGCGCGGTACGGCCACGAGATCTGCGTGGACTGGCCGCAGCTCGACGCGTTGGAGATCGACGGCACGGCCGTCCGCAGTCCCGGCCTGCTCGCGCGGGTGGGCGTCCTGCGGCTGCATGCCGCCACGCGGGCGGAGTTCGAGACGCTCGGGCGCTGGCGCAACATCTTCCTGCGTGGACCGGACGGGCCGGCCGAGGTTCTCGACCCGTTGTTCCTGCCCACGGCGCGGCGCGTGCGGCTGCGCCCAGCGTTCGCGCGCGTAGTGGACGAGGCGTTCGCACCGTACGCCGGGCGGCCGGTGGCCGGCGTGCACATCCGCCGGGGTGACTTCCAGTTGGTCGACGAGGAGGTCTACGACATCAACGCCACGAGCTTCCCGGCCGTGCCGACGTGGTGGTACGAGTGGATGATGGATCGCCTCGTGGCCCGGCAGCCGGACTTGGCGTTCTTGCTGTCGTGCACCGGGGACTCGGACCAGTTCGCCGTGCTCAAGAAAAACTTCGACGTGTTCGAGGTCAACGCGACCTCCGCTTACCCTTTCCAGCGCGCGGGGCACCAAGCCCGTGGCAACCCGGTGGCGGACCTGTTCGCGCTGTCGCGCTGCCCGGTGCTGCTAGCGACGCCGCGCTCGACGTTCTCGCACTACCCAGCGCACGCGCTGGGCGAGCCGACGACCTGCCTGCTGCCCGCCCGCCGGATGACGCGGCAGGCCCCCGGCTTCGGCGTCACGCACCTGCACGGTCAGCGTGCGCCGACGTGGCTGCGCGCGAGCGTCGAGGGAGTTGGCGTCGAGCCGGGGGACGCAGCCAACCTGCCGGAAGTGCCGCCTGTGGGTGTTCCGACGCCGGTAACTATGCTCTAATTGGCGTCATGGCTTCATCGTCCACCCGCCGGGTCCTCATCGCCGACGACCAGGCTGCCATCCGCGATGCGCTGCGCTTTTTGCTGAAAGGGGAAGGCTACGCGACGACGCCGGTCTCGTCGCCCGCCGAGACGCTCGCCGCCGTGCAAAAGGATGAGTTCGATCTCGCCTTCGTCGACCTCAACTACACCCGCGACACTACCAGCGGCCAGGAAGGACTGGACCTCCTGGGCAAGCTGCTTTCCCTCGAAGGCGCGCCGCCCGTCGTCGTGATGACCGCCTGGGCCACCGTGGACCTCGCCGTCGAGGCGATGCGCCGCGGGGCCAGGGACTTCATCCAAAAACCCTGGGAAAACGCCCGCGTCCTCGCCACCGTGCGCACCCAGCTCGAACTCTCCGCCGTCCGCCGCCGCAACGAACGCCTAGAAGCCGAGAACGGCGCGCTGCGACGGGACCGCGACGCCGTGGAGGATGGGACGGGCGGGGACTTCGTGGCGCGTTCGGCGGCGATGCGGCCGGTGCTCGACACGGTCGCCAGCGTCGGCCCGTCGGATGCGCCCGTGCTCATCACCGGCGAGAACGGCACCGGCAAGGGCCTCGCCGCGCGGCTGCTGCACGCCGCCAGCGGACGCGCAGACAAACCGCTCGTGAGCGTCAACATGGGCGGGCTGAGCGAGAACATCTTCGAGAGCGAACTCTTCGGGCACGTCAAGGGGGCGTTCACCGACGCCAAGGCCGACCGCGTGGGCCGCTTCGAGTTGGCCGACGGCGGGACCCTTTTCCTCGACGAGATCGCCAACGTCCCGCTCGCGCAACAGGCCAAACTCCTGCGGCTGCTGGAAACGGGCGAGTTCGAGCGGGTCGGCTCCTCGCGCACGCAGAAGGCCGACGTGCGGCTGCTCTCGGCGACCAACGCCGACCTGCGCGCAGAGGTCGCTGCGGGCCGCTTTCGCCAGGACCTCCTCTACCGCCTCAACACCGTGGAACTGCGCCTGCCGCCGTTGCGCGACCGTTCGGAGGACATCCCGGCGCTCGCGGCGCACTTCCTCCAGAAGCACGTCGCCCGCTACCGCAAGGACCGGCTCCGCGGGCTCGACGACGCGGCGGTGACGGCGCTGCTGACCCACGACTGGCCCGGCAACGTGCGCGAACTCGATCACGCCATGGAACGCGCCGTTCTCCTGGCCAGCGGCGAGACCATCCGCGCCACCGACCTCGGGCTGGCCGCGAGTCTCACTCCGGGCGCGTCGGCGTCCGGTGGCCTCGCGCTGGAGGACATGAGCCTAGAGGAAGTCGAAAAGTTCCTCATCCAAAAAGCGATGGCCCGTCACGGCGGCAAGGCCAACGCCGCGGCGGAAGCTCTCGGACTAAGCCGCAGCGCGTTTTATCGCCGGTTGCAACAATACGGGCTTTGATCGCATCTGGACCGGCCGGCCGCTCAAAGATGCTGGATGTCCTTGTTGTGCGTGGTGGGCGTCGTGCCGGCGTTAGCCTGGAGATTCTGGTTCTGGAACTGTTGGTGCTGCACCTTCATGGCCGGCATCTCGCCGGCGCTGTTGCCGTATTCGCGGTAGGCGGTGGGGATGTTCGAGCCGGTCTGCACGTAGGAGCCGTGGCGGTACACGCGCTTCGCGGCGGCGGGCTGATTGTTGTTTTGCGTGCAGGCAGTCCCGGCTACGGTCAGCGTGAGCGCAAGGAGGATGGTGAACCGTTTCATTTCTATCCGTCTCAGGAGCCACAATAATCAAGCGAAGCGATGAGCGACAACCGCAAAACGCTGGACGAGCCGAACTTTGCCGAGCCGCCTCCCTCCGTCCTACCGGTTGCTCCCGACGCGCTGCCATCTTCATCCAAGCTCTCGCACGACCGTTACATCCAGCTCCTGACGTTCTTCGGCGGGCTGCCGGCGGTGGTCACCAGCCTCGTGCTCCTGTGGACGGACGACTGGACGGCGAAGGTGCAATGGACCTTCTCCGTCCTGGCCGTCGGCGTGTGGCTGGGGTGCGTCGCCGCGGTGCGCGAGCGCAGCGAATAGTCCCCTTCGCGCAGAGCGGCGAGGAGGTTCGTGAGGCGCGAGATCAACGCGCTCGGAGAGACGCTCTCTTCCCGCCGCCGCGCGGCTTCGGAAGCCCTCGCGCTGCTGCGCGCGATCATGGCCGAGATCGACGTGGCCGTCTTCACCTTCGACGACACCCGCCGCCTGCGGCTCGTCAACCGGACGGCGGCCCTCCTGCTGCGTGGCGACGAGAAATCCCTCGTCGGGCGCGCGGCGGACGAACTCGGCCTCACGCCTTGTCTCGACGGCGCGACCCACCGCACGCTCACGGCCGACTTCCCCGGGAAAGCGGGCGCGCGCTGGAGCCTGCACCGCATCAACTTCCGCGAGGGCGGTCGGCCCCATCAACTCCTCGTGCTCGCCGACGTAAGCGCCTCCCTGCGCGAGGAAGAACGCGCCGCCTGGCAGCGGCTCATCCGCGTGCTCGGCCACGAGATCAACAATTCGCTGACGCCTATCGGTTCCATCGCCGGCAGCATCGGCACGCTCCTGGGTCGGCCGGAGACGCAACGCGCGCCCGATTGGCAGGAGGACGTGCGCGAGGGGCTGGGCATCATCGGCGCGCGGGCGGACGCGTTGGGACGGTTCATGGGCGCGTACTCGCGGCTGGCGCGGCTGCCCGCTCCACAACGCCACTCGCAGGCGCTCGCCCCGCTCGTGCGGCGCGCGGCATCCCTGGAAATCCGGTTGCCCGTCGAGGCGTCCGGCGATGAGTCGGTCCGCGCCAACGTGGACGCCGACCAGGTCGAACAGGCACTCATCAACCTGATCCGCAACGCCACCGACGCCGCGCTGGAAACCGGCGGCGGCGTGCGCGCGTGTTGGGAGGCCGACGGGGCAGGGGATACGGTGATCTACGTCGAAGACGAGGGGCCCGGTTTGGGGGGGACAGCCAACCTGTTCGTGCCGTTTTTCACGACGAAGCCGCAGGGCAGCGGCATCGGTCTGGTGCTCAGCCGCCAGATCGCCGAGGCGCACGGCGGGACGCTGTCGTTGGAGGATCGTCCGGACGGGGTACGGGGCTGCCGAGCGACGCTGCGGCTGCCGCGGTGAGGTTGTCCCAGAAGTGGGATGACAGCGTCCCGAGGACGGGATCACGGCGAGCTGTTCTGTAAAGTACTATATAAATACAAACCACTGTCGTAGAGGATTTTGTAAATATACTTCAGGTGTGGCACGGCCCTTGCAAATAGGGATCGCAGAAAGCGAAATACCAACGCCATGAACACGAAAAACTATCTCAATTCCAAGCCCGCCCGCTTCTCCAC
>CAXTQD010000079.1:3593-17051 GCA_964246175.1 uncultured Chthoniobacterales bacterium | reverse complement strand
CGGCTGCCCGTCGCCGCTGCCGACGACGGCGATGGACTGGCCCATCGACCCGGCGGGCATGTACGAGACGCTCACGCGTGTTCGCCAGGAATACACCGGCGCGCTGCCGCTCCTCGTCACCGAGAACGGCGCATCCTTTCGCGACTACCTCGACCCGGAAGGCCGCTGCCACGACCCGGAGCGTGTGGAGTTCCTGCGCGGGCACCTGCGCGAGGCGCACCGCGCGCGGGCGGACGGCGTGCCGCTGGCGGGTTACTTTGTGTGGTCGCTGCTGGATAATTTTGAGTGGGATAGCGGCTACCGCGAACGCTTCGGACTGACATACGTTGACTACGCGACCCAGCGCCGGGTGCCGAAAACTTCGTTCGGGTGGTACAAGGAAGTGATTGCGGCGAGCGGTTTCGACGCCGCCTGACGGCTCGTACCCATCCAACGCTCTGATTGGGGGCGAAAACTTTATCGGCGCGCAGGGATTTCGCCTGTGCGCTCCCCCCCAATGGCCTCCAGCTCTTCCATCACGCCCACCCCGTATGCCGACACGCCCGCGGGTACGCGCCGGGGCATGTTCGTCACCGACAGCGGCCAGAATGTCCTGGTGACTTTTCTCCGCTGCTGTCGCCCTTCGCGCTGTGGGGATTTTGCAACGGCATGATCGACGTGACGGACAAGCATTGCCAGAAACGTCTCCATCTGTCGCTGGCGCAATCGGTGCAGGTTCAGCGCGCGCACGATCTCGGCTACCTGTCGATGGCGATCTTCGCCGGTTGGCTGGCAACCAAGCTCGGGTACAAAGGCGGCATCAGCGTCGGGCTGCTGATGGTGTCAGCAGGTGGGATCTGGTTCTACCCGGCGACGCGGATCGACGAGTTCTGGGCGTTCCTGGTCGGTGTGTGTTTCATCGCCGCGGGGCCGACTTTCCTTGAAACCATCGCTAACCCCTACGCCACCGTACTCGGGCCGCAGCAATCCTCGGCCACGCGGATCAACCTCGCGCAGTCCACCAACGGATTCTCGTTGCTCTTCGGACCCATTGTCGGCGGCATGTTCTTCTACGCCAAAGATGCCTCCAGGGCGAGCACGGGTGGCGAGACGCTCTGGATTCCCTGCGCCTTCATCGCGGTCGTGGTGTTGATCCTGGTAGCGGTGTTCGTCTTCGCACCGATGCCGGACATCAAGACACAAGACGACTGCCATCCGGACGAGCCCACTCCGGGCTCGGGCCAGCCCTCACACGCCTTCTGGCGGCCGTCGCACTTTTTGGTGGTCGTGGCAGCGCAGGCGGGCGTGTGGAGCTACTTCATCAACTACATGACGACCCAGACACCTGCCGTGCCAACCTCGTGTGGCGCGGGGCCGAACGGCGGGCCGAAGTGCTGGGTGTCGGTGGCGGCGGTGTTCGTGAGTTACTTCCTGATGTCGATCATGTCCCCGACGATTTCCGCGCTCGGCATCTTCGGCCTGGGCGAGGAAGCGAAGAAGGCGTCGTCGTTCCTCGTGCTGGCGATCTGCGGCGGGGCGGTGGGCGACGCGCACGGGATGTCGAAGGCGTTTGTCGTGCCGCTGCTGTGCTTCGCGTTCGTGGGCGCGTACGGCTACCTGTGGCCACGGCTGGGTGGGCATGAGGCGATGGTCGGTGTCGATACCACCAAGGGTCACTGACCAATGATTATGGAAGGCGAAGCGTTTGTTTTGGATCACGATCCATTGGTGAGTGAAAACCGGCTGGAGGCGCTCGCGGAGACTCTCGGAAAGCAGACCCGATTGATTCGCGCGAGACGTTCAACGCCTACTGCCACGAGGCGTGCCGCGCGTGGGCGCAGTTGTACGGCAGCACCGGCCGGCCGGAGCATCTCCGGGAACTCCTCGGCCGCATCGAGGGCGGCGGCGAGGGTGTTATCCCGACCACGTGGGGCGGGGTGGTCGTCACGCTGCACGAACACCCACGTGTAGAAAAGTACCTTGTTGTCCGGTGCGGCCGATATCTCGCGCTCGAAAAGCACGAGCAGAAGGACGAGCACCTCACGGTAGAGGAGGGTGTGGGCTTGCTGCTCTCCCGCACCTCGCCGGACAAGCCGCTCTCCGTCCGGGCAATCGCGCCGAGAGACGAGTTTCACTTTGCGCCCGGCGAGGCGCATTGCCTCATCGGCACGGATCACCTGTTGGTGTTCGAGCGTTCGAGCGATCCGAAGGGGATGGACCAAGACCTGATTTTTATTTACGAGCCGGACGGCGCGTAACACTTTGTCTTCCTTCCCCCCAATGAACGCAGAATTCTACACCTTCGGCGAAATCCTCTGGGATTGCCTGCCCTCGGGTAAGCACGCCGGCGGCGCGCCCTTCAACGTCGCCGCCCACCTCGCCCAACTCGGCGGGGCCGTCGAACTCATCTCCACCGTCGGCGTGGACCCGCTCGGCGACGAAATCCTCGGGGTCGCGCAGGACAAAAACGTCGGTACGCAGTTTGTAACCCGAGCACGGGTCGGTCTGGCGACGGGCACGGTGCTCGTCACCCTCGACGGGAACTCCAACGCCACCTACGAACTTGTCCAACCCGCCGCGTGGGACGAAATCCGCGTGCCCGCCGTGGCGCTGGATGCCGTGAGCCACGGACGCGCCCTGGTTTTCGGTTCACTGGCGGGGCGCTCGCCGTACAATCTGGACCAACTCGACCGGCTGCTGAACTTGCGTGGGCCGAAAAAATTCTTCGACGTGAACCTGCGCCCACCTTTCGTGGATGCGGCCCTCGTGATGAGCTTGGCGCGGCGCACGGACGTGATGAAGCTCAACGACGATGAGTTGGGCCAACTCGCCGCTTACGCGCGCACGGGCGGGTTGATGTCCAACCCGCCGACGACGGAGGAGGCGATCTCACGGGAGTGCGCGACGCTGGCCGACGCGACGGGCGTGCGGTGCGTGTGCGTGACACGCGGGCCGCACGGCGCGGCGTTGTGGGACGAAGGCAACGTCACGTTCGCACCGGCTCCCAAGGTGACCGTGCGCGACACGGTGGGCGCGGGGGATGCGTTCATGGCGGGATTCGTGACCGGACGCACGCGCGGCATCGAGACGCGGCGGACGTTGGAAAACGCGTGCAAGCTGGGCGGCTACGTGGCGTCTCACTACGGCGCGACGCCGCTCTTGCCGGCGGAGTTGGTGGCGGAGTTTCGGTGAATATCGCGCTGTCGTCATGCCCATCGAAAATGATCTCGCCATCATCGCGGCTCAGGAAGAAAGCCTGTGCTTTGCACGCTTTGGAGAAAGGGACGCGTGGCAACTTGGGAACAGCCTGCACGAGGCGGCTGAGGCGAAGAAGCTGCCGGTGGTCATCGACATCCGGCGCTTCGGACAGCCACTCTTCTACTGCGCTCTGGCCGGTAGCGTGCCCGACAACGCCGAATGGGCTCGGCGCAAAGGGAACGTGGTCGCCCGCTTTCACCGGAGTTCCTATCGGGTGGGACTGGAACTGCGGCGCAAAGGGAGCAGTCTGGAAGCCGAGTTCGGGTTGCCGACGGCTGATTACGCGGCGCACGGAGGCGCGTTTCCGATCGTGGTTGCCGGGGCGGGGATTGTTGGAGTGGTGACTGTTTCCGGCCTGCCGCAACGCGCAGACCACGAGTTCGTGGTGGAGGCGTTGGCGCAGGTGCTCGGACAGGATGATGCCCGGTTGCGGCTGCCGACTGAAGAATGATCTGGTCAGGCCCCGTGAGTGGCCGGTCGTTCTAATTCGGAATTATGTATTTGACATACCCAACCCAAATGCATATTGTGCGGTATGACCTTGGCAGAAGTGACAAAACTGGACGAAAACGGAGCGCGCGAGTACCTCGAAAGTATCCGCTGGGCGAACGGCCGGACGTGCCCACACTGCGTGTCTGAGCGTTCCTACCTGATGGGCGGCAAGAGCACCCGTCCCGGCCTGTACAAGTGCAATGATTGCCGCAAGCCGTTCTCCGTCACGATTGGCACGATCTTCCAAGGCTCCCACATCAAGCTGCGCGAATGGGTCATTGCGTTCCACCTGATGTGCTCTTCCAAAAAGGGCGTGTCGGCTTTGCAGCTACAGCGCAACCTTGGGCTAGGGCAGTACAAGAGCGCGTGGCATCTGGCACACCGAGTTCGTGAAGCGATGCGTTCTGGTGCCTTCGGTCCTTCCTTGAAGGGTGATGTGGCCGTGGATGAGACCTACGTTGGCGGCAAGACCAAGGGTCAAGGGCGGCATTTCATGGGCAACAAGACGCCGGTTGTCGCATTGGTCGAGAAGCACGGCAAGGTCTGCATGCGGGTGGTGGCCGACGTGGCGGCTAAGACGCTCCACAAGGTCATCAAAGAGGAAGTGGCGAAGGAAGCCACGATCATGACCGATGAGCACACGTCCTACGGCGGCATCGGGGAGCACTTCGCGGGTGGCCATCAGACCGTGAACCACGGCGCGAAGGAGTACGCTCGTGGCAACGTCACCACGAACACCGCCGAGAGCTTCTTTAGCCTGCTCAAGCGTGGTGTGTATGGGAATTTTCGCCATGTTTCGCGCAAGCACCTTCACCGCTACGCCGACGAATTCGCTTTCCGGTGGAACGGCCGTAAGCTAAAAGACGGCGAACGTACGGAACTTGCCCTTAAGATGAGCCCTGGCAAGCACTTGCCTTACCGTTGACTTTGTATGACACCATCCAATGAGCGAACAAGATCAAGAAAGTGAAGCCCGGCTTCCCTCGATAAGTATTCCGGAATCGGCTTACCAACCTTTTCGGGATATAGTACGGATGGATGATGCTACGTTTGCCCAGTTGGCAAAAGCAGTGTCTGCCGCCCCAGCGCAATCGTCGCCAGATCGTTTTTCTGAGAACCTATCAGAAAGTGTGTCAGGCATCAGCGAGGATGCACTAAATGCCATCACCATTGAGTTGTTCCGCATGAACTACGTGCAGTCGGAGGCGGAACTTTCGCCTCAACAAACTGCCTATTTGATCGCTGATACCGTCAAGACTCAGGAAGTAGAAAACCCTGTTTTCGAGGAACATGAGTTGCTTGTGCTGCGGACAAGGCTTGCCGAGTTGTTAGGAGCACCCAAAGCACTGTATCTAACATCGAAGGCAAACACGATACTGATGGAACACCAGCATCTTTTTTACAGCGCCAATCTGTATACAGATGCACGTCCAGTGTTTAGTTCCGATGCTGCATCTATTGATGCAGCTGTCATCATTCACAACCTGTCTATCCATTATGGAGAAGGTGAAGATCATAAAGATTTCAACGTCGTTTTGGATGATTCGGACATAGAGACTTTGCGTGAACTCCTTGATCGCGCGGAGGCAAAATCAGCAACTCTGCGAGAATGGATCAAGGCAGCAGGCACAACGTTTTTGGCAACAGACGAATAATCATGTTAGCATCCGAAAAATATCTTCGATTTCCCCGAAAAATTAGGGCGGTACGGCGTCGTGATGTTCTTGGAACGAGGACAAGGCAGGAGCGCCGGACTTTGCATAGCCGTAAGGGAGACTATTTAGATGTACATGAACTATGCTCCAAAAATCCTGATCTTTTCCGGCAAGCTAGACAAGGGTACTTAGATCAGAAAGCTGCAATTGCACTCGCTAACTTCTCTGTTACTAACTTGAAATTCCAAACGCTGCTTACGCACTGGAAACAAGAAACCGGCGGCTTTTCTCTTGCAAGGCAGAAGCAATATCATCCAACGTACCTCAAAATCATCGGTATGGGGGAGAAGGCGCTCCCGCACCTTTTAAGAGAAGTTCAGAACAGACGCCGATATTTCTTTGTCGCGCTGGAAGCTATCGCTAATGAAAACCCCGCTGCAAACACTGAGAATTTCGACGATGCAGTTAACGCGTGGATCACTTGGGGCCGAGCTAAGCGCCTGATCTAAATGGCAGCAGAGGATATTGAACGATGGTTTCCTGCCTTAAAGGATGGAAAAGGGTGGGAAAAAACGAGCGATGAGACTGAGGATTATAACTGTTTCGCATACGCGGCGGGATTTGTAGACAAACGATATGATCCAACAGATCGACCCGATTGCTACTGGCCGGCAGGTATAAGCAATTCCTACCGTTTAGCTAGTTTCATAGAATTCTATTTGTCTTTGGGGTTTGTAGATTCAGAAAGTCGTGCCGTTGAACCTGGGTACATAAAGATTGCCCTGTACGAAGACCAAGATTCTGGCGAGGCGATGCACGCTGCACGTCAGCTGCCGGATGGCAAATGGACCAGCAAAATAGGCGATTACGAAGATATTAGCCACGATACCCTAGAATCACTTCAAGGCTATTACGGAACAGTTGTCAAAATCATGAAAAGGAGGCTCTAAGATGGACGACAAAAATGCTGATGGTAGAAATAGACCCATCAAACCGGGATCAAACCTAATCAGCCTCGCTCCGCTCACTCCCGAGCAGGCTCTACTGGCGGCGATGAATACCAAGCCGCCCGCACGGAAGAAGACAGCCAAGAAGCCAAAGAAGTAGAACGTCGTGCGCGAGCTATGAAGGTGCTGTTTTTCAACCTGCTCGTGATTATGATCGTTGGTTCTCCCTTACTGATCCTTGAACTATCCCGCTCACGTTCCAAGTGGGTAGACGAGCACCACACCATCCTAAGCCTTGCCCTCTGGTTTACGGTGTTGTTGGCGGTTTATATCTGGGTACTACCGATGTTAGGACTAGAGCCGAACCAACGATTTTTCGGGCGTTAAACATCGAAATTGTGGGTATGCCAAGTGCATACTTCCGTTCTAATTGGTAGGGGTGCTTCTCCGAGGCATCCCTGCGGTTGTTAAGACCCCGCGCAGGCGCGGCGGGAGGCTTACCCGGTTGCCTACAACAACTTGTCCGGCGTGATGGGCAGTTCGCGCACGCGCCGGCCCGTGGCGTGGTACACCGCGTTGGCTACCGCCGCCGCGCAGCCGACGATGCCCAACTCGCCGATGCCGCGCGCGCCGAGTTCACCGGCGAAATGCGGGTCAGGTTCGTTGACGAACCGTACGTCCACCGCCCCCGCCGGGAAGTCCGCGCCCGTCGGCCCGTGGTACTCCGCGAGGTTGGCGTTGACCGTGCGACCCGTGCGCGGGTCGGGCATGCTGCCCTCCAAGAGCGCCATGCTCAGGCCGAAGACGATCCCGCTGTAAATCTGGCTGCGTGCCAGCGTCGGGTTGATCACCCGACCCGGGTCGAACACGCCGACGTAGCGGCGCAGGCGCGTCTCACCTAGTTCTGGGTCTACGGTGACTTCTGCGAAATGTGCACCGAAGGAAACCGTGGCAAATTTCTCATCCTCCTCCGTCGGCTTGGCGTCAGCCTCGGCCTCGACCAGCGGCAGCCGCGCGGCTTGCAGGACTTCGCCGAAGGTGACTCCGCGCGAGGGATTGTCCTTCATCACGACCTGCCCGTCTTCAAACGCGAGTTCCTCCGGCTGCACGCCGTCGGCCAACAGGTCGGGCGTGCGGGCAACGATCTCGAAGAGCCGCCGCTTGGCGGCTTCGCACGCCGCGAGCAAGGCGGGGCCGACGCTGGAGGTCAGCCACGAGCCGCCGTTGACCGGAGCGAGCGGGAACCGGGAATCGCCCAGCTCGAAGCGCACGGTTTCCAACGGCACCCCGAACGCCGTGGCGAGCAGTTGGCTCATCGCGGTGTAGGTGCCCGTGCCGAGTTCGTGCGTGGCGGAGCGCGCGGCGACCGTGCCGTCGGCGTGCAGGGTCACGCGCGCGGCGGCAGGCATCTGCTTGGCCGGGTAGGCGGCCGTGGACATGCCCCAGCCCACGAGCAGGCGGCCGTCGGACGTGCGCGTCGAACGCGGTTCGGGGTTGCGCCGGGACCAGCCGAAGAGTTCCGCGCCCTGCGCGTAGCATTCCTTCAGGTGCTTGCTGGAATACGGCTTGCGCTCGTGCGCGTCCTCGTCGGCGTGGTTGCGCAGGCGCAGTTCGAGCGGGTCGAGCGGGAGGCTGGCTGCGAGTTCGTCCATCGCGCACTCCAGCGCGAACGACCCCGGGGCCTCGCCTGGCGCGCGCATCGGACAGGGGCTCGGCTCGTGGATCGTGGCGAGGCGGTGGGTGGACTCGACGTGCGGCGTGGCGTACAGGTTGCGACTGAGCAGGCCGGCTGGCTCGGTGTAGTCGACGACGGGCGAGGAGGTGGTCAGCGTCTCGTGCTGGACCGCGTTGAGGAGGCCCTGGTGCGTCGCGCCGAGGGCGAGATTTTGCACGGTGCGCGCGCGGCGCCCGGCGGTCGTGAACATTTCCGCCCGCGTGAACTCCAGCCGCACCGGCCGCCCAAACAGCCGCGCCGCGGCGGCGACCATCATGAGGTGCTGCCACTGGAAACCCTTCGCGCCGAACGCCCCGCCGACGAACGGCGCGAGGATGCGCACATCCTCCGGCGCGAGGCTGAAGGAGCTGGCGAGGACTTTTTGGATCATCTTGATGCCGCGCGTCGTGTCGTGGACCACGAGCTTGTCCGGTGCTTCCCAGAACGCGGTGGTATTGACGAGTTCGATGGGGTTGTGGTTGGCGACGGGCGTCTCGTAGGTGGCGCGCACGACGGTCTCGGCCTTGGCGAGCGCAGCGGCGGCGTCACCGCGCCGGACCTGGAGTTTTTCACGTCCACCCCACATTTCGGGTAGAGTGGCGTTTGGCAGGGCGTCTTCGAGGCGGATCGGCGGGTGCGGGTCTTCCGCGTAGCGGGCGCGCACGAGGCTGGCGGCGTGTTGCGCCTGTTCGAGGGTTTCGGCGACGACGAGGGCGAGGTGCTGACCGACCCAGAGAACCCGGTCGTCCTGCAAGGGGACGTACGGTTCGCCCGGCTGGCCCTTGCCGAGGAGGTCGGCGGGCGGCAGGGCGAGCCGGGGCATGTTGCGCGCGGAGAGGACTCCCACGAAGCCCGCGGCGCGCTCGGCCGCGGCGGTGTCGAGTGCCACGAGGCGGCCGGCGGGGATTGTACTCTGCACGAGCGCACCGTACGCCATGCGCGGCAGGTGGAACTCCGCCGCGTAGCGTGCGCGGCCGGTGACTTTCAGGAAGCCGTCCACGCGCGGGTGCGCCTGGGCGGTGGGAACGGGTTGGTTGCTCATCGTGTGTTCGCCCTCTGAATCGCGGCGCGCAGACCTTACGGCGTGGAAGAATGACAAGGACGCAACGGAACGCGCCGACGATTAAAGGGCATGATCGTTCGTCGTATCGTACAACTGGTTGCCCTCCTGATGATTGGCGACGGGGTGGCGGGTTTCTTCAAGCCGCGCTGGCATTCGCTCCTGTGGGACGTTGGGCCGGCGCCTTACAAGAAAGTGATGCGGAAGTTCGCCCGCGAGCCCGAGACCGCGCGCTGGATTTACTTGGCGGAAGTGGCCGTCGGCGCGATGATCGCCAGCCAGCAGACGCCGGAAGAGTAGAGGGTTGCGGGGGGGCGGCCGACGTTCTATGGATGCCGGACCCATGACTTCTTCCCCTCTCGCCAACCAGGTGGCCGTCGTGACCGGCGCGGGCCGCGGCATCGGCCAGGCCATCGCCGAACGTCTCGCCGCCCTCGGCGCGCGTGTGGCGGCCGTCTCGCGCTCGGAGTCCAACGCCCGGCGCACCGCCGACGCGCTCAACATGATCACGCCGGACAGCGCTAGAGCCTACGCCGCCGACGTGAGCGACCCGGCGGGCATCGCTGCGGTGGCCAAGCAGATTTTGGCCGACTTCGAGCGCGTGGACATCCTCGTCAATAACGCTGGCGTCACCCGCGACGGCCTGAGCATGAAAATGTCCGAAGCGGACTGGGATACCGTGCTCGACACGAACCTCAAGGGGGCCTTCTTCTTCATCCAGGCGTTCCAGCGCCAGATGCTGCGCCAACGCAAGGGCCGAATCATTAACATCTCCAGTGTCAGCGGTTTGATGGGCCAAGCGGGTCAAGCCAACTACTCGGCGAGCAAGGCAGGGCTGATCGGGTTGACGAAGTCACTGGCCCGCGAACTGGCAAGCCGCTCGATCACGGTCAACGCCGTTGCTCCCGGGTTCATCGTCACGGACATGACCAACGAGTTGCCCGACGAGGTCAAAACGAAGGCGACCGCCAACATCCCGCTCGGCCGTTTCGGGCAGGTGGAGGAGATCGCAGCTGCCGTGGCTTATCTCGCCGGGCCGGATGCGGGGTACGTCACCGGCCAAGTGCTCACGGTGGACGGCGGCATTGCCATGTGAGGATGTTCCTATGCGGTTCTACCTGTTGCGCCACGCCGACGCCGAAGACTTGCGGACGACCGACGCCGCCCGAGAGTTAACTCCTGAAGGCAAGCGGCAGGCCGAAACGGTCGGGGCGTGCTGCAAACGGCTGGGACTACGGCCAGATGTGCTGCTCGCGAGTCCATACCGCCGCACGGTGCAGACGGCCGACGCCGTGGCGGGCGCGCTCGGAGGCGTGTCGGTAAAGACGGAGGATTTCCTCCGGAGCGGCATGGAGCTGGAGGAGGCGTTGGCGGGGTTGCAGGCGTACGGTTGGGCGGAGAGCGTGATGTTGGTCGGCCACCAACCCGATGTGGGGTTGCTGGCGGCATCGCTGTTGGGGATCAACGACGCCGGCGGCATGTCGGTGGGCAAGGCGACGCTGATCGGGTTGGAGGTCAGCCGGTTCGCGCCGTACGCGGGGAGTTTGGAGTTCTTCCTGCCGGTGGGGATGATGTGAGGGCGATGCCGGGGAGCACAAGAACAGAAAAGAAGGCTGGGTCTGTCTGGCCGCTGACAGGAGCATGGCGCCCATCCGGCTCCCGAACCAGGAAAAGCAACAAGCACTTGGTCTCCTTGGGGTCGAACACGGCGAGTGCCGGGCCGTTGAGCATTGGCCTGTGAGGAAGCGCGGGTTGATAATGGTGCAACACCAGCGTCTTCACCTCTGCGTCGCCCTTGAGGATCGTGGCCGCCTTGAAGGAAGTCTCGACGCCAAGGACTTGAACGTCTGGACGGATGCCCGGGAGAACCGCTGCCTCGGAGATTGGCTTGGTTTCGGTTGGCTGTGCGATCACCACGAGATCAGCTTTGTCGAGCACGTCTTGGTAGGACCAAGGGCTGATCTGACGATCAGTGTTTTCATGGAGGACATGCCGAGTCGCTTGACATCGTGTCCGGTAACTTTTCGCTTCAATATATTTCCACCGGTGAACGTTTCCCGTCCTCCGGTGCGCGGTGGGTGGCTTCTTCCTTGCCCATCACCTCCACTCGCAGGTCCCAGGTCTCGGCGTCCAGTTCGCGGAACGTCTCCTCGCTGAACACCGCCGGCGGTGACAGGCACGCCTTCGTCGCGGTGATGGCGGCGAGAGCGCGTTCGACGTGCGCGTGCGGGGCACGTTCGAGGACCGCGTGGGCGTTTTCCAGTTGGTCGACGCGGTGGCAGATCATCGTCAGATCGGCCCCGGCGGCCAGCGCGAGGTGCAGGGTTTCTTCCAAGGAATAAGTGTTGAGGATCGCGCCCATGTCGAGGTCGTCGGTCATCACGAGGCCGCGGAAATCGAGTTCGTCGCGCAGGAGGCCGTTGATGGCGTTCGAGGAGAGCGAGGCAGGGCGCACGCCGTCGGGGTCGAGGCAGGGATAGTGCGCGTGGCAGACCATCACGCTGTCGAGCACGTTGGCCATCTCGCGGAAGGGGCCGAGTTCCACGGCGTCGAGTTCGTCGCGGGTGCGGTTGATGACGGGCAGCGAGTGGTGCGCGTCCTCCCGCGCGCTCGTGTACCCGGGGAAATGCTTGCCGCACGACAACACGCCGCCCGCGCGCAGTTCCGAGTTGAAGGCACCCGCCAGGCGCACGACCTGTTCGACGGTCTCTCCGTAGCAACGGCCGCGCAGGGAGTTGTCCACGCTCTCGTCGCCGTTCAGGCACAGGTCGAGCACGGGGCACAGGTCGAGGTTGAAGCCGAAGGTGCGCAGCAGCCGCGCGGTCAGGTTCGCGTGGCGGCGCACGAGTGCGGGATCGTCCCGGTGGCGGAGCGCGGTCGCGCCGGGCGGTTCGTTGCCGACCGCTTTGAGGCGTGACACCCGGCCGCCTTCCTGGTCGATGGTGAGGAGGGGTTCGACGCGGCTCAGGTCGCGCAGGTCGTCGGTGAGTTTCCGCAGGCCAGTGGGGGTGACGATGTTGCGGGTGAAGAGCACGTAGCCGCCGGGCTGGACGCGCCGCAGGGTCGCGGCGGTGGCGGGGTCGAGTTCGGGGCCGGGCAGGCCAACGAGAAGAATCTGGCCGGGGTCGGACATGGGAAGGCAACGTCGGGTCCGCGAGACATCGCCCGCAGGGCGGTAACGTAGAAGGCAGCAGGCAGAAGAAAAGGCGGAAAAGAAGGCCGGGCTTGGATTTCGCGGCACCTTCGCGCAGAGTACCGGCTTTTATGCGGCGACTTCTGCTCCTGGTTTTCTGGCTACTGCCTTCTGCCTGCTGCCTGCTGCCTGCTGCCTCTGCGCAGGTGCGGCTCGGCATCGACACCCTGCGCGATTCGGGTTTTGCGGCGGTCAAGGGCAAGCGGATCGGCCTCGTCACCAATCAGACCGGCACGGACGCCGCCGGCGACCGCGACCGCGACCTGCTCCACCGCGCGCCGGGCGTCCAACTCGTCGCCCTCTTCACCCCCGAGCACGGCCTCGACGGCACGGAGTTGGCCGGCAAGTACGTCGCCTCGCGCAAGGACCCGGTGACGGGACTGCCCGCGTATTCGATCTACGGCGCGACGCGCAAGCCCACCGCCGCGATGCTCAAGGGGCTCGACGCGCTGGTCTTCGACCTGCAAGACATCGGCGCGCGTTCCTACACCTACCTCTCCACGATGGGCAAGTGCATGCAGGCGTGCGCGGAGAACAAGCTCGAGTTCATCGTGCTCGACCGTCCTGACCCGCTCGGGGGTGAGCGCGTGGAAGGCCCCGGCGTCGGCCCGGGCGGGATCAATTTCGTCGCGCAGTTCCCCGTGCCCTACGTCTACGGGATGACCGCGGGCGAGATGGCGAAGATGATCAACGCCAAACACTGGATGGGCGCGCCATGCAAGCTGACGGTGGTGCCGATGAAAGGCTGGCGGCGCGGGATGTTGTGGGCGGACACGGGGCTGCCGTGGGTGCGTTCGTCGCCGAACATCCCGCGCGGCGACTCGCCGCTGTACTACGTGGCGACGGGCCTGGTCGGCGACATCACCGGCCCGGAACTCGGCATCGGCACCGACGTGCCCTTTCAGCGCATGTCGGCCCCGTACCTGGAGGCGGATGATTTCACCGGCTACCTGCGCAGCACGGGGTTGGCGGGGATGAGCTTCACGCCGTACCACGGCAACGGCAACGAGGGCGCGAACGTCCACGTGGACGCCCACGCAGCCGGCAATCTCACCGCGCTCAACGTCTACATGATGACCGCCATGTACAAGGCCAGCAACGGCCGGCTCTTCGGCAAACTGCCCGGGCAGGTCAACGCCGACCTGCGCGGGACCTACGGC
>CAXTQD010000079.1:1857-3583 GCA_964246175.1 uncultured Chthoniobacterales bacterium | reverse complement strand
GGCGCGGATCGTGGAAGGCTGGACGCCGGAGGTCGAGAGCTTCCGGCGCGAACGGCAGCCGTTCCTCTTGTACTGACGTGCGCACGATCCTCTGTCTTCTCGCCGTGGCGTTGGCTGGCTGCGCGCCCTCCACGCAGGTCGTCCTGCGCGCCGGGGTGCGCGGGGCCGTCGTGGACGCGCGCACGGGCAAGCCGGTGCCACGGGCGGCGGTCGTGGTGGAAAATGCCACGCCGACGCCGGACCTCGCGCCGCAACTGGCGACGACTTGGAGCGGTGACGACGGGACGTTCGCTCTCCGGGCGAAAACCCGCCTGCGCACCTTCCGCGAGTACCGTGCGGCGCAGGGGATGGTGGCGACTCCTCTGTTGGTCAGCCGGGCGGGGTACGCCACGCGCCGGTTGGAACTGCACACACGGCTTTACACCACCGAGACCGGTGCGGTCGTAGACGCGGGCCGGGTGGAGTTGCAGCCCATCGTCCCAAGGTAGGGATGGCTCTCCGAGCCGTTCCCTAGATTCTCTGCCCTCGGGACGAACGCCGCTGACGCGGCGGGAACTTACTTCAGGCGGTTGTCGAGTAGTCCATGCGCTCCAGGTCGGCGAGCAGTCCGGGGCCGGTCGGGTGCCAGTCCAGGCTGCTTTGGGTCTTGGCGTTGGAGGCTGCCAGGTCGCTGCCCGCGAACCCGCCGAGCCACCCGAAGTGTCCCGCCGCCTCTTCCGGCGGCAGCGAGACCACCGGCACTCCCAGGCCGTGGCCGATGGCTTCGGCGATGGGCCGCAACGGCACGCCTTCCTCGGCGACCGCGTGGTACTTCGCGCCGGCGGTGGACTTCTCCAGGGCGAGCCGGTAGAGACGGGCGACATCCGAGATGTGCGCGGCGGCCCAGCGGTTGCTCCCGTCGCCCACGTAGGCCGACACGCCTTTCTCCCGCGCCGTGTTCACCAGGTAGGTGACCAGCCCTTGCTTGGTCGTGTCGTGGATTTGCGACAGGCGCATGACCGAAGCATTGACGCCCTTCAGCGCCAGCGCCGTCTGCTCCGACACCCGCGGGAACGGGAAATCCGTCGGCACCGTGCTGTCCTCGGTCGCCAACTGCCCGGGGCCAGCCAGTCCGGCCACTCCTGCGGTGACGATGAGGGGTCTATCCGAGCCGGCCAGCACGGAACCGAGAGCCTCGATGGCTCGCTCATCCGCCTGGCAGTTTTCCTGGAACTTCGAGAAGTCGTGGTTGAAGGCTAGGTGTAGGACGGCGTCCGCGTTGGTGGCACCGTTCTTCAGGCAGGCGGCGTCCTCGATGGTGCCCCTCTGCACGTCGGCACCGGCGGCGGTGAGGCCCTGTGCGCCCGCTTCCGAACGCGCCAGCCCGAGCACCTGGTGCCCGGCCGCGATCAACTCTTTGACGACGTGGATTCCCACGAAACCCGTGGCGCCCGTAATAAAAACACGCATGGTAATTTCCTCTCGGTTAATGATGACGGAGAGCAAACTTAAAGCGGAGAAACCCTCCGTTTGCAAGGGCTTTTATAGATGACAGAACGAAAACAGCGTGCCGACGCCCGGCAGAACCGCGCCCGCATCCTGACCGTAGCCAAGGCGGCCTTCGCCGAGTTCGGGGCGAACGCCAGCCTCGACGACGTGGCCAAGCGGGCAGGCGTCGGCCCCGGCACCCTGTACCGCCACTTCCCGTCGCGTGCGGCGCTCCTGACGGCGGTGTACCAGGCCGCGG
>CAXTQD010000079.1:0-1847 GCA_964246175.1 uncultured Chthoniobacterales bacterium | reverse complement strand
GCTGCTGTTGTTCGTAGACTACATGGTCGAGAAGCGGATCATCGCGCCCGCGCTCGGGGCGTTAGTCGATGATCCCCACCGCGTGTACGAGGCTTCCTACGGTCAGATTTGGGAAGCCATCCGCCGGTTGGTCCAGCGAGCGGTTGGGAGCGGCGATCTGCGCGCGGACCTGGACGCCATTGACCTGCTGCGTGCACTCGCTGGTGTTGCCACCGTGGGGATTGGTCCTGACTGGGAGCAAAGCGCCCGGCGGATGGTGGACATCCTCATTTTGGGGGCGCGTCCAGCCGAACCACGATGAGCGGCGTCGAGGCTCCTAATGTGCCGCAGGCTTGTTGGCGGCGGTCTGGTTCAAGATCGCGTCGAAGACCCGCTGGGCGTCGATGGTCTTGCCGTCTCCGTGGCTGTCCGCCAGGGTCTGGCCGCTGCCGTCGATGAGCAACATCCGCGGCAGTTCCTGTTGGCGCAACGCGGCGAGATTAGGCTCTGCCTCGAGTTGGTCGAAGGCCAGCGCCGGCCAAGGCATCTGCGTTTGCCGCAGATAGGCTTCCATGTCCGTCGCCGAGCGATCGGCAGAGATCAGCACGGTCTCGAATGCCGGATGGCCGGGAGCGAACTTCTTGTAAAAATCCACCAGCAGCGGCGTCAGCTTGAGCGAACTTTTGTCCCACCCCGCCGCGACGTACAGCAGGAAGAGTCGCTTGCCCGCCAGCGTGGCGCTGTCGTAAGGCTCCAGACGGTTGTGCGCGAAGACGACGAGCTTGTCGTGCAACTGGGTGCTCACCTGTTTGAGTGCTTCCTCCCGGCGTGCGGTGAGCTTGGCCTGCATCGCCGCGCGGCTGGCGTCAGCGAGGCGGGCTTGCTCGGCTTCCCAAGCTTCGAGCCGGTACTGGTCGGAGGCGGCTTGGCGCTGCTGGACATCAGCGGCCTCGGCCTGGGAAACGACCGGGCGGCCGGTGCGCAGGGCGGCGACGGTGCGCGCGTCGGCCCCGGCTTCGAGGAGGGCGCGCTCGGCCGCGGCGTCGAGCGGGGCGAGCAGCGGGCGGCCGGCGGTTTCGCGCAGCGCCTCGTCGCCCGTGTAGCCGCTGCGCAGCAGGAGGCAGAGTTCCTGCACGCTGACCGGCCGCGGCGTGGCGGCGGGGGACTCGTTCTGGCCAAATGCCCTGGCGGTGAGCAGCCCCAGGAGAACGGCGACGAGCGGGACGAAGCGGGCGGTCATGGGCGAGGGGAGTCTTGTCAGCCGGTTCCATGCCGCTGCGGGTCGGGGTTGACGCCCCGCGCGCCGAACGGGACGGTGACGGCGACGTGACCACGGAACGCATCGGCATCTACGGCGGGTCGTTCGACCCCGTGCACAACGGCCATCTCATCCTCGCCCGCGACGCCACCGAACTCCTTGGCCTCGCCCGCCTGATCTTCGTGCCCGCCGCGATTTCCCCGCACAAGCTCGGCCGCGCGCCCGGCGCTTCCGGCGCGGACCGGCTGGCGATGTTGCAGGCGGCCGTCGCGGGTGAACCCGTCTTCGAGACCGACCCGCTCGAACTCAGCCGCCCTGGGCCGTCGTACACGTTCGACACCGTTGCCGCCCTGCAAGCCCGCCGCCCGGACGCCGAGTGGCACTACCTCATCGGCGCGGACAACGTGCCCGACCTGTCCACCTGGCACCGTGTGGAAGAACTGCGCGCGCGGGTGCGCTTCGTCGTCTTTCACCGCCGCGCGCCCGATGGGGTCGTGCCGGGGACGGAGGGCTTGCCTACCCTCGGGCGGGTCGTGGACCTGTCGTCCACCGAAATCAGAAACCGGGTTGCGAGCGGACGTTCCATCCGGTATCTAGTACCGGACAACGT
>CAXTQD010000078.1:0-17059 GCA_964246175.1 uncultured Chthoniobacterales bacterium | reverse complement strand
GAGATGGTCGAGGCCATCCGCTACGCCGGCAAAGCCTACCAGAACGAGCTGGCCAGAGAGTGCCGCGCCCTCGGCTACGAGCTGACGGAACGCCGGCACGAACGCACGGGAGAAATCGAAGGTTTCGAGCTGGCGGGTGTCAGCCCGGAAGTCTGCCGGCGCTACAGCCAGCGCCGCGCACAGGTCGAAGTGGCCATGGCTGCCTTTGAAAAGGAGAAGGGCCGCGCACCTTCCTCGGCCGAGATTGCCGTGATGACGCGCCAGACGCGCAGCCACAAGCTCAAGGAAATTACCACGCTGGAAGTGCGTGCCGCGCAGCTCGCCCGCCTCTCGGGACCGGAACGCCGGGAACTGGAAAGCCTGGCGACGCAAGCGCGCGGTCGCGGGCCTTTGGCTCCTCTGACTCCCACACCTCCGGCGGAAGCCGCCCGGCTCGTCGAGGCCGCGCTGGCGCATCGGTTCGAGCGCGTGAGCACGGCCAAGGGCCACGAGGTTCTGGCCGATGCGCTCAACGCGCGGCTGGGCCACGTGGACACCGCGCAGCTCGTCGCCGCGCTCGGCAACCAGGCCGTGCGCCTTTCCCCGGCGGAGGAAGCGGGTGCCCACCGCGCGGAGTGGACCACGCGCGAGAACCTCTCGCGGGAACGCTGGTCGGTCGGCTTCGTGGACGCGGGCCAAGGTGCCTGCGCACCGCTGCGAACTTCCGCGGTGCTTCGGCCCGGCGCGGGCCTGGACAAGCTGGCCGCCGAACAGCGCGAGGCCGTGGCGTTCGTTTGCTCCACGAAAGACAAGGTGGTGGCCGTGCGCGGCGTGGCCGGGGCTGGCAAGACCACGACCCTCAAGGAACTGGACCGCCAGTTGGAAGACACCGGCGCTCGCCTGCTCTACCTGGCTCCCACGCGCGGTGCGGTAGATGTGCTCCAGAAAGAAGGCTTCGCCAAGGCGACGACGGTCTCGGACTACCTGACACGCTCCGAACACGGCAAGGATGATCCGGCCTGGCGCGGGGCGGTGCTCGTGGTGGACGAGGCGGGCCTGCAATCCACCCGCCAAGGCAGCGAGGTGCTGCGCCTGGCCGAGCGTCACGGCAACCGCGTGGTGTTCGTGGGCGACACCCGCCAGCACAGCAGCGTGGAAGCGGGCGACTTCCTGCGCATCCTGGAAACGCACTCCAAGCTGGAGAGCCGGGAGCTGAAGGACGTGCGCCGCCAGACACAGGCCGACTACAACCTGGCCGTGCGCGCCATGGCACAAGGCCAGGCAGCGGCGGGCTTCGAGCAACTGGATCGGCTTGGCTGGATCAAGGAAGGACAGGCCAACTACCTCGCTCAAGCTGCGGCTGACTACGTGCGCCGCTCCCTGGCCGGGCAGGACGTGCTCGGGGTGGCTCCGACCTGGGCGGAGAACCACGCCATGACGAACGAGGTGCGCGCGGGCCTGCGCGCCGCCGGCAAGCTGGGCGCGGAAACCACTCTCTCCGTCCACGAGCCGACGCAGTGGACGCGGGCGCAACGGGCCGATGCGGGTCTCTACCAGGCCGGGATGGTGGTGACCTTTCGGCAGGATGGGGCGGGCGGCAAGCGCGGCCAGAGCGTCCCCGTGGCCGCCGTGGAAGGCGGGCAGGTACGGCTGGCTGACGGCACGACACTCGCGCTCGGCAAGGCGGACCGCTTCGACGTGGCGCGTCCCCGCGAGCTGGCGGTGGCCGTGGGCGACAAGCTGCTCATGCGGGCCAACAGCCCGGACAAGCAGCTGGTCAACGGCGCAGTGCTCACGGTGGCCAAGCTCGGCAAGGATGGCAGGATCGCGACGGTGGAAGGGCCGACGATCCCGGCGGAGTTTCGCGCGTTCTCTCATGGCTATGTGGTCACCAGCCACAAGGCACAGGGTCGCACCCACGACGTGGTGGTCGGTGCCATGGCGCAGGCCAACGCCCAGACGTTCTACGTCACGGCTTCCCGTGGAAGGAAGGAGTGCGCGCTCTACACGCCCGACAAGGCGGCGCTGGCCGAACGGCTGCCGCGCTCGGGCGAGCGCCGCGCGGCCCTTGATGCACTCAGGGCCGAACGCACCAACCAGAGCAAGGCCGCTTCTCCCGGCATCCTCGTCCGGGCGAAAGCTTGGATGGAAGCGAGGCTCGAACAGGCGGTGGAACGCCTCGGCGGTGGCAGGATCAGCGCGGACAAGGCGCGGCCGGCCGAAAAGACGGTGGAACGTGAAACGACGGTCGTCACGCGCAAAGCGGCTGCTCCGGTACTCCCGGCCAAACGCGGGCGCGAACGGGATGTGGGCCTGGATCGCTGAAGCCGAGCGCGGCTGCCGACCGGGAAAGTTGTCAACTTGTGGGATAATCGTCCCCGCTGCATGGCTGCGGATATTCTTTCTAACGCCTGGAAGGGAGGAAGTTACTTCCGATGCACGTTGCACGGCGAGCACATCCATAGGGTACACACCACATCGCTCGATTTCCTGACATTCTGACTTTTTAATAAGTTAATTTGGATTTTTTTTGACATATTCTGAAAAGTTGACCACTTTGGGTTCCATGGCAGCAGACGGCGACCGTTTCCAAAAAAGGGTGTCTTATGGCATGGGCAAGGTTTACAACGCGATTTGCGAAGGGGACGCACCCGAAAGGATTGCTCCCCTCTTGCTCGCCGCGCTCAAAAACATGTTGCGCGACGACTTGCGGACGCCGGCACTTGGCCCACTCATTGCTGCCGCGCAGGCGTTCTTCACCGAACAATTGCCCGAATTGTTCGTGGAAGGCCGTATCGAGCAAGAAGCACGGCTACGAACCAACTTTGAAGCCATCCAACGGGCTTACTTGTATTCTGAGTCGTCGGCCATCGCCGTCCGAGCCTGTGAGGCAGCTGCCGTCACCCTGTTAGATCAACCGGCGGTGAGTTTCACCAAAGACCAGGTGGCCGACCAATGCTGTGCACGGTACTACGAAGCCCTTTTCGACCGCTTCGGCTTCGATCCGATGCAGTGCGACCTCATGCGCAAAAGAGGTTTTAGCCACGCCGAGATGGAACAGTTCCGATCCGAGGCCATCGCCATCATCAAGTCTCAGGCCGTCGCCTTGCTACGGCACGTTGCGGAATCGAAAACCGGCACGCCTCCTCGCCGCAAGAAGGGGGCGGCAGAAGCACCGATTGAGAACACGGCGTCCGGTCTGGAAGAAGCGCTGGTCACCCTGTCTTAGCATCATGAAAACCGTTCCCTTTTGCCCGGACTACGAGTTCGAGTTCACCGATCCATGGCGCGGGTTCAGCCGCCGTTGCCTCTCGGCAGGCACGCAGGCGTTCGACTTTCGAGATCAGGCTTACACTTTTCTCTACGTCCGGCTCGCCTCGACTTTTACCCGGGCTCTGCCTTTGGTTCTCGCTGACTTGCTCGATGTCGCCGCGGCGGTCTATCTGGCCGACCGCTTTGCTCCCCGCCGCCATCCTGGTCGTAAGAATGGCTCAACCTATCAACATCGGACGATCAGCATCAAACTGCCGGTGTCAGACCCCGGGCTTTGGTCTTCGCGCGAGGTTTCTGCGCTTCTGGTGGAAACGCTCGGATTTTTGACCGGTGATTCTTGGGACTTCGTCTTCAAGCCGGTGGAGAGCGCTGCCAGTTCCGCGGCCTCCCATGATGATTATCTCTTCGAGTTGCCACCGGAACGGCCACCGAAGGTCATGCTCTACAGTGGTGGTCTGGACAGCTTCGCGGGAGCGGTCCACCAACTCGATGATCACGAGCATTTTCATGTTCTGATGTCTGGCTCGACGCACAACCGCATGGCGTCCGGCCAAAGGGCTCAAACCCGCTTGCTCTTCGCCGGGCGGCCTGAGATTGGCCAACACGTCGTGGTCTCGCACCGTCCCGTTGGCAAAGCGGCCGATCTGCCGATGGAGAACAGTCAGCGCAGCCGGGGGTTCTTTCACGTCAGCCTGGGAGCGGCTACCGCGCTCCTGCTCGGCACCCACGAGCTGTCCATCTACGAGAATGGCGTCGGCGCGATCAACCTGCCCTTTGATGCCAGCCAGATTGGGACGGAGACCAGCCGCGCCGTGCATCCCAAGTTCCTTTGGCGCATGGAAAGGCTGCTCACCCAAATCAGCGGCCAATCTTTTGCCATCCGCACGCCCTTCCTGTTTTTGACCAAAGCCGAGGCCCTGCGACATCCCCGGATGCGAGAGTTCGGCGTCGGCATCGCCGAAACCTTCTCCTGCGACCGCTTTCCCAACTACCACGAGCATCGTCCCCAGTGCGGCGAATGTCCTTCGTGCGTCCTGCGCCGGATGTCTGTGGAGGCTGCTGGTCTCTCCGACTTCGATCCTTCGGATGGTTACACGAGCAACCTCAAAGATGCCTCCACCCCGCTGCGCCCGGCCGCTGCCTTCGTGCTAGAGAAGTTTGCCGCCCAATCCTATCGCCTGCAAAAGCTCCTCGCCGCCGAGCGCTCCTGGTCCGCTCTGAGTGGTGCCTACCCCGAATTGCGGGAAGTGCAGCATGCGCTTCTTCAGACCGGCCTCGATCCGATCCACGTTGAGGACCAACTCCAACGCCTCTACCGCGAGCATGCGTCCGAGTGGGACGCATTTTCTGGCTCCCGCACGCTCACCCGGCATTTTCGTGCAGCCGCCGCCTGATTGTCCGTCGTCTTCTCAAGTCCTGTTGCCATGCAAGACAAGCCTCTTGATTCCCTCGACCCCAAGCTCCTTGGGGAACGATTGCGCACCGCCCGCAAGGCACGCTCCTTGACCCAGGATGCCGCCGCCGCCCAGTTGAGCTACTCACGCACCACCGTCGTGGCCATCGAGAAAGGTGAACGCCGGATCACCCCCGACGAGCTGCTGCGCTTCGCCCAACTCTACCAACGTCCGATTTCGGAGTTGATCAACGCGCGCCGACAGACGGAGCCGTTGCTGCCGCAGTTCCGCGCGGGTTTGGCGGCGAGCCAGTCCGACGCTGCCCTCGGTGAAAGCGAGTTCTTCGGGGTCGCCGAAGAACTGCAAGCGCTGTGCGCCGACTACCTGGAGCTGGAGCAGCTTTGCGGGCGTCCGCTGCCCAAAGCGTACCCGGCCGTTTACTCGATCAAGGATTCTGGAGATTCACCCGAAGAGTTGGGCGAGCAGGTGGCTCTCGCAGAAAGAAGTCGCTTAGGGGTTGGTGATGCGCCTATTCTGGACCTGCGTGCCCTCCTCGAAGAAGGCGTGGGACTGCGGATTTTCTACTTTGCCATGCCTTCTTTGATCGCCGGTGTGTTCGCGTACAACGAAGAGCTGGGTGGCTGCATCGGGATCAATTCTCTGCACCCGGTGATGCGCAGCAACTGGTCGCTCGCGCACGAGTATGGCCATTTTCTGACCACCCGCTACCAGTCCGACGTGGTGCTGGAAAGTGGCCGCTGGGCACGACCGCTGTCCGAGCAATTTGCCGACCGCTTCTCCGCGAGCTTCCAAATGCCCCGCGCCGGCGTCAACCGGCGCTTCTCGGAACTGCGCGACGCTCGGCCCGACAAGCAAATCCGCATCGCCGATCTGCTTCAGCTCGCGCAGTCCTACCGCGTGTCGGTCCAAGCTATGGTTCTCCAGTTGGAAACTTTACGCCGCTTGCCGCGCGGTACTTGGGACCAGCTCAAAGCGCGTGGCCTGAAGCCCGAACAGGCCCGCGAGGCGCTCGGCCTGACTTCCGAGCAGGCCGGCAAGCCCGCCCTGCTGCCGCAACGATACATCTTCCTGGCCAAGGAAGCCTACGAGGAAGGGCTTCTCTCCGAAGGGCAGCTCGCCCGGAAGCTGCGCACCGACCCCGTAGGTGCGCGCGTCATGCTCGAAGAGCTTGACGACTGGATTGATGACAAAACGGGAACCGACTACCACCGGCTGCATCTCGACTTGGCACAACCCGTCTTGGAACCTTGATCTCCTTCTCCGGCATCGCTCAAACCCACCATGCTGCTGCTGCAAGACACCTGTGTGCTCATCAACTTACTTGGGAGCGGGCGGTTTGAGGACATCGTAGAAAAGGTAGGACGGCCCTTTGCGGTTTCGGCTAGCGCGGTTCGCGAGGCGCTCTACCTGCGGAACGCCGACACCGGCGAGCGTGAGCCCATCGACCTTCAACCTCATTTTACCGCGGGGCGCATCCAAATTCTGGACGTTCAGAATGAGCACGAACTCGCCCGCTACGTGGCTTATGCCTCTGAATTGGACGATGGGGAAGCCATGTCGCTCGCGCTGGCGGAGTGCCGCGGCATCTCCCTGGCCACCGATGACCGCAAGGCGCGACGGTTGATCGCGAACCAGGCTCTCTCCGTCGAGCTGTGGTCCACCGTAGACGTTCTCAAGGTGTGGGAAGAGGCAGGAAGCATCCCGGTCACCGAGATGCGCGAGGCGCTCAAACAACTCACGGCACGTGCCCGCTACCGATTGAAGGAGACACATCCGGACTGGGCGTGGTGGATCGGCTTTGCTGAGAGTACGTAGTTCCGATCACAGTGCTTTTTCGTGGCACGGCAGGAATTGGAGGAAGTTTGTAGCCGTGCCCCGGTCGGGGCTAGTATTCTCCGCACCGTGGATCAACGTCTGAACGTCGAAAGCTTTATCCAACGCTGGCATAATTCCGGTGCGGCGGAACGTGCCAACTACCAGCTTTTTCTCTCTGAGTTGTGCGACCTGCTTGGCGTGAATCGCCCGGACCCTTCCAAGCCGGACGACGAGGAAAACGCCTACGTTTTCGAGCGGTCGGTGACCTTTCACCATCCCGATGGTTCCACGAGCACCGGGCGCATCGATCTCTACAAACGCGGCCACTTTATCCTGGAAGCCAAGCAGGGCGTGGAAAAGAAAGAGAAGGAAGCGCAGCTCTCGCAAGCGGCCAAGGTGAAGCTGCTGCGGGCCAAGAAGGGTACGGCACAACGTGGTACGGCGGCTTGGGATGAGGCAATGCTCAAGGCACGTGGTCAAGCGGAACAGTACGCCCGCGCCCTGCCGGCCTCGGAAGGCCGTCCACCCTTCCTGATCGTGGTCGACGTTGGACACTCCATCGAGCTGTATTCCGAGTTCACCCGCACGGGCGGCAACTACGTCCCCTTCCCCGATCCGCGCAGCCACCGCTTTCTGCTCGGACAGCTCAACGACGCGCAAACACGTGAAACCCTGCGCTTGGTCTGGACCGATCCGCTGGCGCTTGATCCCGCCCGGCGGAGCGCGCGGGTCACCCGCGAGATTGCCGAAAAGCTCGGCCGTCTGGCTCAATCCCTCGAAGCAAGTAAGCACAGCGCGGAGGTAGTCGCCACGTTCCTGATGCGGGCGCTCTTCACCATGTTCGCCGAAGACATGGAGCTGCTGCCCAAAGACAGCTTCCTCAACCTCCTGGAAAGCTTGCACGGCCAAACTGAACAGTTCGTGCCGATGGTCGAAGAGCTGTGGGGACGCATGAAGACGGGTGGCTTCTCGACCGTGCTGCGTGAGAAGATCCTGCGCTTCAACGGCGGCCTGTTTGAGAACGCGACGGCACTGCCTCTTAACGACGATCAGTTCGAGCTGCTCATCGAAGCCTCCCGCGCCGACTGGCGTGACGTGGAACCCGCCATCTTCGGCACCCTGCTGGAACGCGCTCTAAATCCGATCGAGCGTCACCGCCTCGGCGCGCACTATACACCGCGTGCTTACGTCGAGCGGTTGGTGCTTCCCACCATCGTCGAGCCACTTCGGGATGAGTGGGACGCCGTCAAAGCAGCCGCTGTCACCCTAAATCGCCAAGAAAACCAGAAGGAAGCTGCTGCTGAAGTTCAGAAGTTTCATCGACGGCTATGTGAAATCCGCGTGCTCGATCCCGCGTGCGGCACCGGCAACTTCCTCTATGTCACCCTCGAACACCTCAAGCGCCTGGAAGGCGAGGTGCTCAACGCGCTGGACGGATTGGGCCACGAGCAGGCTGCGCTTGAAATGGCGGGCTTCACCGTCGATCCGCACCAACTCCTTGGGTTGGAAGTCAATCCCCGCGCAGCTGCCATCGCTGAGCTGGTGCTGTGGATTGGCTACCTGCAATGGCATTTCCGCACACGCGGTCGCGTGATACCGCCGGAGCCCATCATCAAAAACTTTCACAACATCGAGTGTCGCGACGCTACCCTCACTTACGATCGCGCTGAACCCTTGCTTGATGCTTCCGGTCAGCCCGTTACGCGCTGGGATGGCCGCACGATGAAAAAGCATCCCGCCACCGGCGAGGATGTACCCGATCAAACCGCCCGGGTCCCCGCGCTGTCTTATGAGAAGCCGCGCCCCGCCAAATGGCCGCGCGCGGACTTCATCATCGGCAATCCTCCGTTCATAGGCACCGCGAGAATGCGTGATGCGCTTGGCGACGGGTACACCGAGGCTGTACGGGCCACCTATCCCAGTGTGCCGGAGTCGGCGGATTTCGTGATGTACTGGTGGCATAAAGCCGCCTTGCTTGTGCGGGACAAGAAAGCGACCCGCTTTGGCTTCATCACCACAAACAGCCTGCGCCAAACATTCAACCGCAGAGTGGTTGAACAGCACCTTGGCCCCAAAAAGCTCGGCCTCTATTTTGCCATTCCTGACCATCCGTGGGTGGACAGTGCGGACGGAGCGGCCGTTCGCATCTCGATGACCACTGCACTTCTTGGTCAACGGGAAGGTGACTTGCGACGCGTTTCACAAGAGACGTTGCGGGAAAACGGTGAAACTGAGGTCACATTGGTCGAGCAACGGGGCCTTATCCACGCGGATTTGACCGTCGGCGCAAACGTGGCGGCGGCAGAGCCATTGAAGGCGAATGCAGACCTCAGCAATCGTGGCATGATGCTTTTTGGAGCAGGGTTTGTCGTGTCACCTGACGAAGCGAAACAACTGGGTCTTGGCCGTGTCTCTGGCATCGAAAAGCACCTGCGAGAATATCGCAACGGGCGTGACCTTACCGCAATTTCGCGCGGGCTCATGGTGGTCGATCTATACGGACTCACTTTGACGGAAGTTCGTGCCACCTTTCCAGAGATTTACCAGTGGGTGTTTGATCGGGTAAAACCGGAGCGAGACCAAAACCGCGATCTTCAAATTCGCAGCAACTGGTGGCTGCACGGACGGCCTCGTCCTGAACTACGCACGTCGGTGCATGGGCTTCACCGATACATCGCCACGGTTGAGACGATGAAGCACCGTCTGTTTGTCTTTCTCGATGCGTCGATCTTGCCCGACAACAAGCTCATCGTGCTCGCCTTTGATGATGCTTACTTTTTGGGCGTACTTTCCAGCCGCATTCATGTTGTCTGGGCACTCGCTTCGGGTAGCCACCTTGGTGTTGGCAATGATCCCGTCTATGTAAAGTCCGCGAGTTTCGAGAAGTTCCCCTTTCCTGATGCGACTTCCGCCCAAAAGGCTCGCATCCGCGAATCGGCTGAGGCTCTCGACGCACACCGGAAGCGCCAGCAAAGCCTTCACCCAAAGCTGACGTTGACGGACTTATACAATGTTCTGGGAAAACTACGCGCTGACACCAAACTCGATGAAAAAGAGCAGCTCGTCTATGAGCAAGGCTTGGTGACTGTTCTCCTCAAACACCATGACGATTTGGATGTTGCAGTGGCCGATGCCTACTCGCTTTCGCTCGACGCTAGCGACGAGACCATCCTCACACACCTTTGCGGATTAAACGCCCAACGTGCAGCAGAAGAGCGTGGTGGCCGCGTGCGCTGGCTACGTCCTGACTTTCAGCACTCTGTTGCGGGTGCTGTTCAAACGACACTCGTCACCGATGAAGCCGAAGCAACTGCCTCTGGCACCAACCTTTTGGCCAAGCTCCCTTGGCCAAAAGGACTTCCTGACCAGGCTCAAGCGGTGCGCGCGGCGCTTCTGGCCGCTGGCGCTCCCATCAACACGGCAACACTGGCAAAAACTTTCAAAGGGGCCAAAACAGAGCGCGTCGATGAAATCGTCGAAACCCTTGTCAGTTTAGGACAAGCTCGGTCGCTGCCTAATAGTCGTTACGTTGGGGTGTAACGGCAAATTTACGTGTGGAACAGGACAAGTGATCAAGGCTGCATCACGAATCCAGTTCATTAATGAGCAGCGCGAAGTGACTAGCGTCATTGGCCGACGCGCTCGCAACATCAACAATGGGTTGGACTAAACGTTTGTGCCTTACACTTTCCGCCATTTGTCCGGACTTCCACCAGGAACATGCCGAACTCTCTCGGCGACCACCGATGCATCTGGATGCATTTGCTTCGTCGCTTGGATTGCCTCTCCCTGTGTAGGTTTCACAAGGCTCGCCCGTTTAGAATTGGGAAGCCTCGCAGCGTAATCACCTTCGGGCCGACGTTCAACGAACAGTTTTTTTGCAGGCATAAGAAGAATTTGCTACCTCACACTGTTATACCACATCTTGCTTCTTTCAACAACTGAACACACAACATCTTGGTCGCAGTGCGTTCTGAGAACAGCGTATTTCATGACGCATTCACGATAGAATCCTTTTCACCTGGGTAGGATGCCATTTGGTTGCCGCTCGTGGGCGCAAGGCTGGGTTCTGCTCCGCGCGCGAGTTCAATTCGGCGGCAATGGCTGCCAAACTCAGCCTCTCGCCACCGATAGGCTTTCGCCGAAGCTGCTTCACCAGACTCACGACAGCGCTTTCGCGCTCGGCGTGGCCTTGGTGCTCTCCGTAGCGTTTACGGCCCTCACATCGGCCCAGCTTCTGGCGCTTCGCTTCGCGGGCTTTGCGCAGCTTGATGACCAACCGCTCCTTTTCGAGCTGGTTGAACACCCCCTGGATCTGGAGCAGCGCCTTGCGGGTCGGATCGGAGAGGAACGCGTCGCACACGTTCTCGCCCGTGTTGGCGGCAAAGAGCAGCACGCCGGCGTCGATGCAGCGTTTGATGAGCACGGACTGGATGATCACGTCACGCGCCAAGCGGTCGAGCGACTCGATGACGACCACGGCGGCCGGCTGGACCGCCGCGGTGGCTCCGACTTTAGTGCTTCCTACCTCCTCCCCTCCCCTGCCCTGGCTGACGCTCTGGCCGATGTCCAAGATCAGGCGCTCCCACTCGGGCCGGTCGGCCTCGGTGCCGGTGTGTGCATCCCGGTAGACGGCCGAGACCGCGCGCCGGTGTTCCTTGGCCCACGTGCGGCAGGCGGCTTCCTGCCGTTCGAAGCCGTGGCGGTGCTCCAAAGCCTGTCCTTGGCTGGAAACCCGCAAGTACGCCACAGCCACCGCGTTGGCGGGCAGTTTGTCGGAGGTTCTTCTTCCCATCACCTACTCATAATGAGCAGGTTATTCGCTGGCTTGCACACAAATTCCAGAGGAATAAGTGTCTACCAAAAACATCCCAAGATTACTGTTATATACTGTTGAAGATCAACTGTTTGTGTTCTACAAACCCAGCGTTCTGCAAACCTGAGAAAAAGGCCCATTTGCAGCGGTTTCATGGCAAGGGAGCCAAATCTGTCCTTCGATCCTGCTACTGTTAAGCTTGGGTGGTCATCGGAAGGCACGTTTTCCGCTCTCCCTGTGTCATGACACCGATGCCCAATCTTTAGCGTTGGTCTGACTTGGTGAAGCTGGGTTCAAAAGCACCGTTCATGGCACCGCATCAAAAACACTACCGAGCGAAGATGCAGCGGCACGGCTGGATGGATGACGCGGGCAAGCTGCTCTGGCCCGAGGATCTGGAAGGCCGCCAGAATATGGCGCGCGCCTTGTTCGGCCTCGAACTCGTCAGCGACATCGACTACTGGCTCCTGTTGGCCGACGATGAACTCGACGACACCTCCGATGCCCCATGGGCCAAGCCGGAGAACAAGTCTAGTCCAGAACGGCGGGCCGTCTTCTCGACTCTGAACACCGAGCAGCGAGAGGCCGTCCGGGAGCTGATACGCTACGTCACGGATGGGAATCTGCATTCTCTGTGCGTGGCGCTGGATCAGCGGTTTGGAGGGGCCACCATCCGCCTCGAACAGCCGGACGACGGCCACGGCGAAGCGTTAGAAATTCACTCCCCACGACAAGGAGAGTTGAAGTACGAACAGTTCCAGTGGCTGGAGGATTTCAGTATCATCTTCGGGGAGGATGAACGGCACACCGCCGAGGGCTGAACGCCCCCTCTCGGACTTCTGCCAAACGGCGCCGCCGTCCACCCCATGGAAACCGCCGCCGCGCCTGAGATACACGGGTGGCCCTAACTCCTTCATGAACCTACCCACCGAATACCTCGCCTACATGGAGTCGCCAGACTGCATCGTCGAAGGCGAGCGAGAAGGCAGGATGTCTGGTTACTTCATTCTTTGGCCACCGGATGAGGTCAAACGGAACAACCAGGAGTACGAGGTTCCTGCGTGTGCTCCGGGCTTCCTCTCTTTTGGCAGCAACGGAGGCGGCGAGCTGCTGGCTTTCGACGCAGCAGGTGCGGTTTACCTGCTTCCTACTGTTGGCATGTCCGCCGACGATGCCATCAAGATCAGCGACTCTTGGCCCGAGTTCATCTTGCAAATCAAGCCTGACACTTGAAAGGCTGCTCCAGCCAACCGGCACCGAAGGCCCGACTGGTTCCAAGCTGCGGCACCATGTCTGCTCTCCTCCAAGCGGATGCCCAACCAGAAACCAGAGTTTGCGGAAGAGTGGGTCAACCTGCCCGATGGACAGACCATGTGCGCGCTCATCCACGGCGAGGCGGGCTGGCTGATGTACCTGCGCGGGCACGGGGACGCTGGTTTTAGTTCGCGCAATCCTGCTTACGCCGGGCCGCCGGATGCACAGGTTGAATACCAGCTTGGCAATGGACAGCGCGACCTCTACCCCGCCGCCTGGGCGCTGCCAGTAGCCGAGGTGCAGCGAGCGTTGGCGTACTTCACGCACGAGGGGCATCCTCCGCCATTCATCGTCTGGAACAACGATTCTGGCGATGGTACGGCCATCCCGCACGAAGTTTGATCCCACCGAACCATGTCATCCGCCCCGCCCGCACGTACCGACGACTTGCTGCCGGTTGTCATCCCAACCGAGATTGTCACCCATCACCTCTGGCCGGGGGTTCACAAACGCTGGAACGACACGCTCTCGGTGACTTGGGCGCACCTGCGCGAGCCAAATACCACGACCTACCTGACGAAAGGCGAGGCCGAGGAACTGACGGCAAATGGCATCCTTTACGCACAGCTTGCCTGGAACAATCTGCGGCGACGCTCAAGCGGTCAGGTGTGGACGCACGCGAAGGAGGAAGCGGGCGAAATCCATTTCGTGGCTTTGTTGCACGGGGACAGCCTCGGTCCCTCGCGTCTGTTGCTGCGTGACGATCTGCGGCAGGCGTTCCCGGGAGGGTTCCGCTTCTGCGTGCCTGAACGCACCTGCGCCATTGTCTTCTCCGAACAGGCGAGTCCCGCCGCGCTTGAGTCGGTTCAAACCATCGTCAGAGGGTGTTTTGAAGGTGGCCGCGAGGCGGTCAGCACGAGCGTTTTTGCGGAGGCAGACATCCCGTGAATGACGATCCACAAAAAGCCACTGACTTTGTTGCAGCGTGGGTTGCTTCCCGCCGGGAGCAGATTGGCGGCACGCAGCTCAAGTTCATTCAGCAGGATACTCACGGGCGGATGTTTTGTGCCGAGTTCGAGACGGTCAAGCACCTCATCCAATTCTGCGCCTGGGATCATAGGTCTTGCCTCGATATTCTCGCGCTCGACAAGGCCACCGGGACCAACGCTTACGTCGTGTCGGGCGAGTGCGACGGCACGGCTGCACTCTCGCAAAGGCTGCACGACTTTCTTTCCTGGCTCACCGTTCACGACTCCAAACACGCCATGCATGCTCCCAAGTGCAAGCTCTACGAACCGGCCTCGCGCTACCGTCGCAAAGTTGTCCGTTCGCTTCACTACGATGGCGGCACCCTCACAATCGACATCCAGGGCGAGGGATTTGCCTTCGCCCGGCTGGTGTTTGGGCCGCCCGTTTGGTTCCGGGTGCTCGACGAACGCGACTTAGGGGAATTCTGGCCTGCCTACAGCGAGCCGAACGGCTGGTTGTGGGAGGTTCAAGAAGGCGGCTGGATGGAACTGGAGGCGACTCGGCCTCTGTTCAACTCGCCGAGCATGTACCCCGCTTTACGCGAATTCTTGTTGGTCGATGACCAGTGTGTCAGCGTTCTCAGCGTTCAGCCTCCGCAGCTTCACAACCTTGGTGCCGAACCTCCGCCTACACCGCAACGCTGAGCTTGGCGATGTCAGGCTGCACGGCACCGCCATACAATACATCGCCTATGTCGTTTCCTTCCGAGCTGAGCCAGCATACAGAATTGCTCCTGCTAACCAGCTTGGCAGAGAAATCGCCCGAGTCACCCCGCGTCGTGCGTTGCCTGGATCAGCTCAACCGCTGGCTGGCCGATCAGAACCACTCCGAAGGCTTTTGGGAGGTGTCCGGTTACGCGGGCGGCAACAAGCCGATGGCTTCCCTGATCTTTGCCGCCACGTTCTTCGACTTCCGCTTCTCGCCCTTCATGGATCGCCTGCGCCGGTTGCCATGGCAGGAACCAGAACGAGTACAGTTGCTCGTGCGTGAGGAAGGTATGGATCGCTTCGCCATCTTCACCAAGTTCATCGAGTAGCCTGTCCATCCATGACTGCCGAACAAGCCAAACGGATTCTGAGCGACGGTGCCTACGAGGCCCTCGATTGGCTGCGTGGCGACACCCACCAAGCCTCCACCATCGGCGAATTCGGCTTTGTCGAGTCGTTGGGGTCCATGCGCCGTGGCTACGCAGCCGGGGCCAAGCGCATCCACGTCTACGAGGTCTACTGCCGTATGGATACAGGGCTGCCCTTCTCCCACCGGCTTCTGGTCGAGTTGCCGGCAGAGCAGCCAGCACGCGAGCGGATTTTCGCCTGGGCGCGTTCGCTGGAAAGCGAACCTGACGACGACCGGGGGCAGGAGTTCCTTGCCTTACGGCTGCCCCGTCCGAAAGGAGAGTCCCATGAGCGAAAACGCTGAGTTTATCTACTCTGCCGACGGCCAGCGACGTGTGGTCATCCTGCGCCTCGCTGCCGGGCAGTATTCCTACCGCGAGGAATACCACTATCACTCCGAATCCGCTGAGGGTTGGGCCTCGTTGGGTGGACGTGCTTCCTATTACGACAGCCTTGAAACCGCGCGGAGGGAAGTCGTCTTTAACGTGCCTTGGCTGGCAGCTGAACGTACAACAGCCTAACCGCGCGCTTCGGTCACTAAGCTTGCGTTCGTCAGACCCACAACCCACACGTTTTATGGCATGGCCCAGGAAAGGCACCCGCAAGCTGGTCATCGACCAGGCCGAGTGGCTCTATCACTACGACGCTCACTGCGAGTTGTGCAGCGACGACTGTGTCACCGTTGGCCAGTCAGGTCAGCCACACTACCTGTTCTTGGACACTTTCTCTTACCATTTTGCCCACACTCCACGGCACATCGTTGATTCCGTTCGTTGGGCGCTGGCTGCCGGGTGGTCGCCCAGGTTGGGTCCAGACCGGGCGCTCACCGCCACGGCGGGCGGATTTGAGTGGCTGCCGCTGGGGCATCGTCACGCCACCGACCGCTTGCAGCGTCCCTCCGCGTTGTGGTGACGCTCCTCCGAATGAACACTCCATCCGAAGAAATCAGGGACGGCCTAGTCGCCATTTCCATCGTGCCTTCCTCTCGCATCCAATCTTCTCGCTCTCACATCGAACGGGACCTGCGTGCCTATGGCGAAGATGCAGTTGCGGCGAGGATCAGTTCGATCTCCGATGAGGATTTCGCGCGGATTGGTGAGCGGGCTTTTGCTTACGCCTGCATGCCCACAGCTAAGAAAAGCGGTGGGATGCTGCTCGCCAGAGCTCTTGCACTAGCGGCGATTGAGATCATCGAAGGCGCGCCACGAGAGCTGCACCGAAAGCGGCGTGTTTACGCCTAGCGCGCTGCTTAACGGCACACAGCAAAATGAGAAATTTCATCAACGGTTTCAGTAAGCGACCTTGAACGTCGGGCTGTCTTCGGGCCTCGTCCTACGCCGGTCGTAGAGGCGGGTTGTGGCGATGTTCGCGTGGCCGAGCCACTCCTGCACCTTGGCGATGTCGGCCTCGTGGTCGAGCGCGTTGGTGGCCGCCGTCGCCCGCAGGCTGTGCGTGCAAAAGCCCGGCACGTCCACCCCCGCCGCCTTGGCGTAGTGCTTGACCACACGGGAGTAGACCGCCCCGCTGGAAAGCCGCTTGTCGAGCTTGCCCTTACCCGTGCGGTTGCGCTCCGGACGAAAGAGCGGGCCGTTCTGGTCCTCGCCGTGCCCCGCCGCCTCCAGGTAGTCGCTGATTTTCTCCAGCGCTGAAGCGTGCGCCGGGATGAACCGGATCTTGCTGCCCTTGCCGTGGACGCGCAGATGGAGCACGCCCCGGCGCAGATGCAGGTCGCGCACCTTCAACTGGCAAAGCTCGTCGCAACGCAGGCCGTGGAAAAGGAACGTGGCAAGGATGGCCCGATCACGTTTGCCCTTCAACGTGTCCGCTGGCGGCGCAGCGAGCAACGCGCGGGCTTGCCCGTCGCCGATGGCTGGCGTCTTGCCTTCCGCCGTTTCCGACCGGGGCCGCTTCACGCCGAGCACGGGATTGTGAGTCACCGCGTTGGAATCGCACAAGTGGGAAAAGAGCGACGACAACGCCGAGAGCTTGCGCCGGATGGTAGGAGTGGCGAGTCCGCGTTCCTCCAGGTTGCGCCGCCAAGCGATGAAGTGGGCACGGGTCACGATCCTAAATTCTTCGGGCCGCTCGATGCCGACGAACGCCATGAAGTCGGCCACGTCGATCCGGTAGGCTTTACGGGTCCGGGGATTGTCGATGTTGGCGAACCATTCCAATTCTGCCGGCATTTCTGCCAAGCCCTGGAACTCTGGCGCGGTCAGCGCCCGGCTGGTGGCCGCCGCGCCGGGTTGAACCGCTGGCAGGTGGGTTTCGTCGTAGTGGTTCATAGGAGATGCAAAAGAGCCTTGCTTCTTTTCCAGATGAGACCGCGCCTTTATGGCTTGGCAACTTCTTTGCCCAAGGCG
>CAXTQD010000077.1:429-17084 GCA_964246175.1 uncultured Chthoniobacterales bacterium | reverse complement strand
CGCGCATCAAGCTCAAGCATCTCTACCCACAAACACTACCTTGCTGAAGTACTAGGCTCTTGTCGTAGGAGTCAGCGGCATGCACGGCCGGCGCGAAGAGGGGGATGGCCCCGAGGGCGAACAGCACGAGGCTGGCTGCCGTCCGGGCGATCTGGGCGGCTTTCGGTTGTGGTCGGTAGGTCTTCATTCCTGAGATCGGTTAAGGTGTTTCCAGTGCGAACGAACCGGTGAAAGTTCCGTTTGTGCCCTCGTTTTTAGTGGGTGAACACCGCGCCAACATGCAAGGTCTGCAACGTTTCTGTTATGCGCAAAACACGCCGCCAGACAATAATTTGCACCTGGTTGGTGCATCGCCCCGCGCAGGGCGGGCGTCCAAGCCTCGCTCCCCGGCAGATTTACGTCATCTCCGTGCGGAGATCACCACGGAGATCCCGCCCAGGATGGCGACGGCCGCACCGAGTAACCGCGGGGTCAACGGCTCGCTGAGCAAGCCGACGCCTCCGAGCGCCGCCAGCACCGGCACGCTGAGTTGGATCACGGCGGCGTTGGTGGCCGGCAGCCGGGGAAGCACCGAGTACCAAACCACGTACCCTATCTTTTTTTTTAATGATACGGAGACCACCGAGATCTACACGCCCGCAACCGTCGGAGACGATCCTGCCAGTAGCACAAGGCTCAGCAACCCGGCGAAAGGCACCGTCCGCAGAAAGTTACCCGCGGTTGCGGCGACGGCATCCCCTGCCCCCCGACCGCGCAACGAATAAACGCCCCAGGCTGCGCCGGCGCCTGCCATCAACCCCGCCCCGGCCGGCGACGGGGCCGACAACCCGGGCAGCAACAGCCAGATCAAGCCTCCGGCGGACACGCACAACCCGACGACTTGCCAGCCTCGCAACCGTTCGCCGGCAAGGAGGCCGTAGCCGATCATCGTCGCCTGCACGGAGCCGAAAAGAACCAGGGCGCCCGTTGCCGCCGGCAGTTTTCCATAGGCAAACGAAAACGCCGCCGCATAGACGAACAGCGCGCAAGCGGACGGCCAACTGCCCGCGGCAGAGACCCCGGTATGCCGTGCCCGAAGCACCGGCCACAGCACCGCGGCACCGGCAAACAGCCGGATCGTTGTGAAACTGGCGGCGTCGATGCCAGTCGTTTTCAGCGCCAGGCGGCACAACAGCGAATTGCCCGCGAAGGCGATCATCGACACTGCGCCTAATAGGCTGGTACGCCACAAAGGTCCCCTGCCCTGATGGGTGCGGTCGTGGACGTTCATCGGCGTAGCGCCACTTCGCATGCTCTCCATGTAGGTGCATTTAACCCTCAAGCCCGACTTTGTCTCGGCTACGATGATCCCCCGTGGTGGCCGAGTTTTCTGAACGAAGCCTTTTTTCCTTATCCCCTTTTCAGCGCGACGAGGACCGTGCCCAGCAGGATGAAAGCGCCGCCGAGCCACTGGTGCCAAGAGGGTTTCTCGCCCAGGAACAACGCTGCCAGGATCAGCACGAGGACCACGCTGAGCTTGTCCACGGGAGCGACCTGCGAAGCCTGCCCGAGTTGCAGCGCGCGGAAGTAACAAAGCCAGGACAACCCGGTGGCCAGCCCCGAGAGTACAAGGAACAGCCAAGTGCGCGCTCCCAGCGTCGCCAAGTCGCGGCGTTCGCCCGTCACCCAGACCAGGGCCAGTCCGAAACAGAAAACAACCGCGGTGCGCACGACGGTGGCCAGGTTTGAGCTGACTCCGGCCACGCCAACCTTGGCCAACAGTGCAGTGAATGCCGCGAAAAGTGCGGACCCCAACGCCCAGATCCTCCAGTCCGTCTGCATGTAGGAGAATATCGCAAATTCGCCGCGGCGTTGGATGGAACTGGCTAGGAGCCTTGTTTGCCAGCCCTCCTTGTTGCACGGTCCTCCGGGCTGTGGCTTCCCAGGATGGTGCTCGTGATCACATCAAAAGAGATAATTCCTCCGTGACGCGAATCCGGGTTGACCGCCTAGCCAAGCGAATGCCGACATCAGGGCGAACAGGTCTTCCCATCCAGATCGGGAAGCGTCAGGCGCAGCGGTCTCATTGCCTGCTATCACCCGATGTTCTCTGTCGTCCCGGTCCAGCCGAGGCCATGACGAACGGCGATGTACCACGATGGACCTGCTTGTCTCCCCTGCTTGGCTGGCCGCCCGCCTCGCTGATCCGAACCTCGCCATTCTTGACGCCACCTTGCCGCCCGCGGGCGTCGTGCCGCCTGTGGACACCCACGCGCGCTACCTCGCCCGGCACTTGCCCGGGGCCGTCTTCTTCGACCTGGAGGCGTTCTCGGACCCCGCTTCCGGCTTGCCCCACACGCTGCCCTCGGCCGAGCAGTTTGCCCGCGGCATGGGCGCGCTCGGTCTGCGCGAGACCATGACCTTCGTCGTCTACGAGCAAGCCGGGGTGTTCTCCGCTCCACGCGCCGGGTGGACCCTGCGCACCTTCGGGGTACGGGAGGTCCACCTGCTCGACGGTGGCCTCTCCGCTTGGACCGAAGCCGGTCTGCCCACCGCCTCGGGCCCCGTGGAACGGGCACCCACCAGTTTCCATGCCCAGCTCGACGCCAATGCCGTCGTCAACTTCGAACGACTACAATCCCTCCTGGCCACCGGAGCCCAAGTGCTTGACGCCCGTTCGGCCGGTCGCTTCGCAGGCACCGCACTGGAGCCACGGCCCGGCCTGCCATCGGGACACATGCCCGGAGCCACCAGCGTGCCCTACACCGACCTCGTCGAAGCAGGTCGCCTGAAACAACCAGCCGAGCTGGCTGCCCTCTTCAAAGCAAAAGGCATGGACCTTACCCAGCCGATCACCACCACCTGCGGCTCCGGGATCACGGCCGCCGTGGTCTCGCTTGCGCTCGAACTGGCCGGCGCGCAAGAAGTCGCCTTGTACGATGGCTCCTGGGCCGAGTACGCCGCCCATCCTCAAGCCAGGATTGAGCACGCAGATTTACCTTGAGTACGGCCTTCCGTTCTGAAGGGCATTGCCAGGCGCGCGGCACCGGTGGAATGCAATGAGGACCATTACCGCATCGGCCAGTTCGCAGCCGTCTTCCTAGAGCCAGTTTGCCCGGATGTGCACACGTCCTCAATCAATCTTGCCAGACGCAGCGCGTGATCGAAGTCAGGCACCGTCGCTGTACCACCGAGGATGTCGTCGCGCAGGGCGGCGTACACGCCCGCCACGTTGGCGGCAGGATCGGGCATTGACGCCGCCCCGCCTTCGTCCACCGACTGCGGTTCGCCTTTGAGCAGGAGACGCAGTCGGCCGGACTGAAAGCCACGCGCCGCGCCGCCTTCCAGCGAGAGTTTGCCGTTCTCGCCCGTGACTTCTAGGCAAAAGCGCGTCGCGTCGGGCGGGCAACCGCCCACCACCTCCACCGACAACGCTCCACCGCTGGCAAGACGCGCCTGCACGAGCAAGTGGTCGGGGATCGTGCGTGCTTGCCGTCGGCCCTCGTCACCCACCTCGATCTCCGGGTATTGGGTGGTTGTCAGCACACTGATGTCTTGGAGCCCACCAAGCACCGCGCAGGCCAGATCGAGGGCGTGTCCGCCGTGGATCGTCACCAGCGTAGCTCCGTTACCGGCTTCTTCGAGGTAAGCGTCCGCCTTCCCGATCTTCGGCCGGAAGGCAATCGTGCCCGAGTAGAGCCGGGCGCTGAGCACCCGACCGATGGCGCCAGCGGTGATCAATTCCCTGCCGCGCCGGGCGGCCGGGTTTGCCCGGGTTTGCAGACCGATGGCCACATGAACGCCCGCTTTGCTGGCGGCTGCGGCCAACTCCTCGGTCTCGGCGAGATCCCGGCCCAGCGGCCACTCGCAGTAGACGTGCTTACCCGCCGCCAGCGCGCCCAAAACCAGCTTGTGATGGTCGGGCACCTTGATGGCCACCGTCACCACGTCCACCCCAGGGTCCGCGATCAGATCCCCCGCGTTTCCATAGCCAGCCTTCGCGCCGAAGGTCTTCGCGGCGGCATCGGCCGAAGGCTGGCTGCCCGTCGCCACGGCGGTGAGTTCCAACCCCGTCAATCTCTGCACCGCCGGGACGTGCGATTCCTTGGCCCAACCGCGTTCGGCACTGGCCCCGATAATCCCCACCCCGAGTGTTTTTGTCGTGCTCTTCATTCAAGTGAACAGACGGGATGCCGCGAACTGCTTCCAATACGGAAACGGCATCGGATCGATAAGCCCGGGGTAATGATTCCGCGCAGGCCGAAGCGGATTTCAGATGTGCATCTTGGCGGCAGGGTTTGCCTGGCGACGCTTCGCTCCGACCAAGCGCGGGGAGAGCTCAGGGTTTTTCTTCTCCTGAAAAACCTGCGTGATCAGACCGCGCAGGTTGCACACGCTTGATGAGGCTTGGTCAGCGCGTACGGCGAAAACGAGTTTCATCTCGATGGGCAGCGGCGTTTCTACCTCAAGGAAACGGATCGCTTCCGGGTGGACGCTGCGCATGTACGCCGGTGCAAACGTGCAACCGACACCCGACGCCACTAGGTTCAAGGCCAGCACGAAGTCGGAGGTTGTTTGCAACACCTTCAGCGAAAACCGCAAAGTCCGGCACGCGGCGGCGAAGAGTGATTCGAGTGATCCCGTGGTCTCGCCATGCGACACCAGCACGAAGGACTCGCCGCTGAGTTGGCGGAGCGAAACCCGGGCGTTGTCGGCGTGGCGATGGCCGGACGGGAGGGCCAACAGCATGTGGTGGCGATAGATTTCAGTGACGATCAAGTCCGCGCTCGAAGGGAAAGGGCACAGGACGGCGGCGTCCACCTTCCCCGCTCGCAGGTCTGCAACCAACTCAAGAGTTTGTTTCTGGGAAAAGGTCAATGTCACCGCTGGCCAGCGGGTGCGGAATTGGTTGAACACCGCCGCGAGCGTCGGGTGGAACGCCGCTGCCTCGGTCGTGCCGACGTGGATGTGCCCGGCCTGCCCGCGGGCGATCTCCTGTGCCTTGAGCGTGGAGTTATGCAGTTGGCCGAGCACGGAGGCCATCTCCCGATGGAAAAACGCGCCCGCCTCGGTGAGCGCCACCCCGCGGCCGGCGCGTTGCAGGAGCGGCAAGCCCACCGATTTCTCCAGGGAGCGGATTTGCTGGGTCAGCGCAGGCTGAGTCATGTGCAAACGTCTCGCCGCGCGGGTGACGTGCATCTCCTCGGCCACGACGCAAAAGGCTCGCAGATGTCTGAGTTCCATTCCGCATAAATTCGGGGTCGGACACGGAGGAGGTCAAGGCGGCAGTCCGACCTGAATCCTTTGGCCTTGGGGCAGCACGCGGAGAAGGCACCAAGCCTGGACGATCCCGACGGCGAGCGACACACCCGGGGTGAACCGCAGCGTCGTTGCGCTTAAGCGTACTTTGCTTCACGCCGGAGCGTCCGTTGCCGCGATGCGTTCACCCTGCCGGCCGCGCTCCGCCGCCTGCGCCAGACAACTCCGGCCACCGCGCACAAGGCAAGGAAGACGCACGGACCCGGCTCTGGTACCGTGGCGACGGCCACGCCGAAAGGATTGTCCAACCCCGCAGGCGAGGTGAAGCCTGCCGCCGGCGCGCCGGTCAGGGCATTGTACGCGCCCACCGTGTTGCCGGCGCTGTTGGCGACGTAGAGCGTGTTGCCAGACAGAGTCAGACCTGTCGGGCGCTGCAACCCGGTGATGAACGATCCGTTGAGCAAAGCGCCGGTGTTGGCGTCGTACTCGCTGATCGTGCTGCCGTTAAAATCCGAGACGTACAGCGTGCCGCCGGACAGGGCTAAGCCGAAGGGAAAGCGGCCCGCGCTTATGAGACTGATGAAGCTGGGATTGATCGGCGCGCCGGTGGTCGCGTTGTAGGTGCCGATCAATCCGTCGCCACCCCTAGCTAGGTAAAGGATATTACCAGTCACCGCGATCTGCGCCGGTTCGTGGATGCCGCCACTCAGCGCGAAACCCGCGACAGGCGCTCCCGTGGTCACGTTGAAGGCGCGGACATCATCGCCGGTGATTTCCGACACGTACAGGGTGTTCCCCGCAATCGCGAGATCCTGGCCCCCGTTGAGGTTGGTGGGCCCCCCGAAGCTCGTCACCGGCGCACCGGTGGCGGCGTTGTATGCGCGCACGTCGTAGTAATCGACGACGTAGAGCGTGCTGCCAGAGATTGCCACGTCCCCCACGGCGGAGAGGCCGGTCGGCGAGGTGAAGCCGGTGACGGGGCTGCCGGTGGCCGCGCTGTACGCGCCGACGTAGTTATTGTCAGCGTTCGCCACGTAGACCGTTTGCGCGGACAGCGCCGGACTCGTGATCTGAAACGTCCCCAAAGCCGCGACGATCACCAGGAAGCGAACCCGGGAACTCCCGACGGTCCGACGCGGCGCAACGGACAATGGAAATGCTGCGTGCGACAGCACTTTCAGCAGCGCCTGCGACGCAGCCTGCGCCTGGCTTCGCCGCACGCGCAGTCGCCAGTCGCAAAGGCGTTCCATCAAAACCAGCGCAACGAAGAGAGCCAGCGTCACCACGAGGAGTTGCCTTCCCTCCGGGGGCCAAGGCACGGTTTGTAACGCCGAGGAAGCGTCTGGCTCTCGGACAATCTCCTGCGCGGCGCAGACCGCCGGCAGCCAGCCGAGGCAAACCATGGCTGCGATTGCGGCGCGCCGCCCCGTCGTGAAAAAGCGGTTGCGGCGGCGCGTGCCGGCCGGCGGCACGCGGTCGGCAAGGGTGCGATGGAGATGGCAGGAAGATGTCTTCATTTTGGAATAGGTTGGATCGGCAGTGATGCATAGGTGTCTCCGTAAACGGCGGCGGAAAGTTGCGTGGCACCTTTGCCTTTGGCTTGCCGGGCCATGGTGCCCGTCCTAAAGCCTGTCATGGACTTGGGGTGAGGTAGGTTGGCAACGTGAGCCGCAAAGCCTGCCCGACCGACGTGAGCGGCGAAGAGTGGGACTTCGTCGCCCCGTATCTGACCTTGCTGCACGAGGATGCCGCGCCGCGGCTTGATGCTCTGCGCGAGCTTTCCGACGCGGTGCGCTGGATGGTGAAGGCGGGTTGCCCGTGGCGGCTGTTGCCCAACGACCTGCCGCCGTGGATGGCGGTGCACCAACAGGCCGAGCGGTGGAGGAAAGCAGGTTGCTTTGCAGCCCTGGTGCATGATCTGCGCGAGTTGCCGCGGTTGCTCCACGAGCGCAGCCCTCGGCCGACCGCAGCGATCTTCGATGGGCGCACGTTGCAAAGCGGTCCGAAGGGCGGTGGGCGAGCCGGTTACGACGGCTACAAGCGTAAGCAGGGCAGCAAGGTCCACGTCGCCGTGGACACGCTCGGCCATCTGCTCGCGGTGCTGGTCACCCCGGCCAGCGAGCAGGAACGTGTCCAGGTGGATGAACTCGCCCAACAGGCGCAGAAAGCCACGCAGAGAAGCGTGCCCTTGGCGTACGTCGACCAAGGCTACACCAGTCAGAAAGCGGCCGACGCGGAGGCCGCGCACGGCATCGGACTTGGGAAGTCGTCAAACTGACGCCAGCCAAGCGCGGCTTCGTGCTCCTGCCACGCCGTTGAGCCATGGAACGCTTCTTCGCTTATCTGGGGCGTTTGCGCCGCCTCTCGCGTGACGACGAACGGCTGCCAAGCCCCCTCACTGGACTCCACTGGCTGGCTTTTGCGTGCCTTTGGCTCAGCAACTTGTTCAAGGCGCTAACTCCAAGGGCAGGACAGGCTCTGGCTACGGGCGTGCCAAACGTTTGCAGCATGGACGCAAACGCCAGCAGGCGAGGCAGTTACCTTACATCTCTTCGCGGGATGCACCTGCCATCAATCGGAGGAGTCGTGCGCTATGCACGATCAGACCAATCTCCAAGATGCAGGCTGCAATGCAATCCGGATTCGACGTGTTCCCGCGCCGTCAACCGCCAGCCTGTTTCTATTCAGACGGGTCCTGCTGCCACTTGCGGCGGCGCCGGTAGAGCGTGGCCACGTCGATACCGAGGATTTCCGCCGCGTCCTCCAACCGCGCCGAACGCGCCAGCACGCGTCGGGTGTGTTCATCGGTAAGGTCGGCCAGCGTCACGTCACCACCGACCTCCCACCGCGCGCTGCTGCTCCCACCGCCGCGCGGACCGGCGATGATCTGCGTCAACTGCTCGGGCTCGACCAGCGGCCCGCTGCCGAGGATCACCGCGCGCTCGATGACGTTGCGCAACTCACGCAGGTTCCCCGGCCAAGGGTAACGCCGCATCGCGGCCAACGCCTCCGGGCTGAAGTCGCGAATCGGCCGGCCTGTTTGGCGCGCGAAAAACCGCAGGTGCGCCGCCGCGAGGCGTTCGAGGTCGAGCGGGCGTTCGCGCAGGGGCGGCAGGTGGAGTTCCACAACGTTGAGCCGGTAGTACAGGTCCTCGCGGAACCGGTCCTCCTTGACTGCCCGTACAAGGTCGCGGTTGGTGGAGGAAACGATGCGTACGTTGGCGCGACGGGTTTGCGTCTCGCCCACCCGTTCGTACTCGCGCTCCTGGAGCAGGCGCAGCAGCTTGGGCTGGATCTCCAGCGGCAGTTCACCGATCTCGTCGAGGTAGAGCGTGCCGCCATCCGCCGCGGAGACCTTGCCCTCCTTGTCCGCCACCGCGCCCGTGAAGGCCCCTTTGGCGTGGCCGAAAAGCTCGCTCTCCAGCAGTTCGCGCGACAGGCTTGGGCAACTCACCGTCACGAACGGCCCTGCCGCCCGCGGGCTGCGCGCGTGGATCTCGCGTGCCAGTACACTCTTGCCCGTGCCGCTCTCGCCGAGCAGAAGAATGGACGCCTCGCTGTCGGCGGTGCGGTGCGCGAGGTCGAGCACTTCGCGCATGACGCCATCCTGCGCTGCCAGTCGGCCGTCGGCCGTACGCGCCTCGAAAAGCGTTTCCAGATCCTCGATGCGGCGTTGGAGGTGACGGTTTTGTTCGATGCGCCCGAGCGTCAGGCGTATCTGGTCGGGCGTGAACGGTTTGGGCAAATAGTCGGTCGCCCCGAGCTTGGTGGCTTCCACGGCGCTGGGGAACGAGGCATACGCCGTGATGACGACCACCGCCATGCCGGCGTCGGCGCGACGGAGTTGGGCAAGCACTTCCAAGCCGTCTTCCTGCCCCAGGCGCAGGTCGAGGAAGGCCGCGTCGAAGGGTGCTTTCTGAACCTGGCGCAGCGCTCCCGAACTGCTCTCGACCGCGACAACTTCGTGGCCATCGGCTTCCAGCGCGACGGTCAGCATCCGGTTGATGTTGCGCTCGTCGTCGATGAGCAGGATTCTCATGGAACCCTCACGTCTTCGCTTCCCGCGTCTGCCAAGCCGCGACGATTTCGCCGACCGTCTCTTCTAGGCTCTTGGTCAGGTCCCAGCCGGGATAGTGGCTGCGCATCTTGCGCAGGTCCGAGTAGTAGCAGAGGTGGTCGCCTTGGCGGTTTTGCTCCACGTAGGTGTAGCGCTGCTCACAGCCCGTGAACTTTTCGGCCAGCGCGAAGGCTTCCAGGATCGAGCACGAATTCTCCTTGCCGCCGCCCAGGTTGTAGACCTCCCCTGCCCGCGGCGCCTCGCAGAAGGCGGCCATGAAGCGCGCCACATCTAGGCTGTGGATGTTGTCGCGCACCTGCTTGCCCTTGTAGCCATAGACCCGGTACTCGCGCCCTTCCAGGTTGCACTTGACCAGGTAGGACAAGAAGCCGTGCAGTTCCACCCCCGAGTGGTTGGGTCCGGTCAGGCAGCCGCCACGTAGACAACAGGTCGGCAGCCCGAAGTAGCGGCCATACTCTTGGACCATCACGTCGGCGGCCACCTTGCTGGCACCGAAGAGGCTGTGCTTGCTCTGGTCGATGGAGAAGTCTTCCGCGATGCCGTGGGCAAAGGCCGGATCAGCGTAGTCCCAGCGCGTGGGCAGCTCGGTGAGCGCAATGCGGTTGGGCGCGTCCCCGTAGACCTTGTTGGTGCTCATGTGCACGAAAGGCGCTTCCGGACAGGCTTGCCGGGCGGCTTCGAGCAGGTTCAAGGTGCCCACCGCGTTGGTATCAAAGTCGTCGAAGGGGATGGCAGCGGCGCGATCGTGGCTGGGCTGGGCGGCCGTGTGGACCAACACGTCAGGAGCCACCTCTTTGACCAGGGCCAGCACCCCAGCGCGGTCGCGGATATCGAGTTCGTGGTGGACGAACCCTTTGATCTGGCCGGCCAGGCGCTGCTGGTTCCAGCGCGTGTCCCCCTGCGGACCGAAGAAGACGGCGCGCTGGTTGTTGTCCACGCCGTGGATGGCAAAACCCTGCTGCGCAAAGTACAAGGCCACCTCCGAGCCAATCAGGCCAGAGGAACCCGTCACAAGGCAGCGTTTCATAAGTCAAGCTCGCCGAGAGGACGACGAACCATCCGGCATCCACGGGCGAAATCTCCGGTATGAAAGAGCGTCCGTTCGCCGGAGTCAATGGACTAGTTCCCGTACAGCGCCGTCCTTCAGCCGTCCCACCGATAATGCGACGCTCCTCCCGCCGTTCGCTGCTCGGTGGCACGACGGGCCGGCGCCTCCAGACGGTCGCGCAGACCCTCGTGGCGGAACTGCGTCCGCAGCCCACGGCAGCCTGGAGCGACACGCTTGCGCGGGTCGTCGGGCCGCGGCTGCGCGACGCCCGGATGCACGTCGGCCTCATCGACGAGCACGTCAATGTCGTCGCTGGCAGCCTGCCGCCTCTGCCGGACAACGTGCGCCGCGCGCTCCTGCGCCCCGCCCCGCCCACGGAGAAGGCCCGGCAGAACCTCTCCAACACGCACCCGGGCAGCTTCGACGAGTTTTTCGTTACGAGCGAGGCCCCGCGTTTATACTGGGCGGGCATTTACCTGCAAAATGTCAGCGCGCCCAATGCCTCTCCGTGCTACGCCGCGCGGGTGTTCGCCTCCGAGACGCTGTACGGCGGCGGGCTGTTTTTTATTGCGGTGGGTGGCTGCTGCTCGGTCTCGGGCTGCTCGTGCTCTCGGTGGGATTGTGGATTCCGTTCATCCGCCGGCTCTGCATGCCCGCGCCGACCACGACCTGCTCGACCGCGCGCTGGGCAACGCCGTGCGCAACGCCGGCTACGCGGGGCCGGTGACGATCTTCGCCGCGTCGGCCGAGCACGCGCCGGCCGAGGTGCGTCTCACCGTGTTCGACGAGGGGCCGGGCGCGCCGCAGGCGACGTTGGAAAAGCTCTTCGACCCGTTCTTCCGCCCGGACACGGCGCGCACGCGTGAAACCGGCGGCACGGGCCTGGGCCTGGCCATCGTGAAAAGCTGCGTGGAAGCCTGCGGCGGCAGCGGCAGCGCGAGCAACCGCACCAGGGGCGGCCTCGCGGTGACTTTCCGCCTCCAGCGCGCCTGATCACGCCGCTTCAGCAGCGTTCAAAACCAGGGTAGGGACGAGGTCCCAGGTATTCCCTGAATACTTCGCCTCCAAATGCCCGAATCCCCCCCTCTTAGCGCAAGGCTCGGCGCAAGCGCCGCGATACACCGAGACCCAGACCGACCGCTAGGACGAGGAGGCAGGCGGCGCTGCCCGGCTCCGGCACGACGGTCAGCGTCCCTGTGCCAGAGAAATATTCGGGGAAGTTGGCGCTGGAAAACACGCCCGACGTGTACAGGGTCGTGCCCAGCACGAGGCTGCCCACGATGACGTTGGCACCGCTGGACAGGTTGAGAGAACCGTTGTCGGCCACCCCCGGCCGTGCCGCCCCCCGCCAGGGTGAGGCGGGCCAACGCACCGTTGAACGGCGTGGTGACTCCCGTACTGATGCTCAGGCTGACCGACGTGGCGAGCACGCTGGCGTCGCCGCTGCCCAGCGCTCCGTTGGCGCCGGCCACCAGCGTGCCGCCGCTGACGGTCGTGCCGCCCGTGTAGGTGTTGGCGGCGGAGAGCGGCAGGGAGCCAGAGGCGCTCTTGGTCAGGCCACGTCGACCGCCGGGCCGGCGGCGTCATGCTGCAACACCAGCGAGATCGTCATGTTGTAAACGTTGACGAACTTCGCGCCGCCGGCCTGCACGACGAATTTACCCGCCTGCGCGCTGCCGGTGGAGAAGCCGCCGCAGGAGGTGTTCTGCACCGCGCTGCCGTTGAAGTTGAGTGTCGAATTGGCGGTGGGACCGTTGGAAGTAGCCGGCAATGAACGTCCCGCCGTTGAGATTGAGCGTCGAGTTGTTCAGGGAGGTGCCCATCCCTCCGCCCGTGTCGAAGGTGCCCTGAGTGAGCGTGGCGGTGGTATTAAGTCATGCCGATGCCGCGCGCAGCGAACGTCGCGCCCGCGCCGTTGATCGAGATCGTGCCTCCGCTCATGGACATGGTGGTGAGGTTGCTTTCGATCGCGCCGCCGGTCCCGACGTTGAATCCGCCAGCGATGGTCACGGTGCCACTGAACGCAAGCGCGCCGCCGTTGACGACGCTGCCCGTGCCGGGATTGGCCACAAGGGTGTTGAAATAACTCGTGGCGTTGGCGGTCAGGTTCGCGCCGATGGTCAGCGTCTTGCCTGGCGCGATGCTGACTTGGGAGGCGATCATGCTGAAGGTCAGCGTGCCCGGCGACGCGGCGGAAGCGCCGACCAGGATGTACCCCCCGGCGTTAAAGAACGTGGTGGGAGCCGAGATCCCGTCGGCCACGACCACGGGGTAGTTGCCGTCGGCCCCGCTGAAGATCGCGTTGTCGGAAAGACTGTTGGTGTTGGGCCAGACCACATCGGCGGTGCCGTTGTCCCAGACGGCGTTGCCGGCCGTGGTGTTCCAGCTGCCGCTGCCGGCGGCATCGGAGCGGTTACCGCTCGGGTCCCAAGTGTAGGTGGCTGCCCGCACGGGGGCGAAGGGAGCAACGAGCGCCAGGATCAAGGCCAGAGCTAAGGCGCGCGAGGGAAATGAACGATGGGTCGTGATCATCGGAACGTAGGCAAGTGGTTGAGCCAACGAAGCCGAGACTACGAGTGGCGCCCAAAAATGGGCAGACCAATTACGCCCCGAAAAGCCATTGCCAACAAAACCCTACCAAGGGCCAGATGCACTACCCCGCAGTGGCTGGATCGACGAGCCGGGAGGGTGTTTTTACAGAACTTCGCGGATCGGCTCGTAGTTGAGGTACGGCGCGAGCCAACGCTCCACCACCGGCACCGACATCTCCTTGCGCGCGGCGTAGTCGGTCACCTGGTCACGCTCCAGCTTGCCCACGGCGAAGTACTTCGCCTCCGGGTGTCCGAAGTACCATCCGCTCACGGAGCTGGCCGGGTACATCGCGTTGCTTTCCGTCAACGTGATGCCAACCGCCTTCTCTACCCCGAGCAGCCGGAAAAGCCCCGGCTTCTCCGTGTGGTCCGGACACGCGGGGTAGCCCGGCGCGGGGCGGATGCCGCGGTACTTCTCGCGGATGAGGTCGTCTTTGGTGAGCCCTTCCTCCTCTTTCCCGAAGCCCCAGGCGATCCGAGCGTCGCGGTGCAGCTTCTCCGCGAACGCCTCCGCTAGCCGGTCGGCGATCGCCTGAGTCATGATTTTGTTGTAGTCGTCGTGCTCGGCGGCGAAGCGCGCGACGAGTTCGTCCGTGCCGTGGCCAGTCGTCACCGCGAACGCCCCGAGGTAGTCGGCCCGGCCGCTGTCCCGCGGTGCGACGTAGTCGGCCAGGCAGTGGTTGAACTGCCCAGCCGGCTTGCTCGCCTGCTGGCGCAAGTGGTGGCAGGTCGCCAGAGTCCGCTCGCGCGTCTCGTCGGTGTAGAGCCAGATGTCGTCGTCGACCCGGTTGGCCGGGAAGAACCCGTACACCGCGCGTGCCTGGAGCCAGCCCCCTTCCACGATCTTCTCCAAAAGCGTCTGCGCGTCGTGGTACAACTCGCGCGCGTGCTTGCCTACGTAGGGGTCTTCGAGGATGCCGGGAAAACGTCCGCGCAGTTCCCAGGTGTGGAAGAACGGCGACCAGTCGATGAACGGCACCAACTCTTCGAGCGGTTGGTCGTCAATCACCCGGCGGCCCAGGAAGGAAGGCGTGTCGATGCGCGTGGCAGCCCAGTCGGTCGGCGGAGCCTTCTCGCGCGCCTCGGCAAGCGTGAGCATCCGGCGGCCCGCGCCGCGGCCGGCGTGTTCGTCGCGCAGACGCTGGTAGTCGTTAGCCGTTTTTTCGACGAAGGCGGGTTTATGCTCCGGGTTGAGCAGCGCGCCGACGACGCCCACCGCGCGCGACGCATCGAGAACGTGGACGACCGGCTGCGTGTACGCCGGCGCGATCTTGACGGCCGTGTGTGCGCGGCTGGTCGTCGCCCCACCGATGAGCAGCGGCAGGTTCATCCCGAGGCGCTGCATCTCGGCGGCCACGTGCGTCATCTCGTCTAGGCTCGGGGTGATGAGCCCGCTCAGGCCAATCACGTCGACGCCGTGCTTCTTGGCTTCTTCGAGGATTTTCTCACATGCACACATGACCCCGAGGTCGATGACCTCGAAGTTGTTACACGCCAGCACAACGCCGACGATGTTCTTACCGATGTCGTGCACGTCACCCTTAACCGTCGCCATGAGGATTTTGCCCTGGGAACGGCGTTGTTCGGGCGCCTGCGCGGCTTTTTCAGCCTCCATGAAGGGCATCAGGTAGGCGACGGCCTTCTTCATCACCCGCGCGCTCTTGACGACCTGCGGCAGGAACATCTTGCCTGCCCCGAACAGGTCGCCCACGACGCTCATGCCGGCCATGAGCGGGCCTTCGATCACGTCGAGCGGCTTGGCGGCCTTCGCGCGCGCCTCTTCGGTGTCGGCGTCGATGTGGTCGGTGATGCCCTTGACCAAAGCGTGTGAGAGCCGTTCTTCCACGGTGCCAGAGCGCCAAGCCTCGTCTTGGGTCGCACCTTTGCCCTTGTCGCCGGACTTCTGCGCCTTGATGGCCTCGGCAGTTTCCACCAGGCGCTCGGTGGCGTCGGGGCGGCGGTTGAGCAGCACGTCCTCGACGCGCTCCAAGAGGTCCTTGGGGATATCCTCGTAGACGGCAAGCACGCCCGCGTTGACGATGCCCATGTCCATGCCTGCGTCGATGGCGTGGTACAGGAACGCCGAGTGCATCGCCTCGCGCACGGGGTTATTGCCGCGAAAGGAGAACGAGATGTTCGACACCCCACCCGAAACGTGCGCGCCGGTCAGGTTTTGCCGAATCCAACGCGTCGCCTCGATGAAGTCGACCGCGTAGTTGTTGTGTTCCTCGATGCCGGTGGCGACGGTGAGGATGTTTGGATCGAAGATGATGTCCTCCGCCGGGAAGCCGACCTCCTCCGTCAAAATCTTGTACGCGCGCGTGCAGATTTCGACCCGTCGCTCGTAGGAGGCCGCCTGTCCTTCCTCGTCGAACGCCATGACGACCGCCGCCGCGCCGTAGCGCCGGATTTTGCGCGCGGATTCCTTGAACTTCTCCTCGCCTTCCTTGAGCGAGATGGAGTTCACGATGCCCTTGCCCTGGAGGCATTTGAGTCCCGCCTCGATCACGCTCCACTTGGAGGAATCGACCATGATCGGCACCCGCGCGATGTCGGGTTCGGCGGCCAAGAGGTTGAGGAAGCGTGCCATGGCCTTCTCGCCGTCGAGCATGCCCTCGTCCATGTTCACGTCGAGGACGTTGGCCCCGCCCTCGACCTGCTGGCGGGCAACGGCGAGAGCCGTTTCATAGTCGCCGGCGAGGATGAGTTTGGCGAACCGGGGCGAACCGGTGACGTTCGTGCGTTCGCCGATGAGCAGGAAGCGGTTGGCGGCCGTGGGCGCGGACATGCGGGCCACACCGTACGCGCCGGGCGGCGAAAAGAAAGCGAAAGCCGCCTCCTCGTCAGGGCGCAGGCGATTCTTCCAAAGCGTAGAGCCACAGGCGCTCCCCTTCCAAGTGGCCTACCAGCGCGAACCCCGCCCCGGCCGCTGTGTGCAACTCCCTGGTCGAAGCCAGGTAGCGCACGAGTGGGAAGCGTTCACGCAGGAGCCGCACGGACAGGCGTACGCTGACGAACGCACTGTTGGCGAGTCCGACTTGCAGCCCCTTTTCGTCCGAGGCTTCAAAGAGCATCAGCTCGCTGTAACGATTGAATTTGTCCTCGTCCTGCGGCGCTGGACCGTATTGGTGAACGAGCGCGGGGTCGGGGATGATGCGCAGGCCGTTGATGACGTGCGCGCCAGTGGCCTTGAGCAGTTCACAACCGTCCGTGCTGTTGTAGACGGCCCACTGCGCCTGCGGGTTTTGACGGACGATGGCGGCGAGGCGGTTGAGCGTGGGAGAATCCAAAAGTTCGGGCAGGCCGGCGCTGAGCGGGTTGATGAGCGCCGTCATGGGCACGAACACCGCCGCCCATCCGACCGGCAGCAGCCAGCGCGGGCCACCCAGGTACGCCGCGCCGAAGAAGACGGCGACCGCCAGCAGTGCCAAGGCATTTCCGAGGTGGAACAGCACGGGAAACCGGTGCAGACAACTCGCCAGGAAGGTCAGAACGCCCATCGTCCACGCCCCTCCTGCGATCCAGGCCGCGCGCGAGGACGGCCGCCCACCCGGAGGTCGCGCCGCCAAGCTGAGCACGACCAGCAGGACACCCGCGATTCCCATGCCCAGTAGGCATCGTCGGCCATAGGAGCGGTCGATCAGCGTCGCGCTTGCCAGCCAAGGTGGCAGTTGGACGAACATGTACACCGTGACCCCCG
>CAXTQD010000077.1:0-419 GCA_964246175.1 uncultured Chthoniobacterales bacterium | reverse complement strand
TATCCAACGTCCCTCCTTACCCCACGCCGCCCGCACCGCCGCGGCGATCCCGAGGCCGTAGGGCAGCAGCCAGAGCGGGAAGAAGTTCGCCGCCTCGCAGACGTTGAAAAGTTCGGGCGGACAGCGCCCCTGCCCCATCGCCAAGTTACATAGACCCGTGAGTACCTGGCAGACACTCATGTCCCCGCCGTAGGCATGGCGCTGGCCGGGGTAAATGGTCGCCGCTTCGATCCGCAGCGTCGGCAGGCAGTCCAACAGCCACGGCACCAGCGCCAGGACCGCCGCCAGGAGCGCCCCCGCCAGCCACGCCGCCCCGCGCCACGACCAACGCCGATCCTGCCACACGTTGCCCGCCAACACGCACGCGCCGACGTGCGCCAGCGGAACCTCGAACGCTGGGTAGCAGCACAGGTTGAACC
>CAXTQD010000076.1:15025-17142 GCA_964246175.1 uncultured Chthoniobacterales bacterium | reverse complement strand
CGTCGGCGGGCTGATGTGGTGCTCCATGCCCTCGACATCGTGGTAGATCACGTCGTCGGGCAGGCCAAGCAGCTTAAGGAAGTCGGTCAGGAGTTGGTGCCGGCGGGTGATGTTGCGCGCGAGCGTCTCGCCAGCGGTGGTCAGGACGAGGCCGCGGTACTTCTCGTACTTGAGCAAGCCCTCGGAGTCGAGCCGCTGGACCATGTTGGTCACGCTCGCCTGGCTGATGCCCAGGCTGCTGGCGATATCCACGACGCGGGCATAGCCTTTAGTGTTGATGAGTTCGAGGATGCGCTCCAGGTAATCTTCCACCGTAGAGCTGTTGTGAGCCGCGGCGGACGATGCGGGCGGCGCGCTGGAAGTTTTGCCGGCCATGGTTCGAGGGTGGGAAGGCTGGCTTTATCTATTCGGCGGGCGGCCCATTCGTCAAGTCCGCAGGCGAGCAACTCTCCGTCTACGAGCATCCACAGCCATGAGCCCGGAGACGACCGCGCAGTTTGACTCCCGGCATCGGCACGGAAGGTGACAACGGCAGCCTGATGACGCGCGGGCCGTCGTCTTCAGCGGCTCTGTTCCAGCATCCGCAGGATGGGCTTCTCGGCCCGCGCGCGGATTTCCTCCGGCATCGTGATCTCTGGAGAAAGGTTGAGCAGCGCGTCATGGAGCTTTTCGAGCGTGTTCATCTTCATGAACCGGCAGTCCGCGCACGCGCAGTGGTCGGTCGGGCCGGCGATGAAGAGTTTACCCGGCACTTCCTTGCGCAGGCGGTGGAGCATTCCGGCCTCCGTGACGATGATGAAGGCGTTCGCCTCGTGGTCGCGGCAGTAGGACACCATCTTCTCCGTCGAACACACCTCGTCGGCGAGCAGGCGCACGGCGAAGGTGCACTCCGGGTGCGCGACGACCGGAGCCTCCGGGTACTGATCACGGATGCGCTCGATGCTCTGGCGCGTGAACTCGACGTGCACATAACAATTCCCCTGCCACAGGTCCATCTTGCGGCCGGTCTTCTCCATGACCCAGGCGCCGAGGTTCTGATCGGGCACGAAGAGGATGTTGCGGTCCGCGGGTGCGGCGTTGACGATCTTGATGGCGTTGCCGCTGGTAACGATCACGTCCGAGAGCGCCTTCACGCCGGCCGAGCAGTTGATGTAGGCGATGACGTAGTAGTCCTTTTCCTTGTTGCGCTCCAGGAAGGCGGCGAGCTTTTCCGGCGGACAGGATTCGGAGAGCGAACAACCGGCGTCGAGGTCGGGCAGGAGCACGGTTTTGGTCGGGTTGACGATCTTGGCCGTCTCGGCCATGAAGTGCACCCCGCAGAAGACGATCACGTCCGCGTCGGCTTTCTGCGCGTGGTAGCTCAAGCCGAGGGAGTCGCCGACGTAATCGGCCACGTCCTGGATTTCGCCGACCTGGTAGTTGTGGGCAAGGATGACGGCGTTGCGCTCCTTTTTCAGGCGCAGAATGGCGGCGGCGAGGTCGGTGCGCGCGGAGGTGTCGGCGGAGAAACGCTCGGCGCTGGCGGGCGGCTGGACGGTGGTATTCAGGGCAACCATGTGAGTCCTCACAGCCTACCACAGAAAGGTCTTTTCTGCTTCCATCCCGCCTCCCGCCTCCCGCATCCTTGCGCCCATGAGACTCGGATTTATCGGGGCGGGCAAGATGGCGACGGCCATCGCCAAGGGCGCGGTGGCGGCGGGACTTTGCAAGCCCGTGGAACTGACCGGCAGCGCGCGTTCGGCGGAGACGCGCGACCGCTTCGAGGCCGAGACCGGCGGGGGCACCGCCACATCCGACAACGACGCGGTGTTCATCCACAGCGAGACGGTGTTCCTGTGCGTCAAGCCCGCGGACGCCTGCGCGACCCTGCGGCGGCACGCGGCGGCGATCCGGGAGTGCCCTTTCATCGTGTCGGTGGCGGCGGGGGTGACGCTGGCGGACTTGCAAGCGGCGGCCGGTACCGAGGTGGCGGTGGTGCGCTCCATGCCCAACACGCCCTGCCTCGTCGGCAAGGGAGCCACGGCGTACGCGCGCGGGGCGAGTGTTACCGATACGCAGGCGGCCGAGGTCGAGCGGGTCTTCGCGGCGGTCGGCGACGTGCACGCCGTCCCGGAGAG
>CAXTQD010000076.1:0-15015 GCA_964246175.1 uncultured Chthoniobacterales bacterium | reverse complement strand
CGTCCAGCAGCAGATGGACGAGTACGACATCTCCGGCGCGGCGGCGACCGTCCGCGAGACCGGCCGCCACCCGGCCGAACTGCGCGAGGCCGTCGCCAGTCCCGGTGGCACGACGATGGCTGCGCTCGAAGCCCTCGAACGCGCCGGGGCGCGCGGGGCGTTCATGAGCGCGGTGCGCGCCGCCACCGAGCGCGCTCGCGAAATGGGCCGCTAGGGCATTTGCCCCACCCGAAAACCGCCCTTGCTCCCGGGCGGCGGTGCAAGTAAATCAGTCGCACGTGAAACTTTGCTCGTTCCGACTGCCCGCGTTGGGGCTCGTTTGCCTCGGTCTGCTGTGCGCCACTCCTGCCGACGCCGCGCCGAAGAAGAAAAAGTCGTCCACCACCAAACGCACCGTTCCCGCCAAGGTCGAGGACGAGGACGCCAAACCGGTCGACGTCGGCCAAGTCGACCCGAACAAGCAACCGAACATCACGGCCAAGTCCGCGCTCGTCATCGACGCGCGCACCGGCGCGGTCATCTACGAGAAGGACGCCGACGCCCCACGCCAGATCGCCAGCACCACCAAGCTGATCACCGCCCTCATCGTCGCCGAGAGCGGCAACCTCAACGGACAGGTCGAAGTCCAGCCTATCGACACGATCTGCGAGCCGACCAAGCTGTACTTCAAGCCTGGCGAACGCTACGCGCGCTCCTCCTTGCTGTACGCGCTCCTGGTGCACAGTTGCAACGACGTGGCCCGGGCGCTCGCGCGGGACAACGCCGGCGACATTCCCGCCTTCGCCGAGCGCATGAACGCCCGTGCCGCGCAGCTCGGCGCGACGAACACGCACTTTGTCAATCCCAACGGTCTGCCCTCGCCCGGCGAGGACCAGTATTCCACCGCGCGCGATCTCTCGCGCATCGCGCGGGCGGCGTATTTCAACGCCACCTTGCGGCCGATCATGGCGACACAACACTTGCAGTTTCAGTACGCCGATGGCAAGACGCGCGAGTACACGAACACGAACAAGGTGCTATTGCGCTATCCGCTGTGCACAGGAATGAAGACCGGCTACACCGACGCGGCCGGGCACTGCTTGGTGTCGAGCGCGGACGACGGCTCGGGCCACGCGGTCATCTCGGTGTGTCTGGCCGACAACAAGTCGATCTGGAACGACTCGCAGCGCCTCCTGATGTGGGCGCTGGCGGTCCAAGCGACGCGTGGGTAATCCTGCTGCGCCCGCGGCGCTTACAGGTCCACCCGCCCGTGCTGCTCACCTTCCTTGACCTCTGGCACGGTCTTGGTGGCGTATGCCTTCACGGCCTCGAAGAGGTACTTCAACTTGTGCCGGCCCTCGTTGTCCCAGTATTCGCCGAGCTCAGGTCTTACCCCGATGAGCACGACGTTCGGATCATCCTTGCCGCCGGGGAACCACACCTTGAACGGCTCTTTCCACAGTTCCGCGACCTTCGCGCGGTCATGGACGAGTTCCGCGTGGCCGTCCAGCGATAAATAGGCGCTGCGGTCGTGCTGGCAGACGATGTGTACGCGCGTGTCGGTCTCGATCTCGTGCGCCTTGGCGGAGTGGTCGTCGCTGAAGAACCACATCCGTCCATTCTCCTCGATGTGCGCCACCGCCATCGGCCGCGCCCTCAGCCGGTCCTCGCCGATGTGGGTCACGAGCATCGCGGTGTGGAACTCGTGCAGGAGCTTGAGGAAGTGCGCGCGTTCGGCAGCGGGTTCGGCGGCGGGCGTCGGGGTGTGTTCGGCGGACATACTCCAACGAATCGTCGCGGCGCGGATCAGCGGCTGTTGTTCGCGGCGCGCCGGACGAAATCCGCCACGGCCCCGGGCGCTTCGAGCGGGAGCAGGTGCGCGGCGTCGGGAACCGTCTCCGGATCGCGGGCAAACTCCGTCGGCAGCTGGTCGGCAATTTCACGTTTGAGCAAGCGTGCAGTGATGTTCGCATCCTTTGCGCCAGCGAGCAGGAACACTGGAACCCGCACGCGGGTCAGCCGTGCGGAGATGTCGGCGACGCTGCCGCGCTTCAACCACGCGTGCCATGCGGGGTAGGCGACGCGCACCTCGTCCGCCACGACCTTGTCCGCTAAGGACTGCGGCAGAGGGACGGCGGTAATTTTCGAGAGAGTTTCCCGCGCGGCGTCGGCCGAGCAGTAGCCCGCGAGCAGTCGGACCCGTTCCTCGTCCGGCATGGGCTCCGGCGTCGCGGGCGACGGCGCCACCAGCGCGAGCGCCCGCAAGCCCGCCGGGCATCCCTGCCCCGCCGCCAGCGCAAGCGCGACCTTGCCGCCCATCGAGTGCCCCACGAGCACGTAGTCCTTCAATCCCAGATGGGTGATCGCTTCCACCACGTCGGCCGCTGTCAGGTCGAGCGAATACGAGGCCGTTTCCTCGCCCGCCTCCGTGACTTTGGTTTCGCCGTAGCCGCGCAGGTCCAGCGCGACGCAGGGATATTCCAGCGCCAACTCCGCCGCCACTGGCTCCCACGTCCTCGACGAACCACCGAAGAAGTGCAGGAGCACCAGCGTCGGCTTGGTCTCGCCCGCCTCCCGGCCGGGATGCGACCTCCAACCGTGCAGACGCGCGCGCGAGCACGTCAACGCCACTGCTTCCTGGCCGGGTAAAGATGCGGGCATGGTACGAACGGGTTAAACGTGGATTTTCAGCGTGGCCGGTTTGTCGTTGAGGACGAACAACTCGCCCCACGGCGAGAACCCGATTTGGCCGTACTCTTGCAACAGGCTGCGGTACGCCGCCGCCACCGGACGCTCCTTGCGTTCCAGGTCGTAGAGGCCGCACTCGTTGACGTTGCCGTTCTTCTCAGCCATCGCCGTGTCCCAGTCGATCTGGTCCACCAGCGAGTACCACGTGAACCCGAGCACCGGCACGCCGGCCTCGCGCATCCGCAGGATGTTCTTCCACTGCTTCCATAGCCAGATGGGGTTCTGCTTGGCGTCGAAGGTGTTGGTCTCGGTGTGCATGACCGGCTTGCGGTAGCGCCGGTAGTATTCGCGCGTGAGGTTGTACCAACCCAGCACGTCTTCGGCTGTTTCCATCTTGCCGTCGGGCAGGATGAGTTTCTCGTTGCGACCGTAGTAATCGTTGCCCATGACCTGATAGCCCGGCGGCTCGCCCTTCATGAACCACGCGTACTCCTCGGGCGTCATCCCATTGTCGCGCATGAACATGCACACGTCACCATCCGGCGGGTGCGCGTAGAGCAGGTCGAGGGAGAGGAAGCGCAGCTTGTTGGTGAGTCTGGTCTCCCTGGAGGGCTCGGCCTTCATCTCGTGGAGGTACTCGGCCGACTCGCTCTGCACGATGATGGCGTCGGGCCGCTGCTCGACGATGGCCTGCGTGGCGATGATGCTCGCCGCGCACAGGTGCTTCATCGCGGTGACGAACGCTCGGTCGTCCTTGAGCCGCTCGTTCCAGATGCCGTCGCGCGCGGAGTGCTTGGCGGTGACGTAGATCTCGTTGACGGGCGTGTAAAAGCGCACCCACGGATAGCGTTTGGCCACCTCGCGGCAATACGCCATGAAGTGCAGGGGAAACTCCGGGTTCTGGAAGTCGCCGAGCCAGTCCGGCAAGCCGAAGTGCAGCAGGTCAAGGATCGGCTCGATCCCCTGCCGCTGCATCTCGCGCATGACCTCATCGGCGAAACTCCAGTCGTAACGGTCCGGACCAAGGTGGATGCTGTAGTACGGCAGGCCGTAGCGCAGGGCGCGCAGCCCGAGGTCGCGCACCAGTTGGAAGTCCTGCTTCCAATGGTGGTAGTGGCATGCCTCCTCCAACTCGTCGCGGCGGATCGTCTTGCCGCTCTTGTCGAGGATCGTCGGGTACGAACACTCGATGCCCGTGGCAAACAAAAACTGGCTCGGCTTGCCGTCGGGCAGGCCCGCGCCGGTGCCGCCGCGCGAACCGCCGTGTTCGTCGCCAGGGTAATCGCCGTCGCCTAGCTGATGGTGGATGAGATCTAGAAACCCTTCTTGTTTGCTCATGAATCCTTTCGCAGAAATCGGTCCGCTGTCCGCAGGCTGACGGCCATGATGGTCAGCGCCGGGTTGACTGCCAAGGCGCTCGGAAACACCGAGTTGTCGCAGACGAACAACCCCGGCACGTCCCACGCGTGGCCGTCGCGGTCCACCACGGAGTCAGCTGCTTGCGTGCCCATGCGGCAGGTGCCGATGGTGTGCGCGAACCGCTGGAAACTCCACAGTCCCCGGCCGCCGGCGCCTTCCCAGATGGCACGCATCGTCTTCTCGGCGTGCGCGGTCATCTTGAGTTCGTTGGGTCCGGCGGTGAAATGGACGCGCGGTTTGGGCAGACCACGCGCGTCGTTCTCGTCGCTGAGTTCGACGAAATTGGTCTCTGACGGCAGGCAATCGCCAAGAATGTTGATACCGGCGACGTGGTTGTAGCGCCGGAGGTGTTGGCCCAAGTCTGCCCCGTGCAAGGGTTGGTTGGAGCGCGCGCGCTGCGTGGCGTATGTCACGGGCATGACGCCGATGGACTGCAAAAGGTAGCCGCCCGCGAAACCCGCGTCCTTCGGCCGGTGCGTGTCTTCGGAGATCAACCCGCCGGGAATGCCCTTCCACGGGCGCACCTCTTGGTCGAACTCCCCCCACACCTGCACGCCGGTGTGCGCCATGAAGTTACGCCCGACCTGCCCGCTGCCGTTGGCGAGGCCCGCGCGCAGGAGCAAGCGTGGTGTCTCGATGGCCCCGGCGCACAGGAAGACGTTCTTGCAAAGCTGGCGCGTCTCGCGGCCTTCCTTGTCCTTGTAAATCACCGCCGACATCCGCCCCTGCCCGTCGCGCTCGAACCCGGTCACGAACGTTTCCGGCCGGATTTCCGCCCCGCTGCCGAACGCCGCCGGGATGAACGTCACGTCCACGCTCGCCTTCGCTCCCACCGAGCAACCCGCCTGACAGAATCCGCGGTTCGTGCACGCCGGTCGCCAGCCGACGCCGGGCTGGTAGTACGGTCCGCTGAGGGCAGCGTTGGGCGCGGGTGAGGTGTGGAGGCCGAGCTTGGCCGCGCCGCGGGCCATGAGTTGCGCCGCGCCGTTGAGCGGCAGGGGCGCGAGCGGGTAGCCCTTCTTGCGCGCCGGTCCCCATGGGTACGGCGACGGGCCGGAGATGCCAAGGAAGGTTTCGAGTTCGTCGAAGTAACTCTCCAAATTGTCGAAGGAGAGCGGCCAGTCGCGGCCGACGCCGAACTCGGTCCGCAGTCGGAGATCGTCCGGGTGCGGACGAGGCGTATAGGCGGTGTAATGGAGCGTACTGCCACCGACACCGACGCCGGAGTTGTTGTTGCCGAAGGCCAAGGGGTTCGCGCCGGCGGAGAGGCGTTCGTCGGTCCAGAAGAGGGGCTCCTGCGCGACCTCGTCCGTGGCAAAGTCGCGCGCCGGGTGCCACGCACGACCGGCTTCGAGCGCGACGACCTTCAGGCCCGCCCGCGCCAGACGCCACAGGAGCGGTCCCCCACCCGCACCCGTGCCAATGATAACGGCGTCCACGACCTCGTCACCGCGAAAACGCCGCATGTCCCCGGTCTCGGGCACGGCGTCACGGCGCTTGGCGGGCGGCGGGAGCGGCAACGCGCGGCTGGCTTCCCAGGTCTCGCGTTCGCCGAGGCCGATGTTCTGCCAGCCGGCGGCGTCGGCGAAACCGGTGTAGCCCATCGCCTCCTGCGTGCGCGGGTGGCTGACGTGGAGTTCGGTCAATGCGGCGAGGGTTTCCTCGAAGAAGCGTTTGCCTTCCAGGGTGCGCCACGTCTCGCCGGATGCCTTGCCCTGCGACCCCTGTTGCAGGATGGCATCCTGCTTCTCGAAAGGCAGCGCGACGAACCGCTCCGGCGCGGCGCTCTCATCCAGCCCGCGCAGGCCGCGGCGGCAGGCTTCGAGGTCGGGTGGCAGCACGTCGTAGCGCCAGCCATCGCCGGGGCCGGTGACAAGGCGGTGGGCGTACTGCCGGGCAGCCCCTTCGGGCATCAACGGTGAGTCGGGTGGCAGCAGCCGTGCGCAAAGCGCGACCAAGGTGGTGCGTTCCTCCGCGGCAAAGGCGCCGGGCCATGCCGGCGCGGGGGTGTCGCGCCGGCGGGTCAGAGCGTCACGCGTCGCCGCCGTGACGAGCGGGGAACGCAGCAGTTCGTCCACGCCGCCGAGCGGGTAAGAAGGATTTTCCACCATCAGAGAAACGCCCGGCAAGCGTCCGGGGATTCAACCCATCGGCGGTTTTCCCAGCTCAGAAAGAGTAGCTCGCGCCGACGAGACCACCGATGGCGTTCGTGCCGAGGTTACGGTCCACGATGTGGGCGTTGGAGAGGTGCCGGTAGGCGAACTCGGCGTCCAGCGTCCAGTTCAGCCCGAGCCGAAAGCGCGCGCCGACGCTCGCTTGGAGATCGAACTCGAACGGCGAGCCGAGCGCCTGCTGCACCTTGTCGTGGAACGCGTCGCTGTAGACGCCGCCCGCGCCGAGGTTGAGGTACGGCACGATTCGCGCACCGGGCGACAGGAAGTTGCGCCGGTAGACGATGGACAATCCGCCCAACGCCGAACCCGGCCCCTGGAACATCGGCCCGCCGACGACTTCGAGCAGGAACTCGTTGTTGCCGCGCAGAAAGTTGCTGCCGTGTGGATCGTCGAGCATGTAGCCGACCCGCAGGACGGTCAGGTTGTAGTCGATGTTCGGCCGGATGCGGCTCGTGGTTTGCAGCGAGAACTCCACCGCCTCCGCGAACTGCAAGTCCCACGCGCCGCGGTGGAAGATCTGGTCCTCCACGGCCACCGGGGCGGTCGGCGTCTTGCCGTCAGGTTCGCCGGCGCGAACAGCACCCACGCCCAGCAGCCAGCCGCACAGCCACAGCAGATAAATCAGTTTGGGACCCATGGCGCGGCTAAGTTAGAGTGAAGGCAAGTTCTGTCCAACAACTTGACCGGGATTTTACAAGACGATTACAATGCCCATACAAACCGTTGGTGAGCACGATTTGATCCAGGCAGCCGCCGAGATCGTCGCGCGCGCGGGGGCGTTGCTCATCACCGCAGGTGCGGGCATGGGCGTGGACTCGGGGCTGCCGGACTTCCGCGGGCCGGAAGGCTTCTGGCGCGCGTACCCGGCGTACCGGCGGCTCGGGTTCAACTTCGTGGACATGGCGAACGCCGACGGTTTCCGGCGCGACCCGGCGCTGGCGTGGGGCTTCTACGGACATCGTCTCGCCCTGTATCAAACCACGCAGCCCCACGAAGGTTTCGCGATTTTGCGGCGTTGGGGCGAACGGATGCCAGGAGGCTGGGCAGTGTTCACGTCCAACGTGGATGGGCAATTCCAGCGGGCGGGCTTCGACCCGGAGCGTGTAACGGAGGTTCACGGCAGCATCCACTACGCGCAGTGCCTGCGCGCTTGCGGAGTGGGTGTGTTTCCAGCGGACGGGTTCGAGGTGACGGTGGACCCGGCGACGATGCGCGCCGTAGGTGATCTGCCCCGTTGCCCGGCGTGCGGTGCATTGGCGCGGCCAAACATCCTGATGTTCGGCGACGGCGCGTGGGACGACGAGCGCACCGCCGCACAAAAGAAACGTCTCTCCCGGTGGCTCGACGCGCTCCACGGCCGGCTGCTGGCCGTAGTGGAACTCGGCGCTGGCAGCGCGATCCCGACCGTGCGCTACTTCTCGGAAAATGCCGCGGCCCATCACGGCCGGCTGATCCGTATCAACCCGCGCGCGGCCGACGTGCCATCTGGTAACGTCGGCCTCGCGCTGGGTTCCGTGGAAGCTTTGCGCGCCATCGATGCCCTCCTGCCAGGGTGAGTCACCGTCAAGCGGCGTTGCGTCCGAAGAAGGATCTGGACGTGCTGCCACCAGCGGTGATACCAGCGCGGCCAGACGACCCGAACATCGGTGACCGGTGCGCTAGGAGCAAGGGTAGCCCAACCTTGTGTCGCCGTGCCTTGACCGAGCTTCTCGAAAAGCTCCACGGAGGCGGGTCATAAGCGCCCGACATGGAAAGGAACTGGTGGCGCAACGTGCCACCGGTCTAAGCTGTCCTTGTTAGCTGCCTTTTAGCCCGGCAGGCTCGTGAGCATCTGCGCGTTCGTCGGGAACTTTTTCAAGAAACTCAGCAGCCGCTCGATGGCCTCTAACGGCTTGTGCCCGGCCAACCCGCGCCGGATCACGTTGATCTTGTCCAACTCCCAGCTTTGCAGGAGCAGTTCCTCGCGCCGGGTGCCGCTCTGGAAGATGTCCACGGCCGGGAAGATGCGCTGGTCGCTAATCTTGCGGTCAAGCACCAGTTCCATGTTGCCCGTGCCTTTGAATTCCAGGAAGATCACCTCGTCGCCACGGCTGCCCGTCTCGATGAGCGCCGTCGCCATGATCGTCAGGCTGCCGGCCTCCTCGGTGTTGCGCGCGGCGGCGAAAATCTTACGGGGAATCTCCAGTGCGCGGGAGTCGATGCCGCCCGAGCCGGTGCGTCCGCCCGAGGCGGTATTGTTGAAGGCCCGGCCCATGCGCGTGATGGAGTCCAGCAGCATGAACACGTCGAACCCAGCCTCCACGAGCCGCTTGGCACGCTCCATCGCCAACTGCGCGATGCGCGTGTGGCTCTTGAGGTCGCTGTCGTTGCTCGACGCCATGATCTCGGCCTGCGGCACGCTGCGGCGGATTTCGGTGACTTCCTCCGGCCGCTCGTCCACCAGCAGGATGATAAGCTTCATCTCCGGATGGTTCTTGATGACGGCCTCGCCGATGTGCTGGAGGAGCGTCGTCTTGCCCGTGCGCGGCGGCGCCACGATCAGGCCGCGCTGACCTTTGCCGACGGGGGTCATCAGGTCCATGACACGCGTTGTGTAACGCTCCGGCGTCGTTTCCAGACGGATGCGCTTCTTCGGGTTGATGCTCGTCAACTCGTCGAAGTTGGGCAGGTTACGGAACTTTTCCGGGTCCTCGCCGTTGAGGGTGACCAGGCGGAAAAGCTGCGGGCCGCGTGAGGATCGGCGCACCTCGCCCTTGATCCACTGGCCGTCGCGCAGGTTGTACTTGCGGCAGACCTCCGGGGTGACGAATACGTCGGCGGGCGTCTGGACGAAGTTGCGTTTGGGTTCGCGCAGGAATCCGAAACCCTTGCCGGACACCTCCACGATGCCCTCGGCGAACTGCGGTTCCGTGACGCGGCTGACCCCGCCGTCACCCCCGTCCTGCCGCTCGGGCGAACGCTCGCCGCCGTCGCCCTGGTTCTGACGGAAATTTCCTTGGCCTTGCTGGTTGCGGTTGAACTGCCCGCCGCTTCCTCCTTGTCCTTGGCGGTCGTTAAAAGGCTGACCGTGGCGGCCGTCACGGCGCTCGAAGCGGTCGTTCCGGCCATAGCCTTGTCCCTGCCCTTGTCCGTCGCGACGGTCGAAGCGTCCCTCACCGCGACCTTGGTAACCCTGCTGCTGCGGTGGGCGCCCTTGGCCGGCGTTCTCCTGCGGCGGTGCAACGGGCGGCTGGACAGGATGCGGCGCGGCGGGCGTCGGCGAGATTTCCGCCGTGGAGGGGGCGATGATCGGCTCCTCGGGCACGGTCTCCGGCTCTACCGGCGCGGGGTGCGCGGCGGGAGCGGGTGCGGCCGGTTCGGATGGGGTGGCGGGATGGAAAGTTTCGTTCGCCTTCTGCTCAACGGCCCGGAAGGTGTCGGGGGCGATGACCTGCGTTTCAACGTGGGCCTCGGCACTCGGCGAGCTTTCCATCGCGGCGGCCGACAATACAGGCGGCTGCGCAGGCTCCACCACGGCCGGCGCGGGCGCGGCGGCATCGGAGTTCTCGACCGGGGTGACTACCTTGCGCGGGCGGCGGGCGGCGGGCTTCTTCGCGGGAGCAGGCACTGCCTCGACACCGTTGCCACCAGCCCCGGCGTTTTCGACGAAGGCGGTCTTGCGGGCTGTCCGGCGGCGAGGCGCGGCTTTCTTCGCGGCCGGAGCGTCGGGCAGGGTTTCCCCGTCCGTCGCGGAAGCAGGGGCTTGGGTGGTGTCTTCGGTCATGTCTGGGTTGTTAAACTTGGCGGGCATTTACGCCCGGCGATGCAAGAGCCGCCGCACGGCGTCGGTGCGAGGGCGATCAGGGGAGAGGCCCTGGCACGCTCCGGCGCCCCTCAGGCGGGCAACCGGGCGAACAAGGCCTCGGGGATGTCGAAATTAGAGTACACGTTCTGCGTGTCGTCGTTGTCTTCGAGCGTCTCGTACAAGTGCAGGACCTGTGCCGCGATGCCTTCGTCGCCGACGAGAACAGTGTTATCAGGCAGGTAGGTGTGTTTTTGCGAGTCAGCCAGGATGTCGCCCGCGCGAAGCGCCTCCACCACGGCGTAGAGCCGTTCGGGCGGGGTGGTCACAATGTAATGAGTATCCTCGGTGGCAATCTCCTCCGCGCCAGCGTCGAGCGTCAGTTCCAAGATGCGGTCCTCGTCGGTGAGCGAACGCGGGACGGTGATCTGCCCCTTCTTGTGGAACATGTAGAGCACGCTGCCACTGGCGGCGAGGCTGCCACCGTGCTTGCTGAAGATTAATCGCAGGTCGGCGGCGGTGCGGTTTTTGTTATCGGTGGCGGCCTCAATAATCATGGCGACGCCGCCGGGCGCGTACGCTTCGTAAAGCGTTTCCTCGTAGTGGTTTCCGGCAAGTTCACCGGTGCCTTTTTTGATGGCGCGCTCGATGTTGTCTTTAGGCATGTTGGCGGCACGGGCGGTGTCGACCACCGAACGCAGGCGAGGGTTGCCGGACAAGTCCCCACCGCGGAGGCGGGCTGCCACGGTGATCTCCTTGACGAGCTTGCTGAACTGCGCGCCGCGCTTCACGTCGAGCGGTCCTTTGATGTGCTTGACCTTCGACCACTTGCTATGACCCGCCATACCGAAAGGGAAAAACTGGGTGTTGCCCCACTGGATTCAACACTCCGAGCGGAAGAAGAAGGGCCGGCGCGAGAAGCGAAGGGCCGGCCTGCTCAGGAAGGCGATGAGACGAGCAACGGTCGCAAAACTAACTGGTGGGGCGAGTTTGTCAACGAGAAAATGGCGGGGTGAGTTCTCGCCCTAACCCACCACCTTCTCCCGCTGTGTCCACATCGTGACTTTCAACTAGCCTGATGCTCAACCCAACGGACGAAAGGACGCGCGCATGGGTAGCGGCGTGGAAGGGACGAGCCGATGCGTAGAGAAAGCTAGGATCGGTTGGTGTGATTGAGCAACAAAGGTTGTTCATGCTCAGCCCTAAGTATCCGATGCGTCATCGACGCCGGAACGAAACTTGGCGAACTTCCTCTCTGCCGCCCCTTGGCGACGTTCGTCGCTGATGGTGAGGACGGCTCTCCGAACCCTCCCAATCCAAATCTGGGGACGGCTCGGAGAGCCGTCCCTACCAGCCGGTTTGGAACGCGCCGCCGAAACGGCGCGAAACCTCAGCCTACCTTCACGGTGTTACCAGCGCGCTTTCGCATATTGGCGTCGAGGATTTTCTTACGTAGGCGTAACGACTTAGGTGTCGCTTCCACGTACTCGTCGGGCGCGATGTACTCCAGCGAACGCTCCAGGGTCATCACCAGCGGCGGGGCTAGGGAGATGCCCTTGCCGTCGCCCTGGGAGCGCATGTTAGTAAGCTTTTTGGCCTTGCATGGGTTGACCGCCAAGTCGTCGGGCCGGGCGTTCTCTCCGATGATCATACCCTCGTAGATTTCCTCCTGCGCGCCGATGAAGAGCCGGCCGCGTACCTGGATGGTGTCCAGCGCGTAGGCCGTGCTCACGCCGCCCTCCATGGCAACCAGCACGCCGCTGTTGCGGCTAGGGATTTCGCCTTTGTGCGCGCCGTATTCCTTGAACAGGTGGCTGGCGATACCGAGGCCCTTGGTGACGTTGACGAGGTCCGTCTCGAAGCCAATCAGGCCGCGGGTCGGGATCACCGCTTCCACGAACACCGAGTGTGGGTTGTGAACCATGTTGGTGATGTCCGCCTTCCGCCCGGCGAGAGATTGGAGGATGTCGCCGAGGTTGTCGGTGGGCACGTCTACGGTCAGAGTTTCGTAGGGCTCCAGCAGGTTGCCCTGCTCGTCACGCCGGTAGATGACCTCCGGTCGGGACACGAGCACCTCGAAGCCCTCGCGACGCATTTGCTCGACGAGCACGGCGATCTGCATTTCTCCACGCGCGGACAGCTCAAAGGAGCCTGCCTGATCAGTCTCCTTGAAGCCAAGCGACACGTTGGTACGCGTCTCGCGGACGAGGCGCTCCTTGATGTTGCGCGCCGTCACGAGCTTACCCTCGCGGCCGGCCAGCGGGCCGTCGTTGACGAGGATGCCCATGTTGATGGTCGGCGGGTCAATCTCCACGAAGTGCAACGCCGGACGGTCTTCCTGATCGGTGATCGTCTCGCCGATAAACACGTCCTCAAATCCGCAGAGGCCGACGATGTCGCCCGCACTGGCGTGCTTGACCTCGACTTTTTCCATACCCTGGTGGCCGAAAAGCGCCGTGACCTTGCCGCGCTCGCGCCGGCCGTCGCCGTGCGCGACAACGACCGTGTCGTCCACGCTGACTCGGCCTGCCAGGATGCGCCCGTAGGCGATCCGGCCCAGGTAGTCGCTGTAGTCCAGGTTGCTCACGAGCATCTGGAGGTAGCTCGCGCCCGAGCCCGTAGGCGGCGGGATCTGCTTGATGATCTCGTCGAAGAGCGGGGTCATATCCTTACGCTCGTCGGTGATCTCCCGGACCGCGTAGCCGGCCTTGGCGCTGGCGTAGATCGTCGGGAAGTCGAGCTGCTCGTCGCTCGCGCCGAGTTCCATGAACAGCTCGAACACCATGTCGAGCACCTTGTGGGGGCGGGCGTTCTCGCGGTCGATCTTGTTGATGACGACGATGACCTTGGCCCCGCGCTCCATGGCCTTCTTGAGCACGAACTTGGTCTGCGCCTGCGGGCCGTCGTGGGAGTCCACAACCAGTAGCACGCCGTCGATCATGCCCATGATGCGCTCGACCTCGCCGCCGAAGTCGGCGTGGCCGGGGGTGTCGACGATGTTGACATGGTAGCCCTCGTACTGGAAGGCGGCGTTCTTGGCGCGGATGGTGATGCCTTTTTCGCGTTCCAGGTCCATGGAGTCCATCATGCGCTCCTCGGTTTTCTGGTTGGAGCGGAAGGTGCCGGACTGACGCAGGAGGCAGTCGACGAGCGTGGTCTTGCCATGATCGACGTGGGCGATGATGGCGATGTTTCTGATCTTATCCATAGGTCGGGCGAACTCAAAAAGGGTCCGCAAGGTAGCACAAAAAACGACGGCGTCACCTGCCAGATGATGCCGATTCCATGACAGGCCGCAGCTTGCGCCTTGCGCCGCCGGGCTTTTCGCGTTTATAGGGGGAACCGCCGCGGCTCCCGCCGTTTCAACGACCTTTTACCTTACTCCCGATGGGCAAACAATACAACAAAGTCATTAAGAAGCGCCGCCGCTTGGCATACATCCAGCGCAAGGAAGCCGCCCAGGCCGCCGCGGCCAAGGCCCCTGCCACGAAGCCGGCCGCCAAGGCTGCCGCCGCTGCTCCCACTGGCGACGCCGCGCCGAAAGCCGCCAAGAAGCCCGCCAAGCCCAAGACGCCGAAGACCGTCTCGGCCTCGACGCCCACGCCGGAGCCGGCCCCGCAGATCGACGAGTCGCAGGGACCAGTGCCTTCGACGTAAACCGCCGCTGCCCATGCACGCCGCCGTCCCGTCTGGTGCCGCGCCCGGTTCCATGCGCGCAAGTGTCTGCGTCGTGACCGGCGCAACTTCCGGGATCGGGCGCGAGACGGCCATCGGATTAGCGGCCTTGGGAGCGGACGTTCTGCTCGTCGGGCGCGACGCCGTCCGCGGCGAGGCCGCGCTGGCAGAGGCCAGTGCGCAGCAGGGTGGTGGCAAGGCCGTCTTCCTGAAATCGGATCTTTCCTCGCAAGGGGAGGTTCGCCGACTGGCCGCGGAGGTCCACGCCCGCTACCCACAGGTGGACGTGCTGGTCAACAACGCCGGCGGGGTGTGCCCGGAACGCCGGCTGACGGCTGACGGCATCGAGCAAACATTCGCGGTCAACCACCTTGCCCCTTTCTTGCTGACCAGACTGTTACGCGACTTGCTGACAGGTACGGCAAGGGTGGTGACGGTGTCTTCCGAGGCCCACCGGATGCCCAAGACGCTGGACTTCGACAATCTCCAAGGAGAGAAGCGTTACAAGCCCTTGTTTGCTTATGGGGTCTCGAAGCTGGCGAACGTGTTGTTCACCTACGAGCTGGCGAGGCAACTCCAGGGCACCGCGGCGACGGCTACCTGCCTACATCCCGGGGTGGTCCGCACGGGCATCTGGAGCGAGTCGCGCGGGATTCTGCGGCTGGTCGTGACGCTGGCAAAGCCGTTCATGCTCTCTTCTGCGCGATCAGCCCGGGCGGTGGTGCGGTTGGCCGCTGACCCGGCGCTGGCTGGAGCCAGTGGACGATATTTCAACCGGGAGAAGGAAGTCCGCTCCTCGGAGCTTTCCTACGATGCCGGCCTCGCGGAGCGGCTCTGGCAAGCCAGCGAGTCGCTCCTCCGGTAAGGCCATGGCGGAGTATCTCCTCGTGGACGGCCACAGCGTGATCTTCGCGTGGCCAGAGTTGCGCGCCCTGCACGTCCGCCGGATGGGCGCGGCGCGCGAGGCCCTCGTGCGCACGCTGACGGACTACCAGGATGCCAGCGGGGTGCGGGTGGTGCTGGTTTTCGACGGCCAGGGCGCGCGGGTCAGCGAGGAACGGGAAGGCCGCGACGGCATCCAGATTTTCTACGCCCGGGCGGGGCAGACGGCGGACGCGGTCATCGAACGCCTCGTGGCCAAGTACGCCGCGACCCACCGGTTGACGGTGGCGACCTCCGACCGCCTGGAAGCGCAGACGGCGATTTCCTTCGGCGCGGCGTCCTGCGTGTCCGCCGAGGGGCTGCGCGCCCTGCTCGACGCGGCGGAGCGGGACTTCGAGCGCCGCGCCCGGGAATACC
>CAXTQD010000075.1:10587-17358 GCA_964246175.1 uncultured Chthoniobacterales bacterium | reverse complement strand
GTTCAACACCAGGACAGTCGATTTTTCCAAGATGTCGTTCATGGCGGCGGGGTGCAGAAAGGGACCACCAGGGCACGACGGGGTGACAACGCGGCAATTAGAGCCGACAGAATCGCTTTTCGGCCGCACCGCGTTTTTCGTCGCGGCCGATTTCCACCTTCCGAAGGGATGGGCGTGGGTTCGTTCATCCGGGCCGCGCGGCGTTCCGGCCGGCGGCGTGTGTGTGGTCCCGAGGAACGGACCTCTGTTTACCCTCAACGCCGCCCGCGACGCAAGCAAAAGAAGCACGCTACCCACTCAAAATCCTAGCCGCGTCCGGGTGACCGTCGGTTCGTAGGCGCGCGGGTTGAGCACGTCCGCCAGCGCGAACTCCTCGTCGTCCGGGTCCGGTGCGAACTCCACTCCTCGCCACGCCGCGAGCCGCCGCGCTGCTTCCCGCCCGAGCGGCGCAAAGTGCCGGTAGTTCGTCAACCGGCCCGGGCGCAGGATCGCGGGGTCGATGTCCTACATCGGCGAGTTGATCGAGCAGACGACGTGCAGACGCAGCATCCGGCCCATCAGACCGTCGGCGATGTTGAGCAAGGAAGACACGGCCTCGCGGTTGTCACCACCCCGCCGCCAAAGCAGCCGGTCGGCGTCTTCGAGGATGATGACCTTGACCCGGTCGCCGTGCCGCGCGTTCTCTCCCTGCCAGAAGGAGGTCATCTCCGGCGAGGACAAAGCTTGGTTGTGCGAGTTGGGTAGCGCGTAGAAGACGTGCGTGGCGGCTAGCCGGTGCATCAACTCGGTGAGCAGGCTCGTCTTGCCCGTGCCCGGCGGTCCTTCCAGGATCGTGATCCCGCCCGGCCGGGCGCACGTCGTCGCGGCGAAGCGTTCCGTCCACGCCAGCACGTCGTCGCCATAGCACAGGCGCAGGATGTCGTCGCCGACCGCCTCGGGCAGGCTGTCGATGCGGTCGGTGGAAAGATCGCCGGTTTCAAGGCGCAGCAGGTAGAAGAACGGGTGCGCGTCGGCGCGCGGCGTGCCTTCCGGGTACAGGACGGCCTGGACTTCGGCGCACACGGCGTCGGCGCGTTCAGCGGTTGACGCGTAGATCTCACCGCGTCCAGACCCGCTCCCGCCAAGGCAGACGAACTCGTCCTCCCCGAAGCGCAGCAGCACGACGTTGGTCGTCATGGTTCCCTGTTCCAGGGAGCGGTTGCGGCGAAAAATCTGCGGGTGGTAGTGTTCGGCCAGCCGGGCCAACCCGGCGTCGTCGAGGTCGAAGCGGATGCGGTGCAGCGGGGCTTGTGCGTATTGCAGGCTGAGGTCGGACATGACCTGGCGCAGGTACATGTCGACGACCGTGATGGATTCAGATTTCATCGGAGGAAAAGCAAAAATTCGGGCGTGTGCATGCGCACACAGGTGGGCGACCCAGACAGGCGGGCGCAGGAGAGCGGACGGGCGGAAGAAGGACCCGCCGAGGAGGAACAGGGAACCGTCAGGGCCGAAGCCCGAGGGTCAATCCCTGCCTGCCGGGCGGGCCGCCGCGGCACGATCTGGCACGGCACTGGTTTGCGGCCGACCGATTCGCAACCTGACCGCTCGCACTGGTCGGACGACCGCGACAATGCAAGGTTGGGTTGAAAAGTGGCGACGCATAAACCGCAAAGAGTGTCGCACGGTTGTATCCGGTTGCACCGCCGCCGTCAACACCTTTTCAGGGCGCGGGCGGCACGGCGAAGTGTGTCCGGTCCGGCGCGGGCGGCACGGGGTCGTACCCGCTCCAGCCCCACGGCGCGCAACGCGCGAGCCTCTTCATTCCCAGCCACAGGCCGCGGCGCGTGCCGTGTTCTGCCAGCGCCTGCATGCAGTACCGTGAACAACTCGGCTCGTAGCGGCAGCCCATCCCCACCCCGCCCAGCAGCCCGAGCAGTGGCGAGAGCGTCAGTTGGTACACCCGGATCAGGCCGCGCAGGGTGCGGTTAAGCATCAGGCAACAAGATAGAAGCCCGCCGCGCCAGCCGCAACCACTCCGCGCGCAGTTCGCCCGCGTCGGCCCGCCCCGCGGTGTAGCGCGCTACGAGTACCAGCCACAGGCCGGCACGCAGTTGCGGGCGGGTGGCGCGCACGGCCTCACGCAGCCGTCGGCGCACGCCGTTGCGCACGACCGCGCCGCCGACCTTCCGGGAAGTCACGAATCCCACCCTTGCCGGCCACGTACCGTCAGGGGGCGCGCCGGTCAACACGCCGAGGACGAGAAACTTCCCCGGCCACGCGCGCCCGTGTTCACGCACGCGCCGGAACTCCCCGCTCGTCGTCAGCCGCGCCGCCTTCGGAAAACGTAAACGGGGCTGACCCGACCTCTCGGAGTGCCCCGTTTCGTCAGAAGGCAAATTGGCGGGCGACGTTTCGCTCAAGCCTGCGTGTGCCGGGCGTACTGCACCTCCGCGCCCTTGGGCAAGAGACGCTTGCAGCCCCAGCGGCGCCGGCGCGAGAGGACGGCCCGGCCGCCCTTGGTCGCCATGCGGGCGCGAAAGCCGTGCTGGCGTTTGCGGGTGCGCTTGGAAGGCTGGTAGGTGCGTTTCATGGCTCGGTACTCGGAAAGGGTCTAGGCAGGCGGGTTCGGTGGAACGGACAGGCTAGCAGGGGTCGGGACGTTGTCAAACAGCTTCGGATCACACAGAACGCGAAACTTTTCGCGCACGCGGGCTTCCCATTTGTCCGGTTCTGTGACATGACAGGCGCGCCCATGAGCGAAATCCGCATCGAGCCGGCCACCGTGGAGGATCTGCCGCAGTTGGCCGAACTCTTGCACGACCTCTTTACTAAGGAGGCCGACTTCAAGCCGGACACCGCCAAGCAACTCCGCGGCCTGCAACTCATCATCGAGCAGCCCAACCGCGGGCGCATCTTCGTGCTGCGTACCCACGGCAAGATTTTGGGGATGATCAATCTGCTCTTCACCATCAGCACGGCCGAGGGCGGGTCGGTCATCATCTTGGAAGACCTCGTCGTCAGCCACGACCACCGCGGGGCGGGCTTCGGCTCGCAGTTGATCGAGTACGCCAAGGAGTTCGCCCGGCAGAAGGATTTTCTGCGGATCACGCTCCTGACCGACCGGCCCGACGAGATGTCCAAGCACTTCTTCCATCGGCACGGCTTCCACGAGAGCAGGATGGTGCCGATGCGCTGGCTGTCGGGCCGCTGCGATTAGGACCCGCCAGCGGCTAAACCGCTACAGACTGCTTTAATCTCAAAAAAGCTAAGTTGTTGGCTTTTTTGGCAAGGTGGCTGCTCTCTTGAAAAAATTTCCAGATTTGTAAAAACTTCGTTGGCGGCGGCCTTACTAATTCTTACAAATCGCCGCCGGTTCGGAAGTGACTTGGCGCAAGAGCCGTGCGCGGGCTGCTTAGGGAAGCTGAAGGAACACTGCCGACAATGATCAATTCTGCACCTTACACACCTACATGACGAAACGTTCTTTCCTCACGGCCGCCGCGGCTCTGGCTACTCTCACGGGCTTCTGCTCGGCGGCGCGTCCGCCGACCTCATCCTGCCGAACCTCGTGACGCCGGGGGACACTTTCACCTTTGATTATGCCGGCTTCAACGGCACGAGCGGCGTGGGCTACATCCTCGGTGGTGGCACGGCTACGTTCGGTACGCCTTTGACGCTCCCGACCGGGGGAGTAAACGGCCAAAGCCTCACCCTTACCTCAACCGAGACGGTGAATGGAACGACGACCACAGACACTTTCACGCTCACCACGCCGACTAATTTCATCACGACGACCACGGTCAACAGCACCAAGATCACGGCTTTGCAGTTCGACATCGGCAACGCGAACTCTGGCGTGATCCCCGGTGCAGCGGACACGGTGGATTATACGCTCCCGGTGACCGGCAACACCCAGACGGGGAACATCCTCTATGGTACTGCTAACACGAGCTTCACGCTGAATCCCACCACTACTCTGACCAACAACGCCCAGTCCCTTGCGGCGGTCGAAGGTGTCAACGATGGCACAACCGCGATCTCCACGCTCGCGGTGCACAGCTTCACGTACAACGTCACGTACAACACGGTTCCCACGCCCGCGCCCGAGCCGTCCACCTGGGCGATGCTAGGTCTAGGTGTCGCCGGATTGGGCGTCGTGCTGCGCCGCCGGGCGCAGGCTTGAAAAGCACGGCGATCGTCATCCGGCCGGGAGCGTTGACAGCACGCACCGGCACGCACAAGGTCCATCCTCACACGGATGGACCTTTCTCTTTCGCTGGATGGACCCGAGGAAAAATCGCCGCCCTTCGTCGACCTCGGCTTCGCGCGGGTAGACACCGACCGGCGGCGGCGGTGTGGGTTCCCGGAGGTGATCTTCTGCCAGGGCAAGACGCCCGCAGAGGTTGCTGCCATCGCACAGACTGTCCTTGCCCATGATCCCGTCGTGCTGGGCACGCGCGCGACGCCGGAGCACTTCGCGGCGGTGGCGGAGGTTCTCCCGGCGGCGAAGTACCACGCGCGCGGCCGGTGCATCGTCGTCGAACGCGAACCACTGCCACGCCTTGTGGGCAAAGTCGGCGTGATCTGCGCGGGCACCACCGATTTGCCGGTCGCGGAGGAAGCCGCCGTGACCCTGGAGACCTTCGGCAATCCCGTCGAGCGCATCACCGACGTGGGCGTGGCCGGCTTGCACCGACTCCTGGCCGTGCGTGACCGGCTGGACACCTGCCGCGTGTTGGTGGTCGTCGCCGGGATGGAAGGTGCCTTGCCGAGCGTGGTCGCGGGGTTGGTCAGCATTCCCGTCATCGCCGTGCCTACGAGCATCGGCTACGGGGCGAGTTTCGGCGGATTAGCGGCACTCCTGGGGATGCTCAACAGTTGCGGCAGCGGCGTCACGGTCGTCAACATCGACAACGGCTTCGGCGCGGCCTACGCGGCGGCGACGATCAACCGGCTCGGCGGGAACGCGGCGCCCGGCGGAGTTTCGTAGGGCCGAACGGCCGGCGGCGGTTGATTCAGAAAGGAACCCGCTTCTCACGCCATGCCCGACGAAAACCTCCCTCTCGATCCCGCTACCGTTTCGCGTCGAAGCTTCCTCGCCCGAGCCGGCCGTAGCCTCGTCGTCGCCACCTTGGCGGGCGAAATCCTACCCACCGCCGCGCACGCCCATTCCGACGAAAAACCCGACTTGGTCAAGCTGCCGCCGCTCCACGCCAAGACCGAACAGCAGGAAGGCGAAACGCCCGAGCCACTGCCGCCGGAAAAGCGCGTTGGCTTCGCGGTTGTCGGCCTCGGCCACCTCGCGCTCGACCAGATCATCCCAGCGTTCGGCGAGTGCAAGAAGGCACGGCTGGCGGCGTTGGTCAGCGGCGACCGCAACAAGGCGCTTGAAGTCGCCCGCCAGCACGGCGTCGCCGAGAAGAACGTCTACACCTACGAGACCTACGACCAACTCAAAGACAACCCGGACGTGCAGGTGATCTACATCGTCCTGCCCAACGGCATGCATGCCGAGTACACCGTGCGCGGCGCGCAGGCGGGCAAGCACATCCTTTGCGAGAAGCCCATGGCCAACTCCGCCGCCGAGTGTGAGCAGATGATCGCCGCCTGCCAAAAGGCCGACCGTCACCTGATGATCGCCTACCGCATCCAGTACGAGCCACACCATCGCCTGCTCCAACAATGGGTGCGTGAACGCAAGTACGGCGAGGTCAAGGTCATCGAAGGCGCCAACGGCCAGAACCAAGGCGATCCGAAGCAATGGCGACAAAACAAGAAGCTCGCCGGCGGCGGCGCGCTGCCGGACGTGGGGCTGTATTGCCTGAACACCTTCCGCTTCCTGCTTGGCGAGGAGCCGGAAGAGGTTTTTGCCATGAGCCGCCAGCCGACGGACGACCCGCGTTTCAAGGAGGTCGAGGAGTCGATGATCTTCCAACTGCGCTTCCCCTCGGGCGTGCTGTGCAATGCGATAACGAGTTACAGCACGCACCGCACGCAGCGTTATCGAGTTAACGCGGAGGACGGCTGGTTCGGCATGGACCCGGCGTTTCCGTACAAAGGGCTGGAGATGGAAGCTTCCCACGCCGAGGGCAAGGTGGAATACAAGGAGCACCCGAGCATCAGTCCCAAAGACCAGTTCGCCCTGGAGATGGACCACATGGCTGGCTGCGTGCTCGACAACGAGAAGCCGTATACGCCGGGTGAGGAGGGCCTCCAAGATCAGCGCATCATGGAGGCGCTTTACGCATCGGCCGCGACGGGCAAGCCGGTGAAGCTGCCCGTTCCGCCCGTGGGCAGGCTCGATGCCTTCCGCGGCGACGCGCCGGAGGACGCCGCGTAGACATCCAGACGAGGCTTGTTGCCACGGACGCGCATCAGTATGGTGTGCGCCCGTGAAGCATGGTCACCTCCCCCTTGCTCTTTTACTGTTGGCCGTCGCCGTCAGTACCGTGCGCGCTGAGGATCCGGCTGTCGTCGAAAAGCCGCCCGGCCAGCTTGTCACCGCCGACATCAGCCCGGTCGGCCAGATCGCGCTTGCCATTCGCCCGGCCGCTTGGCTCAACGCCGAGACTCCACACTTCATCCTGCACTATCGACGCATCACCGAGGCCAAGCGCGTCACCATCGAAATCGAGTTTCACCTCGCCTACGTCGCCAAGGTCCTCGGCGCGGGGCCGGAACGCTACGCGCGCAAGTCGCACGTCTTCATTTTCGAGGACGAGAAGGATTGGCAAGGCTTTCTGCCGGCAGCGAACGCTCCGGAGTGGTCGTCGAGCTTCGCGCGCGGCG
>CAXTQD010000075.1:0-10577 GCA_964246175.1 uncultured Chthoniobacterales bacterium | reverse complement strand
CGGCGACGAACTTTTTCTCAACGTCCGCGACAGCCGCACAGGCCTCTTCGACTCGCAGACGCTTGCCCACGAGACGACCCACGCCATCGTCGCGCGCCTGTACCCCGGCAAGCGTTGGCCGAAGTGGCTGAGCGAGGGCTTCGCTGAACACATGAGCGGCCAGAGCACCGGCGCGCGCATGGGCCAGTACAACCAGCGCCTCCTGCAACGCTTCCAGATGGCAACGCTGCCCCTGGACAAGCTCATCGCCACCGAGAGCTATCCCGACGACCCGCGCGCGGTGGCGCAGTTTTACCAGAGTTCGGAGAAACTCGTGCGCTTCCTGATGACCAAGAACCCGCCCGAACGGTTCCCCAGGTTCGTCGACCTGACCCTCGACAACACATCGGTCCCGGACGCCATCGTTAAAATCTACGGCGACAAGTACAAGGACTACGACACGTTCACCAAGGAATACGCCCGGCTGGCGCAGTAGCCGGTCCCCTCCTCCATGCCCAAGGCGGCTGAACCCAAAGCCAAAAACATCTTCGCCATCGTCGGCAGCGACGAGGGCGCGGTCAAGGCCGCCGCGCGCGAACTCGCCGACAAGCTCACGCCGCCGGACGCGGGGGAGTTCGGCTTAGAGGTGGTTGACGGCGCGGCCGACAACGCTGCCGTCGGCGCGGCGCGCGTCCACGAGACGATTGCCGCGCTGCGCACGCTGCCCTTCTTTGGCGGCAAGTTGGTGTGGCTCAAGAGCGCCAACGTCCTCTCCGACAGCCCCGTTGGCCGGTCCAACGGCGTGCTCGAAGCCCTTGAACAACTTCTCGACCTCCTCAAGGCTGGCCTGCCGCCCGAGATTCATTTCCTGCTCAGCGCTCCCGAACCCGACAAGCGCCGGACGTTTTACAAGGGCCTCACCAAGCTCGCTGACACGCAGGTTTTCGACCGACTCGACGCCTCCCGCAGCGGCTGGGAGGAGGAAGCCGCTGTCGTCGTGGAGGAACGCGCCCGTGCGCGTGGTCTGGACCTCACCGGCGAGGCCAGCGAACTCTTTACGCTCCTGACCGGCGGCGATACTCGCCAGATCGAGAACGAACTCGAAAAGATCGACCTCTTCCTGGGCACGGCCGCCGACCGCCGCGTGGACGCCGACACCGTGCGCCGGCTGGTACCGATGTCGCGCGCGGGGGTGATCTTCGAGTTGGGCAACGCCATTTCGCGGCGTGACCTGGACGGGGCACTCACGCTGATCGACCAGCTTTTCTACCAGGGCGAGAGTGCCATCGGACTCTTGCTCGTCGCCATTGCGCCGACGGTGCGCAACCTCCTCCTGGTTAAAGATCTGCAAACCCGCCATCGTCTCGGCCGGCCCGGGTCGCCGTTCGAGTTCGGCAAGACCATCGCCCGGCTGCCGGAGGAAGCCACCGCACATCTGCCGCGCAAGAAGGACGGCACGGTGAACACCTTCGGACTCGGCTTCGCGGCGGCCGAGGCGCACCGCTACGCCTTGGACGAACTGCGTGATGGCATGTCGGCCTGTCTCCAAGCGAACGTGCAGCTTGTCACCGGACAACTGGAACCGCGCCTCGTGCTGGAGCGCGCCGTCGTAGGATTGCTGCAAAAAGGTGGGTGACAGAATTGTTTCGTGATTACTGCTTGCGTCCGCGAGCTGTTATGGCAGTTTGGACGCGTTGGCAGAAAGCGCATCGCACTGAATGCCGACACGAGATTAAAAAAACTTATAATTGTCCTTGCAGCTTTGGAGAGCAGCGTTTATAAGTTAAACAGATTTTAGAAGATTGTTCTGGGGGGAACAGACGCCCGTCGTATCCATCGGATGCGGCGGGCGTTACTTTTTGTGGGGTGCGTTGCCCGGGCGAAGCCGGTGCGGTATGTTCACGCCTGTGGCTGATGATGTTGCGGAGGCGCCAAACCCCGAACGCAACGCCCGGGAACGGCTCGGGTGCGGGTGGACTTTTCTGCTCGCGCTGCTGATCCTCGCTGCGCTGGCTGGCTTCCTGTTCTACCGCGCGGAACGAACCGCCGCAGCCACCCTCGCCTGGGGTAACCGGGTGGGCGAAGCCGTGGCAGCGGTGACCGGTTTGCAGCCGCGGGTGACCGTCAACGAACAGGTTGTCCTAGAACAAGCACGGCCTGTCCTCGAACTTGCCGTCCTCGAACGCGACAGCACCGCCGAACGCGACACGGAAGATCGCTGGCTCGGCAGCACCAAGCACCTGCGCATCCGCGGGACCTACCACGTCAAAGTCGGCTACAAGCTCGATGGCGGCTTCAACGTCCAGGTGCTCGGCCCAGACGCGGCGGTTATCCGGCTGCAACTTCCCCCGCCCCGCGTATTGAGCGTCGAGCAGCGCCACCTCGACGTGCTGACGATGGACGACGGCCTGTGGAATCCCGTATCCCCCGACGACATGACCCTCGAAGTAAACGCCTTGATGATGGAGGCACGGCTCAAAGCCAACCAGAACGGCACACCGGCCGAGGCACAGCGCTTGTTCGTCGAGCAACTCCAGCAAAAGCTCGGGCCGGGTCACCGAATCGAGATCGTGCCCCTCGCTACCCCGACGCCGGTTGCCTCGCCGTCGCGCAGTCCGCTTGAATGAAGTCCGTCGGACATCCGTCCGTGTAAAAGCAGCCCGTCTCCCTCCGCGTGGCCGTCACAAATGTCCAGCGCCACCTTTTCGATTGCACCGGCCGTTTTGACCGCCACGCCGCCGGTCGACCGCATCCACCATCGCTTCTGGCGCTGGCTCGTCGCTCTGCTGTCGGCGGTGGCGCTTAGCCCCACGCTGCTCGTGCTGCCACCCGTCTGGCACGGCGCCGTGCGGATAGCGCTGGCTTGGGAGGCTGCTAGACATGGTTGCGCATGGACGGTCGGCGACGTGCGCGGTGGAATTTTCGGCGCGACGCGGCTTGAAGGAGTGCGCATGCACACGGCGTCAGGTGGTACGGACTTGAGCGTCGCACGTGCGTCGGTTCAGCTCCTCGGAAGAAACTCATTCGTTCGACTCGAAGGCATCTGCGGAACTCTTGATTTAGCGTCTCGCCCGGCCGTCTGGCTAGGTGCGAACTGGCATCCGGCTGAGTTCTCCTTCCAGGGCGACGATCTCTGCCTTCGGCGTGGCCCTAACGTCCTGCGTTTGCTCGGGTTGTCCGTGACGGGCGCGCGAGGTAATCCTGGCACGTTCGAGATCAGCGGGGTGCGGACGGAGGGACCAGGCTTTGCGTGGACCTTGCCGGGCGCACGCGGCCGGACGTTTTGGAAGGCCGGGTGCCTAGCGCTTTCCGACGTGACCGACCACGACGGCATGACGGTTGCCAACGGCACCCTCGATCTCAACCGTCTGGGCCGCGGCCGTCTGAAATGGGAAGGCAGCCTGCAACTCGCCGGGGGTGAAGTCCGCGGCCAGGGAGCAGTGAACCTCGCGCGTGCCGATGCCCCTCTGGAAGCCGCCGCAACGATGCGCCACACGACCTTGTCCTCCTTTGCGCGCCTGCTCGGTGTGCGCGGCCCGGTGGATGGCGAGGTTGAACAGGCCAACTTCACGTTCCGCGGCGACCCGGCGAATCTTCCGACCGCACAGATGTCGCTTTCGGCGCACGCCACGGGATTTTGCTGGGAAGATCGACGCTGGCAGAGCCTCGAAGTGCAGGCCGTCGTGGTCAACCGGCACGTGCAGTTAAACCGCCTCGACCTCCGCCAAGACGGTAATCGCCTCGCGCTCTCGGGTGAATGTCCGTTACCGCCTCTGGACGGTTCGGCCCTGCGCTGGACGGGCGCGGGGAGTTGGTGGCAGGCGACCGGGTTCGCGGGCAACGTGGACGCGCGTTTGGAAAACCTCGCTGCGTTCGCCCGGTTGATCGGACCCGGTGCGCCGGTCCTCGCCGGCCGGATGTCGGTCAACGGACGGTTGGGCGCCACAGCCGGCAGCGGCAAGGTGGAGGGTTATCTCAACGTGGAAGGCACCCGTCTGAACGTGCGTGGCGCGCCGCTAGATTACTTGCGCTCGACGTTGTTGTTCCGCCGTGGTGCGGTGGAGATCGCCGACCTACAGGCGACGCAGGACGCCGACTACTTCACGGCGCGCGGGATCGTCGGACCCACCACTCGCAGCGGAGAGATCCGGGCGGAGGTACGCGACGCGAGCGTCTACTTGCCGGCATTGGCAGGCTGGCCGGAGATTGCGGCCAGGATCGCGCCGGTCCGTAAACTCGACGCCGTGCTGCGCATGGAAAATGGTGAGCTGATCTTCGACCGCTGGGAAGGACAGGCAACCGAGAGTCTCTTGGCGGTGCCGTAAAGGATGGCGGTTTGGATGCGCCGCGTAAACGCGGCGAGAGGATCACGCGACAAATTCTACCGTCCCGAAGCGCTCGTAGCGATGGAAGTTCGCCATGCCTGTTGGCGACCATGCACTGAGTTCACGACGTTCGCTGTCGGAGCCGCCGGGACGATCGATACGCAGAAAATTCGCGCGCCACCGCGTCGCATCCGGTAGGTCCGGCTTCGCGCCAACAGCAGCGAAGGGGATCGACAACTCCGCCGCCCAACCCGTCGCCGTGTGCCGCGCGTGACTGACGAGGCCGTCCACGTCCCAGCCGAAGTCCTTGCGCCAACCACTCGACGTACGCCGCAATACGAGGTCGCACACCGCGCCGAGCGGATTGATCTCAATCTCGAAATAACTAAGCCCGTCGCCGACCGGATCGAAGAACACCTCGACGACCTCCTCGGTCCAGAGTTGCGCATCATGCGCGGTCAGCGTCGCCCAAGGCGCCAGTGCATCGGCCTCGAAGAGCACCCGCCAGTTGTCACCGTCGTGCAACGCGCGCACGCGCGTCGCTTGCGCGGGCGGACCGCCGCCGAGGTTTTCGAGCAAGAGAACGGGTTCGACCACCCGCCACGCCGGGTGATCTGGGTTCGCCTCCACCGATCCCGGCGCGCCACGACGGCACCGCAACGACGGCGACGCAGGCAGACTCACGGCGCGGGCGGCAGGGTGGGCGGTTGGAGACCGAAGATGAGCACCAGCGCCACGACAAAAGCCAGCAGTGCCACCCCGGCGAAAATCATGATGTACGTCCCGACCGGGTCCTTCTCGCGGCTCTTTTTCTGGAAAGGCGAGGCGTTGGTGAAGTTCGACGGCCGGTGCGTCTCGGAGGCGGGTTGCGCGGCGGGTTCGTCGGCGGCAGGCAGCGGCTCGGCAGCGGCAGCCGGTGGGTTGTCGGAGTAATACGCTGCCTCGATCTGCCCGAAGCGCACGCGGTCACCGTGGTGCAGGACCACGTCGGTCGCGGGCGCACCGTTGACGCGCGTTCCGTTGGTCGAACCGAGGTCCTGGAGTTGGTAGTTCCCGTTGCCAGCGAGGCTCAACTGCGCGTGGCGGCTGCTGACGCTGCCGTCCTCGATCTGGATCATGTTTTCGGACACCCGGCCGAGCGTGATGAGTTCATCGGCTAGCTCATGGGTGACTTCGCCCGTCTCAGGCATCATGACTTTTAACTTCGGCATAGGCGGGGGAGACGACGCGCAAAGTAAATAAGACCGGCCGCGGATGTAAACCACAAAAGCCGGCCCGCTGGGCGTTCAACGCGAATCGTCAATCATCCGGGCGAATTGCTCAAAAAAGTGCAGTGCGTCGTGCGGTCCGGGTGCGGCTTCCGGGTGGTACTGCACGCTGAAAACGGGCAGCGAACGGTGTCGCAAGCCCTCGACGGTGCCGTCGTTGAGGTTGATGTGCGTCACCTCCAACTCCGCCGGCAACGAAGCAGAATCCACCGCGAACCCGTGGTTTTGCGCGGTGATGTCCACCCGGCCGGTCTTCACGTCCTGCACGGGCTGGTTACCGCCGTGGTGGCCGAACTTGAGCTTGACCGTCCGTCCGCCGAACGCGTGCCCGAGCATCTGATGACCCAGGCAGATGCCGAAGATCGGCCGCTTGCCGACCAGTTCACGCACGCTGCGATGAACGTAGTCCAAGGCTGACGGGTCACCCGGTCCCGGTGACAGGAAGATGCCGTCGGGGTTGAACTTGAGCACTTCTTCCGCCGGCATCGACGCCGGCACCACGCGCACCTTGAACCCGTGCTGGCGCAACCGGCGCAGGATATTGCGCTTGAGGCCGTAGTCGTAGGCAACGATGTTGTATCGTACCGGCGGCAGCGCGGTCGCTGCCTCGTCTACCTGGCCCGACGAACGCGCCAGCACCCAGCGGCGGCTGTCGCGGTCTTCCGGGTCCCACTCGTAGGACTCCGGCACGGTCACGGCCTTGACGAAATCCATGCCGATGACGCCTTCGCCCTCGTTGGCACGCCGCGTTGCTTCTTCCACCGACATTTCCTCGGTGGTCAGGCAGCCCTTCATCGCGCCACGTTCGCGCAGGTGGCGGGTGAGCGCGCGAGTGTCGATGCCTTGGATGCCGATGATGTTGTTCGCCGCGAGGTACTCGGGCAAGGAAGACTGCGCGCGCCAACTGCTCGGCGTTTCGCTCAACTCCTCGATCACGAACCCACTGACCTGTGCCCGCGCACTCTCGCCATCCTGCTCGTTGACACCGTAGTTGCCGATGAGCGGGTACGTCATGGCGACGATCTGGCCGTAGTACGACGGATCGGTAAGCACCTCCTGGTAGCCCGTCATGGAGGTGTTGAAACAAACTTCCCCCACCCGCGTGCCGACGGCCCCGAAGGACTCGCCGGCGAACGCACGCCCATCTTCGAGGACCAACATCGCTTTCATACGCAAAAGAGTTTTACCCCACCTGTGCCGTTGAGCGCCATTCCCGTTCCCTCATGGAAACGGCGGATGACCGGCGACGGGGACGCTGACTTCCAATCAAGGCCTGTCATTGTCCCCGCACGATCCAGCCTCCTTGGTAGCTGTTTATCGGTTCGGGATGATACGCTGTAATCTCGTACACCGCAGGGTAAATCGATTTCGCCAGACGCAGCCCTGGCGAGAAAAATAGGCGGGCTGATAAAGAACTTTCGGGTTGGGGCCATCACGCCCTTATTCCCGGAATTGGAGTCCACTGAAGGCAGCCTGTAAGGCCCCCTTCAACCGCGCGTGCGCGGCATTGACTTCCTCTGCCCGCAATGTCCGATCATCGGCCCGGTATGTCAACGAATATGCCAGTGACTTTTTGTCGGCAGCGACCTTTTCGCCCGCGTCGTCGGTGAAAACGTCGAAAAGTTCCACGGAGGCGAGGAGCCCCTCCTTCGCCCCGCGTAGGGACGCCTCGATCTGGCCATGGTTGAGCGTGCGATCCACGACGACGGCGAGGTCGCGTGTGACGCTCGGGAAGCGTGCCAGCGGCGTGAAGGTCCTGGCGGACGGCACAGCGGCGGCGAGGGCGGCGATGGGCAATTCGGCCAGAAGCACGTCGCCGCGAAGTTCAAGGGCCTGGGCGCGCTCAGGGGCGAGTTGCAGGAAGTTGCCGACGGGTTGGCCGTTGAGGAGCACGTCCGCAGCAATGGCAAAGCCGGGGGCGGCGGTGGCCGGGCGAAGCTCCACGGCAGCGGAACCAGCAACACTTTCGAGAACCGCGCACAGGTCGTAGAGGTCCAGCGTGCGAGTAGCGCCGCCGTGCCGCCACGAGGGGCGTTGCGACGGGCCGGTCATCAAGAGCGCCAGGAACGTCGGTTCCGGTTGGCCGGCGGGCAGATCGGGTGTAAACCGCCGTCCTACCTCGAACATTCGCAGACTAGCTGTGCCTTGGCGAGCGTTGCGTCCGGCGGCGGCGAGCAAGCCGGGCAACAGCGAGCCGCGCAGGTCGGCGTTTTCCTCGTTGAGCGGGTTTTTGAGACCGATGCCGCCGGCCGCAGGGTCGCGGCGCACTAGCGACGAGCCACGCGCTTCCGCAAACCCCGTGGCAGCGAGCCGTCGCTTGAGGGTCATTTGGAAGTCGTACTCACGATCTGTGGCGGACGACGGAGCGACCCAGCCGCCGATGCGCCCCTGCACGCGGTCGAGGCCATGCACGCGGACGATCTCCTCGATCAGGTCAGCCTCGCGCCGCAGGTCCAGTCGGTAGGAAGGCACATACCAAGTGGTCTCGGTCGGTTCATTCTCAACGTCTTCGTCGTCGAAAACTACGCCGCCATCGGCGCGTTCCAGGCCGAAGCCGGTCAGAATTTGTTCGATGCGCGCTCCGGTGATGGGCTCGCCAAGCATCTGGGCGACGCGCGTGTGTCGCAGGAGAACAGGCTCCGCACCTTCGTTGTCGTGGCCGTCGTGACCGTGGAGAGACTGGGTCTGCGTGATGCCCTGCGAGGTGCCCCCGCAGATTTGCAAGAGCAGGTCCTCCGCGCGTCGCGAGGCGTCGAGCACCCCTTCCGGGTCCACGCCGCGCTCGAAGCGGTAACTCGCGTCGCTGCTCAGGCCGAGTTCGCGCGAGGTGCGGCGGATGCCGACGGGCGCGAAATAGGCGCTCTCCAGGATGATGCTCTTCGTGGCGGGCGTGACGCCGCTGTCCTCGCCGCCCATGATGCCGGCGAGACCTTCGGCCGCCTCGCCGTGGCCCTTTTCGTCGCTGACCTGCGCAATGACGAGATGGTGCGGCGCGAGCTTGTACGTGCGGCCGTCGAGCGCCTTGAGTTGTTCGTCGTGGCTCGCCAGACGTACGCCGATGCCGGAGAGGCCGACCCGGCCCGCGTCGAAGGCGTGGAGCGGCTGGCCGAGTTCGAGCATCACAAAATTGGTGACATCGACCACGTTGTTGATGGACCGCAGCCCGACGGACTCCAGCCGCGAGCGCAGCCAGTCCGGGCTCGGGCCGACCTGCACGTCTTCCAGGACGCGCGCCGTGTAGAACGGGCACGCCTCGCGCGCGTTGGCGGCAACCACGACGGGCAGCGGCGTGATGGGTTCGCCGCCGGGGGGCGTCTCCATGGCGTCGAGCGGGTTCTTGAAGGTCGCACCGGACAGCGCCGCCACCTCGCGCGCCAAACCGACGTGGCTCAAGAGGTCAGGACGGTTCGGGGTGATCTCCAGGTCGAGGATCGTGTCGGGCGGGTAGAGTTCGCCGACGGCCATGCCGACGGGGGCGTCGGGCGAGAGAATGAGCAGGCCCTCGGCGTCGTCGGCTAAGCGGAGTTCCTTCGCGCTGCACAGCATCCCCTCGCTCTCGACGCCGCGGAGCTTGCCGACGTTGATCTTCACGTCGCCGGGAAGGACTGCGCCGGGGAGCGCGAGCGGGACTTTGTCACCCTCCTTGAAGTTCTTGGCCCCGCAGACGATCTGGCGCGGAGGTTGGCCGCTGCCGTCGTCCACGCGGCACACGCTCAGACGGTCGGCGTTGGGATGCTGCTCGCGGGAGAGCACCTGGGCAACGACGACTTTTTGGAGGCCACCGCCGCGTGTCTCGATTCCCTCCACCTCGACGCCGGACATCGTGAGGAGTTCGGCCAGGGCGTCGGGCGTGCCGTCGTAGTCCACGTATTCGCGCAGCCAGTTGAGGGAAATCTTCATAGCGGGTGGGGCCGGCAAGTTATGGGCCGGGCGGCAGAAGTCCAGCGACGGATTTGGCTACGGCGGCGGGGGCGGTATCTGGCGTAAGCGGCGGAAGGTGCCGGCCTGCACGAGCACCCCAAGGATCACCAGGATTGCGAACACGATCGAGACGACATGCGGGTCGAGCGCCGGGGCGTCGCCGTGGGTCTTGACGCCGCTGTAAAAGCTCAGGCCGCTTTGTACAATGTCCTTGTTGGCGGTGAGCGTCTCGCAGATCAAGGTCGCGCCGCCGATGGACGACAGGACGATGAGCGTCCAGTTGAAGATCAGGTTCATCAGCACCGCGCCGACGAGGCCGCCGACCAGAAAGAGCAGCCACGGCGCAACCTGCGGGCCGCCGGCCGTGCCCAGGCCGCCGCTGACGTTGAAAAGCTGAACGAGAAAGTATCCCCCCGCGAAGAACCCGGCCGCGGCTACGGCGACCTTACGAATGGCAATCGCCATCACCGCGCAGACGACCCCTGCGATGACCGAGTAGATGATGACCGTCTCGTCCGGCACATTCAGGTGGAAGTGCTCCGCGAACCGGATGCCCGCCACGAAGCCCACCGCCCCCACGAACACCCAGAAGAGCCTCCGGCCGAAGGCAAGCAGGACCACGCCGAGCAAGAGGCGGGTGGCATCAACAGACAACATGACGCGCAACCGTTCGCCGCGTTGCCCAGCGTCGTCAACCGTCGGCAGGCACCGCCCGCTAGATCAGGCGTCCAGTTGCTGTAGGGCGAACGCGTACGCGCCCACGGCCACCGCTTCGCTCGTGCCGAGACGCGACACGCCCACTGCCGTCCGCGGGACGGGATCGTAGAGAACTGATTGGCCCGTCCGCGGGATACCCACCGCGCGCGTGTGAGCACGCACGAACTCCGCGCGTTCAAGCTCGTCCTCGACGTTGTACGCCCTTGCGATGAGCCGCCGCGGGATGGAGGCGTCGCCCTGCGCGTACGGCCGGTTGATCGCCTCGACTAACCCGGGCATGAACAACCCATGCGCGTGCGAGATACCGCCGCCGATCACCGCGAGGCCGTCGATCAACGCCAGCCCTTGCGCCAGCACGTCGCCCGCC
>CAXTQD010000074.1:17053-17467 GCA_964246175.1 uncultured Chthoniobacterales bacterium | reverse complement strand
GGGTACTCAAACGGAGCGTGCGCGCGAGCGGCCCCCGCTCGACCCGCGCCGCCGCGACCGTGACGGGGCCGCCCGTCTCGGTCGCGGCCTTGGCGGTCTTCGGACCGGCGAGGAAGTGCCAGCCCAGCCCCGCGAGAGCGAGGAGGACCAAGGCGACAACGAGGAACCGCACGCCCCGCCGCGAGCGTCGTTGGCGTGGGCGCGGTTCCGCGGGTTCAGGCGCGGGCGTAGCGGATGACATGGATGGGTTGGGTTCGCTCATGGAGAGGCGGGGAAAAGGGGGCGGGTAGCCCCGTCGGAGAAGAAGCAGTAGGCAGCGGCAGGCGCACGACGATGCGGCAGCCGCCCTCCGGGCGGTTGGCGGCCTCGACCGTTCCGCCATGCGCCTGGCAGATCGCGCGCACGATGCGGCAG
>CAXTQD010000074.1:0-17043 GCA_964246175.1 uncultured Chthoniobacterales bacterium | reverse complement strand
CGATAGACAGCCCCAGGCCCGCGCCGCTCTCGGAGTGCGTGCGCACGCTGTCGGCGCGGAAGAAGCGGTTGAACACCTGCCCCAGCGCCTCCGCCGGGATGCCTTCCCCGCGGTCGGCAATCTCCATGAGGGCGTGGCCGTCGGCGGCCCGGGTGGCTAGGGTGATCTCGCCGCCGTCAGGGCTGTACTTGATGGCGTTGTCCAGCAGGTTGACGATCACCTGCTTGAGCCGGAAGCGGTCTCCAGCCACCTCCACGGCCGCGCAGCCGTCGCTGTGGACGGCGAGGCGCTTCTCGTCGGCCAGGTGCGACATCTGCTCCGCCGTGGAGACGACGAGTTCGCCCAGGTCGAAGCGACTGACCTCCATCAGCGCCTCGCCCGTCTCCAGGCGCGAGATGGCGAAGAGGCCCTCGACCGTCTTGGCGAGCCGCTCGGTTTCTTCGAGCACACTGGCTAGCTTCTCGCGCGTGGCCGGGTTCAGCCCAGCTTCCTGAGTGACGGATTCCAGTTCCACGCGCATGATGGTCAGCGGAGTGCGCAATTCGTGGGAGGCGTCCGCCGTGAAGCGGCGCGAATGCTGGAACGCCTCGTCCAAGCGACCGATCATCTGGTTGAGCACCACGGAGAGCCCTTCCAGTTCGTCGTCCGAATGCACGACCGGCAGTCGGCGCGCGAGGTTGTAGCTGGTGATCTCTCGGGCGGCTTGTGTGATCTCGCGTACGGGGGTCAGCGCCCGGCGCACCAGGGCCGCCCCGCCCGCCACGGCGACGACTACCATCAGCGGCAGCCCGAAGCCGAGCACGGCCAGGAAGCCGTGCAACACCCGCTCGCCTGGCAGCTTCGAGACCCCGCAGTCGATGACGTAGCGCCCGCCGGGCGTCTGCGCGCTGGTTTGCACGAGCAGCAGGTTACCCTGGATGAGCACTCCGCGGCTCTCGTCGCGGCTCGCCGGCAGCGGCAGTGCTGAGAGCGTGGCGGGATCGAACGACCGATCGGTGGGCGGACCCGACACGTAAAGGAAAGAACCGTCGGGCCGGCGCACGCGGATGAAGCGGTCGTTGAGTTCCGGCGCGTAGCTCGTCTTGATCAGGTCGGTCGTGAAGGCGTCGCCCTCCCGGCCGACGTGGACGCTGACGATGGCAGCGATCTGGCGGGCGCGCCGCTGCAGGGTGTCGGTCTGCGAGCGGCGCAGGTAGTAGCGCAGCCCGAGGTAAGTGTACGCACCGAAGCCGATGCACACGAGCAAGGAGATCCCCGCGCACCAAGCCGCCAGTCGGAACGTGATGGCGCGCGTGTTCATAGCTCCCGTTCGCCGAGGTAGTACCCGGCTCCCCGCGCGGTGTGGATCAGTCGCCGGCCGTACGGCTCGTCGAGCTTGGCGCGCAGTTGGCGCACGTAGACATCGACGATGTTGGTCAAGCCCTCGAAGCTTTGGTCCCAGACGTGTTCCACGATCATTGAGCGCGACAGCACGCGGCCTGTGTTGAGCGCGAGATATTCAACCAGAGAATATTCCTTGGAGGTCAGCTTGACCGACTGGCCGCCGCGGCGAACTTGGTGGCTCAGCCGGTCGATCTCCAAGTCCGCGATGCGCAGGACGTTGGCGCGGCTCACCGGGCCGCGCCGCAACAGGGCCTTGACCCGCACGGCCAGTTCCGCAAAGGCGAATGGCTTCGTCAGGTAATCGTCCGCGCCAGCCTCGAAGTTCGCAATCTTGTCGGCCACGGCGTCGCGGGCGGTAAGCACGAGCACGGGTGTCTGCGAATCGGCCTGGCGCAAGCGCTTGAGCAATTCCGTGCCGGACAGACCGGGTAGCATGAGGTCGAGGATGATCAGGTCGTAGGAACCCACACGGGCGGCGTCGAGGGCTTCAAGACCGTTGCCGAACGTGTCCACGGCCAGGTGCTCCGCTTCCAGGCCGCGCGACACGGCTCTGGACACCTTTTCGTCGTCTTCGATCAGCAGGATACGCATGGTCGGCAAGGGGGACTTTGGCGCACCAAGATGAAGATTCACTGAATGCGAGATTAAGTTTTTCTCACCTTCTGTCGTCCCGAATTGGCGTGCGGAAACGATGTACGGCGGAATTTTATTCTTTACCAGTTCGGTAAGCTTTACGCAGATTAAGAAATCTTAATGAACACTTCCGCGCCCGTCTCGCGCCTTTATCCCCCCTCTCCGCTGCACCGCGTCTGGTCCGCCGTTGTTCTTTCCGGCGCCCTGGCGTTGATCCCGAGGGCTGTACGGGCGGCAGACTCTTACGACAGCAGCCTGGAAGCGCGCGTGGAAGCGCTGGAGCGGGAACTCAACAGCCTGAGCAGCGACTCCAAAGGAAAAGATGTCATGACGACCGAAGTGCCCACCTTCCTGCGCGCGGCTGGCAAGCAGGTGCAGCGGTTGACGATCTCGGGCGACTTGCGCTTCCGCTACAACTACCAGAACGAGGATTTTCAATACCCCGGCGCGGGCAACCAGCAGCAGACCAGCCGCTACCTCTTTCGCCTGCGCCTGAACCTTGACTACACATTCAACGACCGCTGGTTCGCGGCGGTCGGCGTTACGACCAACGGCGCGGCCGACTCCGGCAACCAGCAGATCACGGAGGGCTTCGACGATTACGGCGTCTACCTGCACCAATTCATGCTGGGCTGGAAGGCGACGGGCTTCCTGACGCTGGAACTCGGCAAAATCTTCGTGCCGTTCTATAACAACAGCGACGGCCTGGTGAACTGGAGCAACATCAACCCGACCGGGCTGACGGAGTTGGTCAACTTCGACGTGACGCCACGGCTCAACGTCAAAGCGAACTTCGGCCAGTACGTCTTTTACGACAACCCGGAGAGCGGCTACAGCACGACCACGACCCGGCTCGCCACGACGAACGCCGCCGGCGTCGTGACGGGCTCGACCACGGTGACTTCGTATACCACTAACCCAGCCGCAGGCACTTTCGCCGGTAACCGCCACGAGGACGCGATCCTCTACTATCAGGACATCGTGGCGACCTACAAGCCGAGCAACCTGATTACGCTCATCGTCTCGCCCGCGTTCTACTTCTACGGGCCGCACGGCTCGGTCGGCGTCAGCGGCAACGCCGTGGGGTCCGCCGGCGGGCGGGCGAACCCGAACGACGTGAACACCGCCAACCCACTCGCCCCGAACCAGGGCGCGCTGCTGGGCACGGCAAACTTCAACGGCGACAGCGCTACGCGCTGCCTGTACGTGGGTTTCCTGGACGGCGAGGTGCAGTTCCCTGTCGGCCCGATCAAGGGCAAGTTCTACTGGGACTTCGCGTACAACTTCGAGGGTGGACAGCGCGACAACCAGATCCTCGGCGTGCAGGAAAACGGATTCTTGGACAAGCAGTCGTGGATCGCCGGCGTGCAGTTGGGCGAGCCCAAGCGCAAGGGCGACTGGTACGTGTCAGCGGACTACCACCAGGTCGGCCTCGGCTCGACTGATCCCAACCTCAACGACACCAATTTCGGCCTGAGCAGGCTGAACACCCAAGGCGTCCGGCTGGCAGTCGGCTACAACCTCGAAGAATGGCTGCGCCTGGAGGTCTGGTATTACGGCGCGTGGAACCTGGAGAAAGACCTCCATGACCTCCGCGGCGCCCGCCTGACCGGTGCGAACATCCGCACGTTCTACGACGAAAACGCTTCGCAAAACCTCATCGTCCAACTCACCGCAGGGTTCTGAAATGCGCCGATTTTCGTCGGTATTCCTACTTCTTTTCGGGGGTGTCGGGGCTGCGAAAGGTCACCCCATTAAAGTTTATTCATCAAGCAACTTGCCCACAGCCGAGATATTCGGTTGGACCGAAACGGCTGCATGAAAACAACCCTTCGTAATTGGCTTCTTTTAACCGCCGCCTTGGGCAGCCTTTCCCTACTCGGGGCTTGCTCCACCACCGGTAACAAGCAGAATCAACCTGTCAGATACAGCAGCGGAACCCCCGTGAACCCGGACGCCGACCCGGGCGGCCAAGGGGTCGCCGGCTCGCGTTCCACCGGGGTGAACGCCCGCGAAGGAAACGGTCTGCGCTGAGCTTGACCCGCACCTATCCTGTTGGTCCGGCTGCGCCTGTTCGAAGTGGCGCAGCCAGCCGCTGTCTGACTAGGTGTTACTGGGGCGTACCCGAATGTTGCGCACTACGAGTGCCAGGAGGCGGTGGGTTCTCCTCATTGTGGGTGGTGGTGGTGGAAGAGGTCTGCGTGTTGTTGTAGCTCGGCTTCGAGCCCGAACCGGTCCCGGTGCAAGCGGATAACACCATGGAAGCGGCAGCACAGACGAGTAACAAGCAACGTGTACAGATAATGAGGTTTTGCATCAATTGGTTGGTTCTTTGGTAAAGGGCATGTTTCTACGGCTTGAAACCACGGTCACAATATGCCCTCGGTGACGAATCTGTCACAATCCTGCGCCGTTGTATGGAGGACTCTTTCTTTGTTGTAACTGGCTTCAATCACCCCGTATACGTTTGTCGCCCGGTCCCCGGTTGTTGCGTGATTTCGTGTCAAAAACGGGTGACGATGCCAACGAAGGGTTGATAGTCCGGAGCGTCGGCGGACACGCCGAAGTTGCACCCCGCGTCGAACTGCCAATTCTTTAAGGGACGCCAACGCACACCGATGTCTGCTTGCCGCGCGTCCGTCGAGCCAGGACCAGCCACTAGAGTGTCGTAGTACTCCAGGTAAAGCTGCACGCGATCCTCCTTCCGGAACAGGTTGTGGTAGAGCGTCACCCCGCTGACGAAGCCGAACTCGTTGTTTGTGTCGCTGCCGTTGCGCACGATGCTCGGCTGGGCGTTGATCGTGGTGCTGAAGCCCCAGGGTAGCGCGAAGGAAAAGCAAAGATGATGTCACCCTGGACGTACTCCGAGTCGATGTGGTGCGATTGGGTGGGCAGCACGATCTCGGGATCAATGGAAAAGGCGAAGGCCTTGCTGTCGTTGCCGACGAGGACCAGGCGCGTGCGCACGGTTAGGTTGGTGGCCCCGGCGATGTCGCTGTCCGAGCGTCCGTGGCCGCTGGAGAGGACCGATCGTGTGCGCGTCTCGTCGAGGCCGCTCCAGATCAGTTCCAGTTCAACGTTGTTCAGCAGGCCGGCACGGACGTGGGTGGATTGGAAGTAGTTCCATGTGTCGGTGCGCGTTGCGCCCAGCCCCAGCGAGTAGGCCGTGCCGGTCTCCAAGTAATAATGTCCCGCGTCTACCGAGTGCGGCCCGGTGGTCTGATCCGGACGGCTGGAGCTGAAGTCACGCAGCAGATCGTCCGGCGTCGGGTGCAGGAGGTTATACTGGTTCTTGTCGGTCCGCAGCCGGGCGGAGGAACCATCCGCGTTGTCAGGAGAATCCATGTCACCCGCTTGGGTCTGACTGAGTGTTAGCAGGGTGCTTGATGCGCAGATGGCCAAGCAACGAAACAGGGATCGGGAATGGCTGGAGTCAAAAAGAAAACTCATGGGGGCAAGACTAGTGACTTGCCCGATTCGTGCCAAGCCCCCTCGCCGCTTGGCACAATCCGTAGATCGCAAACGGGCAACCTCGCCCCGGTCTACTTCGCCGCCCCTTCTGCCGGGAGGATCAACAAGCGCGCCACCGTCTCCTGCCCGAGTCGCTTGAAATAGTACACCGTCACTTCCTGGCCCACGCGCACGTCCCGGAGCGTGCCCGGCTTGTTGTCGGCCTTGTACACGTACACGTCGGGGTCGATCTGGTACGTGAACGGCCCCCGGCGACTGTCTACGGTGATGCTCAACGGGGCGGAGATCGCCGTCACCCGGCCGGTGGAATCGTAGGTGGTAGACGAAGTGGCGTTGTTCTCGCTCTCGTCCTGAGCGCGGAGGACCTTGCCCGGCAGCGAGGTCCACCAAACCAGCAACACCAGCACGACGGCAAATCGTCGGGAACAAGCGGGAGTTTTCATCCCCTGAGCATCGGCCCGTCAGAAGCTCGCCGTCAACTGGACGAAGAGGTTTTGCACGGCGTTAGCATCGTAGAAGTTGCGGATGGTGCCATTGGCCAAAGTGCCGTTCAGGTTGCGAACGTTCTTGTCCAGATTCCACGCGCCGTAGTACCACACCTCGCCCTTGAGCCAATCGGTGAAGTTGTAGCCCAGGTTGATGCGGAAGCCCTGGGTGTTCAGCCGGCTCAGCGCGAAGTTGGGATCGTTGGTGTTCGGATCGAGCGAGGCAATCCCGTACTGCCGGTAGTCGGCCGACACATACCAATCGTGCTTGCGCTTGAGTTCGCCCAACTGCAAGCCAGCAAGCCACGTGGTCGAGTCCTGGAAGTGGTTCGTTGACTGGACGCCATAAACGTTCGCGGCCCGGCCAGCGCCCGTGAGGTTGTATGCAAAATCCCAGTAGAACTTGCCGCGGAAGGGGCCGACGGGGAACTTCACGTCGCCGTTGAACATCGCCACGTAGAGGTCGTTCGTCGCCCGGTCGCTGTTGAACTGCGCCGCGCCTTCCAAAAAGCCCTGCGTTGGCGCGAGGGGGTTGGCGACGTTGATGGAATTTGGGTTGCTGCGGCCACCACCGGACCCCACGGCGTTGCCGCTGACGCCCACCGAGCCATGCAGCAGGTAGCAGTAGAAGGCGGGCGCGAGGGTCAGCGTTATCTCCTGGGTCGGCTTGTAAGTGACGACAACGTCGTTGTAAGACAGAATCGCGTCCTCCTTGCGTTGCTGCGAAGTCGGGATGGTCGCCGCCGGGTTGGTCGAGTACACGTTGACGGTGGTGAAGCCCGTCACGGCGCCGGCGGCGTTGGTCGTGGCCACGCGCGTCGGGGTGACCGCATAGCCGCTCTCCGGGTTGTCGTAGAAGATGTACTGGCCGAGATTGACCGCGATGTTGAGCTGCGGGCTGACCTCGTAGGTGAACTTCTCGGTCAACCCGGTCGGCGTGATGTCGCCGAAGTCGACGATGGCGTCCTCGTTGTCGTAGAAAGGCGCGAACTGCTTGCCCCCGACGATGGTCGCCCAGGGCGTCACCTTCCAGCCCAGCACGAACTGGTGCAAGTAGATGCCGAAGTCATCAAAGCCCTCCGTGATCGCCTGATTCTGCGAATCGGACTGGCCGTTGGTCGCCACGCCGAGCGCCATGTAAAAGTTGTCGTTTAGCGTGTAATTGAGGTTGATGCGCAGACGGAACAGATACCGGCTGCGTTGGAGTTCGTTGCCGCCGCCCGGGTACTGGAAGTCCTCGTTGTCCCAGTTGTAGCGAAAACGCAGGTCGCCCGAGATCGTCAACTGCTGCACGTTCTTGCCCGCGGCACGCAGGAAGGTGGGCACGTCGGTGGGCGCTTCCACGTTCTTGCCCTTGCTGTCGTTGCCCATCGCGTTGAGTTCCCGCTCCAGCGCTTCCACACGCGCTTCCAGGCTCTTGTCGTACGGGTCAGCCGCGCGAACGCCCGCCAGCGGGGCAGCCAACAAGCAGGAGACGACCAAAGATTTTCTCAGCAAACCAGCCAGCTTACAGGTCATGGTATAAATTTTGGATGGAAGAAGGAAAAACGCTGCGGCAACTCGGCAGGAGCCACAGCGACAGGTGATTGGCCCCGTTTGTGAACAAATCGCCGTCGGAACGCAACGATATATTCCAGAAAAGATTTCGCTCGCCGGAAACGGCAATTTACGGCCCACCAAGGCGAGGCGGCGACGGACAAAGCGAATGCCCATGCCAGGATGCCCGGCATTGGCAAAGCAGGTCGAAAAGAACCGCGACGACGGTCCTATTTTCCCTTCGAGTCGCCTGCTTCCCTGATCAGCACGATCCGTGCGACTGTCGACTCCCCGTCACGCTGGTAATAGTACACCGTCGCTTCCTGCCCGGGGTGAACATCACCGATCTGGAGGCGCTCGTTCTTCGGCCCGATGACATGCAGGTCCTGTCCGAGACGGTAGGTGAACGGACCACGGCGGCTGGTCAGGCTGATGGTCGTGCCGGAAACGCCTGTCACCTTCCCCGTGGAATCTTCCGTCGTGGACGAAGTAGTGTCCGGCCCGGAAGGTGCCTGCGCGCCTAAGCGGCCGTACGGGAACGCCATCGTCATGCCAGCGGCCACCAGAAAAGAAGCGGCGGAGCTCCTCCACCGACCGAATGTTTTCATCCGGGGTGAGAATCGCTCCGCCGCAAGGTTCCGGACGTCGGCTTCTTCGGTTTAGAAGCTGGCAGTCAACTGCACGATCAGGTTCTGCGCAGCGTTGGCGTCGTACAAGGCATTGTTGGCGTTTGCCGCCCCCGTGGAAAGCAGATGGACGTTCTTGTCCAGATTCCACGCGCCGTAGTACCACACCTCGCCCTTGAGCCAGTCGGTGAAGTTGTAGCCCAGGTTCACGCGGAAGCCCTGGGTGTTCAGCCGGCTCAGCGCGAAGTTCGGGTCGTTCAGGTTTGGATCGATGGAAGCCAGACCGTACTGCCGGTAGTCGGCCGACACATACCAATCGCCCTTGCGCTTGAGTTCACCGATCTGGATACCCGCCAGCCACATGTTACTGTCCCGGAACCCGCCTGGGGTCTGAACGTTGTACACGTTGTGCGCCCGCGTGCTGCCTTCGATGTTGTACGCGAAATCCCAGTAGAACTTGCCCTTGAACGGACCGACGGGGAACTTCACGTCGCCGTCGAACATGGCCACGGCCATGTCGCGCGTCGCCAGGTCGCTGTTGAACGCCGCGACGTTTTGCAAAGCACCCTGCGTCGGAGCCAACGGGTTGGCGGTGTTGATCGCGTTGGGGGTCGAACGGCCACCGCCGGAACCTACGGCGTTGCCGCTGATGCCCACCGAGCCATGGAGCAGATAGTCGTAGAAGGCGGGCGCGAGCGTGACGGTCACGTCCTTGGTCGGCTTGTAGGTGATGATGATGTCGTTGTAGGACAGGATCGCGTCTTCCCGGCGCTCCTCGTTAGCTCCGGGCACCGTCGCCGCCGGGTTGGTCGAGTACACGTTGACGGTGGTGAAGCCCGTCACGGCGCCGGCGGCGTTGGTCGTGGCCACGCGCGTCGGGGTGACCGCATAGCCGCTCTCCGGGTTGTCGTAGAAGATGTACTGGCCGAGATTGACCGCGATGTTGAGCTGCGGGCTGACCTCGTAGGTGAACTTCTCGGTCAACCCGGTCGGCGTGATGTCGCCGAAGTCGACGATGGCGTCCTCGTTGTCGTAGAAAGGCGCGAACTGCTTGCCCCCGACGATGGTCGCCCAGGGCGTCACCTTCCAGCCCAGCACGAACTGGTGCAAGTAGATGCCGAAGTCATCAAAGCCCTCCGTGATCGCCTGATTCTGCGAATCGGACTGGCCGTTGGTCGCCACGCCGAGCGCCATGTAAAAGTTGTCGTTTAGCGTGTAATTGAGGTTGATGCGCAGACGGAACAGATACCGGCTGCGTTGGAGTTCGTTGCCGCCGCCCGGGTACTGGAAGTCCTCGTTGTCCCAGTTGTAGCGAAAACGCAGGTCGCCCGAGATCGTCAACTGCTGCACGTTCTTGCCCGCGGCACGCAGGAAGGTGGGCACGTCGGTGGGCGCTTCCACGTTCTTGCCCTTGCTGTCGTTGCCCATCGCGTTGAGTTCCCGCTCCAGCGCTTCCACACGCGCTTCCAGGCTCTTGTCGTACGGGTCAGCCGCGCGGCTGGCGGCCGACGCAAAGAAGGGCATGCTCCCGAGCGCGAACAGCGCGAAGTTGGCTGCCGTCCGGACGATCCGGGCAGCTTTCGGTTTTGGTCGTTTGGTCTTCATTCCTGAGGTCGGTTAGGTGTTTTCGGTGGGACAAACTTGGTGAGAGTTCGGTCCGTGCCCTCGTTCTTAGCGGGCGAACACCATGCCAACATGCAAGATTTGTGACGTTTCCGTCACGCGTAAAACCTCTGCCGAAACGATTTTTTTGAATTGGTAAACACCCGCGCACGACCGACGTACACCCAGGACTTCATTTTCCGGCAGGTTCGCCCCGCCGCAGCACCACCAACCGACTCACGGTGGGGTGACCGTCGCGGTAAAAATAAAAGACTGTGACCTCATCGCCGGGACGGATTTGCGTGATCTTAAGCGGGCGGTTGTCAGGTCCGGACACGTGCAGGTCTTGTGCCAGACGGTAGGTAAACGGCCCTTTGCGGTCGCTCACCGTGATGGTGAAGTAGGGGTCAACGGTAGTGACAAGGCCGGTGGAGTCCTCCGTGGTGGACTCGGTGGTGTCAGGGCCTTCCGGAGCCTGCGCATGCGCGGAAGGTCGCAGCGCGAGCGTCGAGCAAGCCAGCCTCACCGCAAAGAGAGTTGCTGGGACAGAAAAGCGTAGGCGCATCATCCACTTCGCATCCGGGTGTTTCACACAAATAGCAAATGATCGCTGTCAGCCTGTGCAAAACGACGTGCCAAGCGGTGTTGCGTCCTACGACTTCTCTCTTCGACAGGGATTCCTTTGGGGGAGCGGCAGGGTCTGCCTTTACGTCGCCTCCTTGTCTCACGACCAGCCTTAGCGTCTGGGTGCCCGGCCCTGCTTCCTAGCGGCGAGCACCCAGCACGAGATAGCCGATCAGAACGGCGGCGAGAAGCGCCGTCAAGCCGGCCACGAAATGCATCAGCCCGGTGGTCGGCTTGGACGGCGATGGCACGACGCCGGGCATTTGTTGCAGTCACAGCCCGAACTTGGCGACCACGAAGCCGAGGCTCATCACCGCAATGCCGGTGCGCACCCAGGCCAAGAAGATGCGTTCGTCAGCCAAATGTTCCCTCGCTTTGTTCCCCTCGCTCATGTTGGTGGGTGCTGGTCGGCTAGCAGGCGTGCGAACGCCTGGGTCGAAGGGGTTGCCCGGCGACCGCGCAAAGTCACCTCGTAAAGCGAACGCTGCAGGTTCAATCCCTTCGTGGGCAGTTCTACCAGCAACCCCGCCGCCAACTCCAGTCCGATGCAAAGGCGCGAAACCGCGGCCAGACCCAGCCCCGCCATCACCGCGCGCTTGATGGCCTCGGTGTCCGAGAGGCTCAGGGCGACTTCCCGTAACTCTGCCCCCGCCAGGGCGCGCAGCAGCACCTCGCGCGTGCCGCTGCCCGGCTCGCGCAAGATGAACGGTTCGTCACACAACCGCTGCACGGAGACCGGGCGAGGCCGCCGGCCGGCCGACGCGGGCTTTGCCAGGGGATGACCGGCGGGCGCGATGATCACCAGCTCATCCTCGCGGAAGACGCGGACGCAGAAGTTTTCGTCCGCCGGGGGCATCCCTTCGGTCAGGCCCAGGTCCAGCGTGCCGTCGAGCAGGCGCGTCTGGATCGTCTTGGTGTTGGCGATGGCCAAGAGCAGTTCGACCCCCGGATGCTGGCGGCGGAACTCGCCCAGCACTTCCGGGAGCAGGTAGCCGCCGATGCTCTTGCTCGCGCCGAGCGCCAGCCGGCCGCGCTCCAACCCGCGCAACTCGCGCATGGCTCGCTCGGCTTCGGCTTCCAGGGCGGCGATGCGTTGTGCGTAGCCGAGGAGCGTGGCGCCTGCCTCCGTCAGGCGCACCCCGCGCGGTAGGCGATCAAAGAGCGGGGTCCCAAGCGCCTCCTCCAGTTCGGCTACCTGCATGGAGATTGCTGGCTGGCTGACGTGTACCACTCCCGCCGCGCGCGAGAAGCCGCCAGCATCGGCCACGGCGCGGAAGAGGGCGAGATGGTTGCGGTTGAACACGGGGCGCTCGGGGGGGGGCGGAAAACAGCCGCTCCCGAGGGATGACTTATCATTTTAACTAATAATTACAACCAGTAAGATATATTTTCCTAATCAATGGGACGAGGCCAGCTTCGCCTTAACAACTATGAGCAAAGCCACGCGTCTCCCAACGGTTGGTCTCGCTGCCCCCCTCGGGCAGTCCCCGCAGGGCGAACAATCGTCTCTGCTCCGCGGTGCGTGGGCTTCCGGCATCCCGCCGCGGCTTTCCGTGGGCGTCGCTGGCTTTTGTCTGGGTCGGTGAGCGTCGCCGCCGCTTGCCTTGGCCTTGGGCACGGCCTTGGCACTCACGCTCGGGAACCCCTTCCCGCGCTTCGCCAAAATCTCCTCCGGCTACTTGCTCCAGGTCTGCGTGGTGTTGCTGGGCTTCGGCATGGATCTTCCGGCGGTGCTGAAGGCCGGGACGGCCGGTGCGAGGTTCGCCGCCCTCACGATCGCAACGACCTTGACGTTGGGCTGGTGGCTGGGCCGCGCCCTGGGCATCCTGCCCAAGACGAGCGCCCTCATCTCGGCGGGCACAGCCATCTGCGGCGGCTCGGCCATCGCCGCGGTGGGCAGCGTCGTCGGTGCCGCGGAAGAGGGAATGACGGTCGCCATGGTTGCGCCGGCGCCCGCGCTTCCAACTGCACTTTACGCCCACTTCTTCCTCATGGCTCGACTTAGTGGAGTGCTGGTTCGCTTTGCTGACCCGCCGCCGGCTCAGGCGCGGCGCGTTCCAGGGCACGGCGGAACTGGGAGCAGCCATCCGCGCCTACATCCAAGAAAACAATAAGCAACCCAAGCCCTTCATGTGGACCAAGACTGCCGACGCCATCTTTGCCAGCGTCGGCCGCTTCTGCCAACGCACTTCCAACTCAAACCACTAGAGACATCCCGTCAGCTCCCGATCATGTCAGCCCCAAGCCTGCCTACATGCCGGTGATCTCGCCATGCTCGTCCACGTCGATGGCCAGCGCGCGGGAAAGCTTGGGCAGGCCGGGCATGAGCATCATCGCTCCACAGATTACCACCAGAAAGCCCGCGCCGGCCGAGAGCGACACATCGGTAACGTGCAGCGTCCAACCGGTGGGAGCGCCGGGGCGCTTAGGGTCATCCGTGAGCGAATACTGCGTTTTGGCGATGCACACCGGGAAACCACCAAAGCCCCAGCGTGTGAAGCATGCGAGGTTCGCTTTGGCGCGCTCGGTCAGTTGGATGTCCGCCGCGCCGTAGACCTGCCTGGCCACCTTGGCGATCTTTTCCTCGGCCGAGTCGGTCGGCGTGTAGGTGGTGGTCAGCTTGGGAGTCGGATGAGCCTCGATGACCTCGACCACCTTACGAGCCAGAGCCTCGGCGCCTTCACCTCCCTTGACGTAGGCTTCCGAGAGCGCGAAGGCGGCTTCCCGGGCTTCGCAGAACGTCCGCAGCGTGTCGAGTTCCCCTTCCACATCCTTGGGGAAGCGGTTGATGGCGACGACCGCGGGCAGACCGAAGCCGCGAACAATGCTGATGTGTTTTTCCAGGTTGGCAAACCCGCGCTCCAGGTCGCCCTCGCCCTGCTGCCGGACGCTCTGGACGCTCGTGACCAGCACCGCCGCGGCCGGCTGGATGCCCGAGAGCGGGCGGACTAGGTCCATGTACTTCTCGAAGCCGAGGTCGGCGGCGAAGCCCGTTTCGTTGACAACGTAGTCGGCTAGGCGCAGGCCCATCTGCTGCGAGACGACTGAACTGGTGCCGTGCGCGATGTTGGCGAACGGGCCGCCGTGCACCGTAGCCGGCGTCCCTTCGGTGGTCTGCACGAGGTTAGGTAAGAGGGCTTCCGAGAGCAGGGCCATCATCGGTCCGACGGCGTGCAGGGCGGCCGCGTCAATGGGGTTGCCTTGGCGGTTCTGAGCCACGACGATACGAGCCAAGCGCGCCCGCAGATCCTCGCGGCCGGAAGCCAAGGCGAGGATGGCCATGATCTCGCTTGCGGCGGTGATGAGGAACGCACTGGAGCGGTTGCTGCCTGCACGCTGGCGTTTGTCGGGGCTGGTGGTAGCGACCGTGATGCTGCGCAGGGCGCGGTCGTTCATGTCGAGCGTGCGCGGCCAGGTGATGCCGACGGGATCGAGGTCGAGTTCGTTGCCGTGGAAGAGGTGTGCGTCGATGAGCGCTGCCAAGAGGTTGTGCGCGGAGGTGATCGCGTGGAAATCGCCGTGGAAGTGTAGGTTGATCTTTTCGGCAGGCTCAACCTGCGAGCGGCCACCGCCGGCAGCACCCCCCTTCATGCCGAAGACGGGACCCAGCGACGGCTCGCGCGAGGAGAGGATGGCGCTCTTGCCGATGCGCTCCAAGCCTTGGACGAGCCCGATGGATGTCACCGTCTTTCCTTCGCCAAAGACGGTGGGGGTCGTGGCGGTGACCAAGATCAGTTTACCTTGGCGGTTGAAGCGGGGATCGTTGAGGAGGGCCAAGCTCAGCTTGGCGCTGACGGGGCTACGCTTTTCGTAGAGGAGCGGGCCGGGGTCCTGTCCGGCTTCTGTCGGGAGGCCGAGCTTGGCGGCGATGGCTTCAATGGGCAGGAGGTTCTTTTTCACGCGAAGGCCGCTGGTTTCCGTTCGAGCGCATGTCGGCTCGAAGGATGGTTCAGACGGACTACATCGCGCGAACGTGGTCATAATGCCTGTAAAACTTGGGACTGGAGGATAGCCAGCCTGCCTTTGCGGTTGAACCATCGGGAACCAATCCAATCATCTACGACAGTGATTGGCTGATACAGGCCAAAATGGGAAAGTTCTTCCGCAACGATATCCATTCTACCTCAGCCCAAGTGCATGACAGGCTTTGGACTCCACCTGATCCAGCTTAAAAGCCGCTGCTCTGTCGGCCACGTTCAGGCCGGGTGAGGTTGTCGGCAGCAAGCCGAACGGCAGGTTGTTGCGCCAACGGCACACAGCTTGCCCTCTGGAGAGAAGGCCCCACATACGCCAAAGTCACGTGCCTTCCAAGCCATGAGAAAACCCGCCTGCCTGATGATTGCCGCTGCCCTGTTCGTCCTGTTAGGAGAAGCCTAGCCGGCTGCTGCGGAGTTAATCCTGGACGGGACTTTCAGCACTCTGACCAACCAAGCAGGCGCGACGAGTCCGTACACGTACGGCCAGTGGGGCAACAACTCGGGCGCTACGACCGGTAGCGTCATCGAAATCGCCAGCTGGAATACCGCCGGGTACAACTTCGTGTTCACCGGGGCAACAGCTGCCGCCGGCACCCAAAGCAACGGTGCAAACACCGGCCAACCCAACCAAGCTCCCGGCCAATACAACAACAGCGCCGGGTACGGCACGACCTACCTTTTTGGCTCGGGCAACGGCACGACTGGCACGGGCAACGGGGGGCTGAAGGATTTCACGACCAATCTGTTCACCGGTAACTTCATCGCGGCTGACGGTACCTTCCAGACCGGGGCCATCACGCAGACCGTCAACGGCTTGGTGGCTGGCCGCTCTTACGCGCTGACCTTCTACTGGGGCGGTGCACAGGAGCAAGGTGCCAGCTTCACCTCCGCCACGACCGAGAACTGGACGGTGGCCTTGGGCAACCAGAGCTTCGTCACGCCGACCGTCAACGTGGCCAACAAGGATTTCTCCGGTTGGATGAAGCAGACGTTCACCTACACGGCCACGGGCACCTCGGAAGTGTTGTCCTTCCTGGCCGGCGGCACGCCGAATGGTCAGCCGCCTTTTGTGCTGCTCGGCGGCGTTTCGATGCTGCAAGTCCCCGAGCCTTCTACCTGGGTGACCTTGCTCGGTCTTGGTGCGGGCGCGTGGTGGCTGCGCACCGTCCGCCGCCGTCGTTCTTGCCGAGGGGAGACCAACCCGGCCTGATCAGCTGCCGTTGGGCATCGATTCACCTTTAAATTCGCATGACATTCTTGACGGACGTAGGCCGCTTGGCGATTTGGCTGGTGTTGCTGACGGTGCTCTTTGTCCCGCTTGAACAGTTGGCCGGGCTGCACCCGGCGAAGTTCTGGCGCAAGCAGATCGGCGTTGACCTCGCTTGGTACTTCATCAACAGTTTGCTGTCGGCGGTGGTCCTGGCCGTGCCGCTCGCGTTGTTGTCCCGCTTGGTGCAAGGGATCAACCCGGGTGGCTTCTACACGGCCGTGGCAGTGTGGCCGCTGTGGCTGCGGGTGGTGCTGACGCTCTTTGTCAGCGACATCGGCGCTTACTGGGGCCACCGCGCCCTGCACTTTCACCCGGTGCTCCGCCGCTTCCACGCACTGCATCACAGCGCCGAGGAGATGGACTGGCTGGTGAACACCCGCGCGCATCCTTTCGACACGATCTTTGTGCGCTTCGCGGGGTTGCTGCCCGTCTACCTGCTGGGCCTTGCGCAAACGACCGGTGCGCACATCGATCCGGTGGTGACGATCCTGACGGTCTTCGGCACGATCTGGACGTTCTTCATCCACGCAAACACGCGGGTGCGCCTCGGCGCGCTGGAACAGGTGATCTCCTCGCCGGCGTTTCACCACTGGCACCACACGAAAGACGACCACCGCGACCATAACTTTGCGTTCGTGTTCCCGTTCATCGACCGATTCTTTGGCACCGCATGGCTGCCGAAGTACTGGCCGTCGGCCTACGGGATCAACGGCCACACGTCGGAGAAGCTCACGGATCAACTCTTCGCGCCGTTGGAAGCCCGCGGCCCATCCGGCAAGCCCACGATGCCGGAGGCCTGACAAAAACGGCGTGCTGTGGCAGGAGTTGCACGTTCACCGCGAGGTTTGAAGGCTCGTCTGCAACACCGACGGCATGGGTCCCGGCGGTCTGGGTCGGCATCGGATGGTCTGAAGCATCCAGGAGAGGTGGTGGAAAGCTTTGCCCAAGCACACCCCTCGCTATAAGCAGGGCACGTGGGCAGGTATAACACCGAGACGACCATCGCACCACCTCTGGTGCACCGATGCTCGTCGCCGTATGGGACCGAACTCAACCCGGTCCCGCTTCATTTTCAGCCCATGAAACTTTCCATCTTCACCGTTCTCGCTGCGATCACGCTCCTCGCCGTAGCCGCACTGAGAGCCACAGCATTGTTTGGCCATGTCGCCGCCGAGGGAGATCGACGACAAAACGCTGAGCAGCAAGTTAACCAGGAACAACAGACCAACGGTCCGCCTGTACGTTGCGGTCAGCGTGCTTTCGGCCGGCATCAATGGCAGCTACGCTGCCGGATGGAGAGTGGCCATGGGTGCGAGGTTCTATGCGCGGGTTTGTTTCCCTCATTATTCCGGGTAATGATGCCGCATCATTGGGATCGGTAAGGCGGCGTGTACAAATGAGTGCAGTGGGCGAGACGATGAGCGCAAAGAACGCAG
>CAXTQD010000073.1:11868-17542 GCA_964246175.1 uncultured Chthoniobacterales bacterium | reverse complement strand
GGCGGTCGGAGCCAGCAGGACCGCGCCGGTGCCCCCGTTCAAGACAATCGCCGATGTGTCCAGGCCGAACGGACCAGGCGTCACGCCGTCGTTCGCCACCGCGCCGGTGAACTGGACGATGGCGCTGTTGCTCGGAATCGTGCCGCCGACGAGGGTCGTCGTCCCCGTGTAGGTGTTCGCACCCGAGAGCGTGATGGTGGAGGCGGTCGGGCTGGCCACCGTGAGACCGCCCGAGCCGCTGATCGCGCCGCTGATCGTCACCGGACTGGTGGCCAAGACGACCCCCCGCGCCGCGCCGAAGTTCAGGCCAACGCTGACCGTGTCGCCCCCGGTGCCGGCGGTGGGTGAATAAAGGAACGCGCCGCTGGTGACGTTGATGGTGCCGCCCGAAAGGGTCGCGGCGGCCGCCGGGGCGAAGAGCACCGCGTTGGCCGTCGAAGTGGCGGGAGCGACGGTTGCCGTCGTGAGGCGGACGTTGTCCGACGCGTTGTTGCCCAGAGTGGTGGTGTATTCCGTCGTCGCCAAGGGCCGGAACCCGTTGATGGGATCATACGTCACGAAGGAGCTGCCGACCGAATTTGCCACCGTGTTGCTGCCGGTCGTACTGGCGGTCAGGTTCCCGGCCGCCCCGGGCACGATGGAGATCGTCGTGCTGCCAGCCGCGCCGCTGCCGCCGACGAGCGTGGGGCCCACGCCGACGGTGATCGTGGAATTGCCCGCCCCGGGGGCCGCGCCCAGGTTCGTGCCGCGCACGAACAAAGCGGCGCCGTTCTGAGTGGCGAGACTGGCGAAGTTCAGGCTGGAGCCTGCTGCGCCCGGAGTGACGTTGAGGGTGGTGACGCCGCTGGCCAGGGTGAGCGCGCCGGCGTTCTCCACCGAGGCGGTTGAGGCGTTGCCCGTCGTGGTCAGGAACACACCGCGCGACGTGACCGGGGCGGTGTCGCCGAGGCGGTCGATGCCGGTGGTGCCCGAATTGTCCAGGGTGAGCTTGCCGGAGAGGTCGAGAGAACTGCTCGCGGCGATGGAGCCGTTGCCGCTCAGCGTCAGCGCGGTGGGGCTTATCGCTCCGCCGAAGATGGTCGATGCGAGGATCGTCGCGCCGGTGTAGGTGTTCTGGTTGGTCAGGGTGAGGACGCCGGTCGCCTGGTTCGCGTTGATGGTCAGCGGACCGCTGCCGCTGATGACGCCGTTGACGGTCAACGCCGTGTTCTGGGTGAGCGTGCCGCCGTTAGCGCCCAGCGAGATGTTGCGCGCGGTCGTCAGGCCGCCCGACAGGTTCATGAACAGGGTGCCGCCGTTCATGGAGAGGTCGTTGCCCACGCCCGTCGCGCCGAGGACGGCATCTCCGGCGGTCCCGCCGAGAAAGAGGGTGCCGCCGTTGAGGTGTGTGCCGCCCGTGTAGGTGTTCGTGCCGGTGAAGGCGAGGTTGCCGCTGCCCGTCATGGTGACCCCGGCCGTGCCGCCCCCGCTGATGGGCGCACTGATGTTGTTGTACGTGAAGCTGAAGCTCATCACCGTGTTGATCGGGCTGTTGAGGACATTGAGCGTCAGGCCGCTGGTCGCGGCGACGATCCCGCCGGTGCCGGCGCTCAGGTTGGTGCTGAACGGGGTGTTGTACGTGATGCCCGACAACGTCGTCGACACGTTCAACGCGAGGGTCTGGGTGGTGGCCAAAGTCCCCACGACGCTGTTGACGGTGGGCAGGAACGTCGCCACGCCGCCGAGGTCCGGGTAGGTGCCGTCACCGGCGGTGATGTTCCAGGGGGCTGCGGTCCAGTTCGTGGCGGCCGTCAACTGCGAGTTGAGAAAGCCGCTGGTCGCCGTCGTGGCGGACGGCACCAGGCCGATGAGGGCGGAGGCACCAAAGCCCATTGTCCATCCCTCCGGCCGGGCGCTCCACCGTGGCGCGTCGTTCCATGCAGGCGCGGAGAACGAGGCATCGAAGGGAAAGTCCCCCCAGAAGTCCCGGGCGTCCGATGCGGCTCTGGCGCTCTTCTGCGCCTGCGCGCCCGCCGCGCCGGCGACGAGCAAGAGGCCCGCGAAGCTGGCCCGGGTAAAAAACGCTCGGAATGATTTCTTGGTGGTCCTTTTGTCCATATCTTGGTGTGAATGATGATGCCCAAACTCCCGCAAAATCCCTGCTCCTCACCGCCCCAAATATCTAGCCTTCAGGGAAGAAACGGCACGAGGGTGTCGGGCTTTTTTCCGGAGCGGCAATGAAAATCTGAAGCTTTCTTAAGATTTTGTTTTTCAAGGCAGCCTCCCTGATGCCGCACGGTCGAAACGAACGTTCAGCAGGCAATTTCCGGGCACGGTCCGCCGGATCAGCCAGGTTCCCCGCCACGAACGACGGCGTGTTCCCGGGAAGATCTCTCCGGCGGGCGTCCGGGCGGTGCGTCTCGGTGGACCGGAAGCTCCCAGTGGCTTCCGCCGCCCTCACGAAGTGAGGTCCTCTCTGATCTTGGCGGCATTTGCTATGACGGTTCCGGAGCCTGTAAAGTGCGACTTTTGCCATCGGCTCCCAATGGAATCCGCTCTACCCGGCGGGCGCGGCGGCGTGGCGGGCGCGGAGCAGTTGGCGGCAGCGCAGCATCTCGGCGGCATGGTGCCGGGCGCGCTCACGGTCCCGCTTCGGTCCGTGATAAAGCCGCGCGAGACAACGGTGTGGAAAGGGCTCGTCGGGGGCGAGTTCCACCGCCTGTTCGAACGCGCGAATCGCCCAGTCCACCTGCCCGGTGCGAGCCAGGGCGATGCCCAGGTTCGTGTGGGTTTGCGCCCGGTTGTGTTGGAGCGAGGCCGCGCGCATGTGCTCGTACACGGCATCCTCGTAACGCCCCTGCCGGCGCAGGGCGACTCCCAGCCCGTCGTGTGCCTGCGCGCTGTGGTCGTCGTGCTCCAGCGCCCGGCGGAAGGCCGCCTCGGCCTCGGGCAGCATCTCACACCGCAGATAGGTCTGGCCGAGGGCGAGCGAGAGGGCGGGCCGTTGTCCCTCCTCGGCCTGCAAGGATTCCAGCCAGCCCAACGCCTCGGCCGTGTCGTGCAGCCGCAGCTTGGCGCGCCCCATCAGCAGGCGCGCCGCCGGCGCGGTGGCACCATCGAGCAGCGGCGCGACGGTCTCCGCCGCCTCCGCCGGCCGGCCCAGCGCCAGCAGGCAGGCGGCGAGATGGTTGCGCACGATCGGCTGGTCCTCTTCCGAGAGCATCTCCCGCAGCAAGGGTTCCGCCAGGGCGGGCCGGCTGGAGGTCAGGTACACCTGGGCGAGGTTCCAGCGCCGGTCCCAGCGGGCGGAAGCCGCCATCTTCGAGGGATCGTCGTCGTGCAGTTCGATGTAGCCCAGCGCGGCCAGTTGTTCGAGCGCCTGCCGCGCCGCCCAGGGGTCCGCTTCGTCGGCGGGCAAATTCCGGTGCATCCCGTCGAGCGGGTGCGGCGCTTCGTAGGACGCGACACGTTCCGCGGTTGCCGGCGGATGGACAAAAAGGTTCGTCAGGGCGCGTCCGTCCATGTCGTCGGGCGCCGGCACGCCGAGCAAGGTGAGCACCGTCGGCGCGATGTCGAGCAGCGTGGCCCCGTGGATGATCTCGTCGCGCCGGATCGCCGCGCCCGCCGCGACGAACAGGCCCTGCTCCCGGTGCCAGGCGACCGGGTTCATCTCCGGACCGAATTTTTCCCTCGGATCGCGCGTGTGGCGCGCCACCGCCGGACGCAAAGCGTCGCTGTGGAAACCGTGGTCGGAGAGGATGAGCACCGTCGTCTCCGGACCCACCAGGCTCAGGAGCCGTCCCAGCAGCATGTCATGGAAACGGTACACGCCCGTGACCACCGGTCCGAAGAGCGCGGCGTCTTCCGCGCTGACGTGCGCCATCGCCGGAGGGTGGTACTCCATGAACCCGTGGCAGGCGTGGTCGATGGTGTCGTAGTACACCGCCAGCAGGTCCCAATCGTCCCGCGCGGCGAGATACGTGGCGGCATTCTGGAGCGTGGCGCACTTGGCCAGCAGGCTGGCCAGCATCCCGAGCCGCGGGTCTTCCCGGTCGGCCGGGACCACGCCCGCGAGAAACGGCAGGATCTGCCGCGGGGTGATGTCGCCGGGCAGCACGCGAAACGATTGCGCCAGTTCGTAAAGCTCCGGCGGATGGATGGCGCGGGGGTCGAGCGGCGCGATGGACCCGTCGGGCCGTTGCACCACCTCGGAAAACTGGTTGGTGAGCACGGTCCCGGCGATTGGCTCGGCCGGGTGCGAGGCGAACCAGTTGACGACCGCGCTGCGCCGCCCGGTCTGGCCGAGGAGGTTCCAGAGCGCCTTCGCCCGCCTGGAAGTGGAGGAAACGGGACGCGCGCCGCGGCCGTCCGGCATCGGCTCGGTGAAACCCAAGATGCCGTGCTTGTCCGCGCGCTTGCCCGTGGCGATGGAGTTCCAGAGGATGGGCGAGATGATCGGGTACAGCGTGGCCAGATTGCCGCTGCTGCCGTTCTCGACGAGGCTCTGGAGCACGGGCATCGCCCCCGCGTCGATCAGGGGGCTGATGATCTTCCAGTCCGCCGCGTCCCAGCCCAGGAGCAGGACGCGCTTGGCGTAAGGTGGGGAAGTCACGGAAAAAGGGCCGCTCGGGCGGCGCAAAGGAAATCCCGGCGGCTCCGCACGGAGCGCCGGGAGGGAAAGGAACCCACCTGGAGTGGGTGCCGACGGGATCAGGCTGCCGGTGAGGCTTCCGGCCGGCGTCGGCGGGAGATCGCCGCGCCCGCTGCGCCAGCCATTCCGAAGGCCAGCGCCGCCAGCGAACCCGGTTCGGGGATCGCCGAGACGACGATGGGCGTGTTGGCCACCGTCTCGTACTCCGAGCCCAGGTAGGTGATCGTGCAGGTGGCATCCGCGTTGGTGCTGCCGGCCACCACGACGCCGAATTCGACGAAGCCGTAGTGGAGTCCATCGGCCTCCATGAATTTGAAGCCGCTGTAGCCGACCGTGGAAAATTGGCCTGAGTTGACCCCGTCCTGACGCTCCTCCAGGAAGGTGTAGTTGCCGTTTTGGTATTTGAACTGGGTCGTGGGTCCGACGCTCGTGCCGGGCGCAAAATCGGTCGCAAAGGCGACCTTGCCGAAAATGCCGGCGTACCGGAGGTAGGTGCTGGCCACCCCGTTGCCGGTGGTCGGGGTATTGTACCCGGCAAAGCCGCCAAAGGAATCTGCGTTCGGCAGGCCGTACTGCGGATAAGCCGGGAAAGTGTTCGCGCCGATCAGGAAGTCGGGGGTGCCGTTGCCGTCGATATCCCACCGTTCGTGGTCCAGACCGTGAATGGCCGTGGAGTGGAGCACGGTGGAGGGCGGCGCAATGCCTTGCACCACGGCGCCGTAAGCCTGCGTGCCACCCGCGAGCGCGACCGCGCCCGTCAACCCTGTGATCGTGAAAGAATTGGCCCTGTGTTTATCCATGACGGGTCGTGATATAGAGAACGCGCGGGACCGTCAAAGAAAATTTCGCTGAAAAGTTTCCCCGCCGGACTACCGCGGGGATTGCACGTCCCGCGCGGAGGGTGGTCGCGCCGATCAGGCGGCCACCGGCTGGCGTCGGCGGGAGGCCGCCACGCCCGCCGCGCCGGCCACCCCGAAGGCCAGCGCCGCCAGGGAACCCGGTTCGGGGACGCCTGCGGGGATCGCTGCGACGACGATGGGCGTG
>CAXTQD010000073.1:0-11858 GCA_964246175.1 uncultured Chthoniobacterales bacterium | reverse complement strand
AGATAGGTGATCGTGCAGGTGGCATCCGCGTTGGTGCTGCCGGAAAGCAAGCTGCTGAATTCCGCGTAGCCGTAGTGCAGGCCGCTGTTGTCCACGAACTCGAAGCCGATGTAGCCGGTCTTGTTCAGGAACTGGCCGTTGGCTGTCGTGCCGTACCGGTTGCCGAGGAAGCCGTACTTGCCGTTGAGTCCCGTGAACGCGCTGGCCGGGCCGACCGTGCTGCCGACGGGGAGGTTGGAGCAGTAGATGTTGTTCCCGAACACCGGGCTGTAGCGAACGTAGCCCACGGCCATTTCGGAATTGTAAAATCCGTTGAGGCTGGTGATGGAATCCGGCTGCTGGAGCGGCGGAGACCCGCCCGCCCGGAACACCGTCGCGCCGATGGTGAAGTCCAGCAGCCCGTCGCCGTCCACGTCCCACGCGGTGAACCCGCCCGTGCCCTTCTGGGCGGTGCCGGTGACCGTGTTGGTCAAAGGGGAATTTGCCTGCACGACCGTACCGTAAGCCTGGGTGGTGCTGGCCAATGCAACCGCCCCCGTTAATCCCCTGATTGCGAAAGAACCCGCCGCGTGTTTGTTCATGGCTGCTTGGAACTATCGGTTCTAGCGCGGAAGTCAATCCGCAAATCGCGTCCGGTCCTTAGCCGTCCGTTCAACGCCACCTTTTACACCTTCTTTAATGTCCCCGGCTTGGCAGGAGCGAAGACTCGGGACAAGCAGCCACCAAAATCAGCGCGTCAAAGCATGAATTGCGCGGCGCGCTGCTGGTGGCTCCGCGATCAAGCTGTACGCCTTTGCAGGCGCGACATTGAGCGTCGGTTGGCAGTGTACACTAATCAGGCGATAGTTGACACTGTCAACCTCAAGGAAATCACCATGCCAACCGCTCCAGTCTCAGGACGGCGTACTTCTTGAGGAAAAATTTTCCGAGCTGTCCTATGACGAACCTCCAAAGGAACAAATTGTCGGTTTTTACCGTCTGGGCGTTTGCCACGAGTGGCACATCATCACTTGCTTCGTGCAGAGGTGTTCCGAGCAAAAGAACCGTTAGAGAGCAATCTGGCAGCTTGTCGGCCAAACAAACAAATGATGGACCTGTTTCAATCCCCAGGCTGTTCCACGAAATAGCGGAGGGCCGGAGCGATGAACTCGGTCCGCTCCCAGGTCGGGTGCTGTGCGCGGACCTGCCCTTCGAGTTGGCGCACCTCTTCTGCGCCGACGGCTTTGCCTCCGCCGGAGGTGGCCGCCAGGTGGCGGGTGTTTTCTAGGTAGGCGCGCACCTGCTCGGCAATCTCCGGGCCGCCCAGGTTGCCGTGGCCGGGCACGACGATGCGCGGGGCGGGGGCGGCGATCTTCGTCAGCGCCGTTTGCCAGGTCCGCACGTCGATGTCGGCCGCTGCGATGAGCGGAGGAAAGAACGGCACGATAGGAAACATACGTTCTTCGATGAGGTCGCCGGCGAATGTCACCTTCTGATCAGGGACGGTGATGACCTGATCGCCTGGACTGTGGGCGGTGCCCAGGGTCCAGAACTCCACCTGTCGGCCGCCGAGATCCAAGGAAGCATGGTCGCCTTCGTACACGTCGTCGGCCAGCGTGACTTTGACCCCGTCAAGAAGAGAACCGTGGTCGGGCGGCAGCATGGTGCGGAACCCCGCCAGCAGCTTTTCGCCGTCGCGTGCCAGGTAGTCGCGCTGGAGTTTGTTGTAGTAGATTCTGGCCTGCCCCTGGAACACCTGCGCGCCGAAGGTGTGTTCGGGGTGCGCGTGCGTGACCGTCAGGATCAGGTCGCGCCGGCCCGCGATGGCGCGCGCGGCGTCCAACACGTTGCGCCCGCTCTCGGGATTGAAGCCGCCGTCGATGACGAGCACCGCTTTGCTGCCCTCGACGATGCCGATGTTCGGCACGAGCGGAGTGCGCTTGTCGGGGATGATCCAGACCCCGTCGGCGATCCGGCAGGGAAAGCGCGCATCCACGATGGGCAAGGGCGGCTGACTCACGGTGGGCGCGGGAGCATCCGCCGCCTGCGCACGAGTGGCGTTCCAGAGCGGCAAACTCCCGACGATGCCCGCCGCCCCCAGCCGCAGGAAGGCCCGCCGGTCCAGCCTCGAGCCAGAGAGGTTCTCCGCGCCGCGGGTTCGTGTGGTGTGCTGGTCTTGGCGGTTCATAAAAGTATACCGGGGCAATCTCACCTCGCAGCCGTAATTGGACCGTCCGCGAGCGTTCCTTTCACCCCCCTTTTGCGATACAGAATCGGATTGACCGCTGTCTGCATCCACTCCACTTGCGGCAGCCTGTCAGCTCCGAGAAAGGCTGCCAGCCGAGCAATGCACGGCGCGGGATCACGCACCAGCGCCGGATAGCTCACTTCAAGATGCTCCATGTGCGGGGTCCGGGCAAGCCACTGGAGCGTGTCGTCCCGGTGAGCGTGCAGTCCGCGCGCCAACTGCTCGGCATCGAGCGCGGCGCCCCTGGTGCCCAAGCGCGCTGTCATTTCCCGCTGCGAGGCGACGACCTCCTCCAAGGGCCGCACCATGAAGATCACCTTGTAGCGATGTTGCGGCGGCAGCTTCGGCAACAACATGGAAATGCATTTGATGGCCTTGCCGGTGATTGCCGCGTCGTCGAGGATTTCCGGGCAGGCGGCCACCTGCTTGATGGCTTCCCATTCGTAGTAGCCACGCGGGTTGTCCACATCGGCCATCCGCTCACCGTCGGTCATCGGTTCCAGGCCGCCCGCTTGCAGGAGCTGCATCATCAACGACGTGCCCGAACGCGGCAGCCCGGAGACCAGCACGAAGGTCTTGCCCGACCATTCCTCCACGGGCTTCGGGTCGGGCCGCTCGCGGAGCACCATCGCTTTGCGCTCCTGGCGGCCGGGGATGTCGGGCAGGTCGAAGATCATGTCGCGCCGGGCGTGGCCCTTGCGCCCGGCCGCCCCGCGCCGCCCCCGCAGCCGTCGTGCTTCCTGCCGGTGGAAGCGCGCCTTCTCCATCCCCCCGGGCAACACGCCGTGGATTGCTCCCAAGTAGCGATGCGCGTTGAAGAAGCCGGGCTGGAAACGCAGAGCCGTCTCGAAGGCCACCCGCGCCTTGTCCAACTCCGCGGAGCGCGCCAGCGCCACGCCAAGGTTGAAGTGCGCCTGCGGCAGGCGGTGCAGCAGGCCGAGGGCGCGCATCGCCGCGTCGGCGGTCTTCCCCATGTCGCCCTGCCGCCGGAAGGCATTGGAAAGTCCCTGGTAAGCGAAGGCGTCTTCCGGGTCGATGTCGATGGCCCGCTCGTAGGCCGTCCGGGCGTCGGTCCAGCGGCCTAATTGAACGTAAGTATCCCCCAGATGCGTGTGCACCAGCGCCTTGCCCGGGGAGAGTTGGCTGGCGGCCTGCAAGGCTGCCAATCCAGCCGCCGCATCGCCCAGCGCCAGCTTCAGCCGCGCCCACAGCAACAGCAGGCTGGGATTGCGCACCTCCTCGAAATCGTAGGCGGCCGAGAGCACCCGCTCGGCCTGGCGCAAGTAGCCCGCCTGGAAGTAAGCGTTGACCAGTTGGATGAGGAAACGGTCTTCCCAGGGCCGTCGCCTGGTGATGTCCTCCAACAGCGGCAGCGCCTCGTCCGATTTCCCCTGCCACAGGAGCGTGCTCGCGAGGTTGTATTTCGCCTCGATCCCGGCCGACTCCGCCTGCTTTTCCTTGTCGGCCCCCAAGTCTTCGATGTAACCCAACGCCGCGAATTGCTGCATCAATTCCTGGGCTTGGTCCCGGTTAATGCCTTGGCCGGCCGCGTGCATCCCGCAGTCGCCGGGCACCGCATCCCAGCTCGGGATCGTCGCCACTGGCGGCGCTATTTTAAAAGCCTCCAGCAGTGGCCGTCCATCCATGTCCTGACCAACCGGCAGGCCGAAGAGCGATAGCACGGTAGGTGCCAGATCGATCAGGCTCGCCCCGGAGATCCGCTCATCCTGTTTGATCCCCTCTCCTGCCATCACGAAAATACCGTATTGCCGGTGCCAGGCGGCGGGTCCGGCCGGCTCGCGCGGGACGCCGCGCGGGCGTTGCGCTCCGCTCTCGAAGCCGTGGTCCGAGCACAGGATCACCGTCGTCTCCGGCCCGGCAAGCTGGAGCAGGCGCGCCAGCATCAGGTCGTGAAACCGGTAAGCGCCCCGGATCACCCCTTGGAAAAGCTCGAAATCCTCTTCCTTCACCCAGTCCAGTTTCGGGGGATGGAAGGGCATGAAGGCATGGGAAAAGTGGTCGATGCCGTCGTAGTAGACGGCCATGAAGTCCCACGGCTCGCATTCCATGATGGCCGTGGCGGCGGCGTGAATGGTGGCGTTGTCGCTGAGGATCTTGGTGAAGGAGCGGAGGGACGGGTTCTTCTGCTGGTCGATCCTGGCCGCCTGCGGGATAAAGGGCAGGATGTGCGCCTCGGTCAACTCGGAGGGAAACACCTTGAACGGAGCCAGCAAAGGGCCTTTCTCGGCGGGGTGCACCGCGCCGGCCGGCACCTGCCAGCCCTTGTCCGGGTGAAAATTGACGCCGCCGAAGGCGTTGGTGACCACGACGCCGTTGATCGGCTCGGCCGGGTGGCTGGCCCACCAGCCGACGACGTTGCTCTTGAGTCCGCTTTGGGTCAGGATGTTCCAGAGCGCCTTAGTCTTGCGTGAGGTGCTGGTGTAGGGCCGCGCGCCGCCGTTGACCGGGTCCGGCTCGATGAAGCCGTGGATGCCGTGCTTGTCGGCGAACTTGCCCGTGGCCACCGAGTTCCAGAGCATCGGCGAGAGCACGGGCTGGAGCGTGGCCAGGTTACCCATGACGCCCCGGTTGATCAACGCTTCGAGCGTGGGCAGCAAGCCTTCTTCCAGCAGCGGGTTGATGTGCTCCCAATCGGCGCCGTCCCAACCGATGAGCAGGACTTTTCTTCTGGCAGGTGGTTGAACCATATGAACCCATGATCAAGCGATCACCGAGCACCCTTGTGCGGGTACCCGGAGACCGTCTGGCGTTGCTGTCGCGAGGCAAACAATTCCAAATGTCGGCGAAGAACTTCGTCAGTCGGGGAGAGCGGCCGACCTGGCACGGCGCTGACGCCACGCGAGCAGTCCCGCGCCACCCGCCGCCAGCAGCGCCAGGGAACCGGGTTCGGGCACGACCGTCTGTCCGGCGGTGATCTCTTCGCCAGCGGTGGTGTAGGCGTAGGAAATCAAAGTCAGAGCCTCGCCGGCGGCCGCGCCGTTCGTGGAAAGATCGATCCAGCCGTATTCCGTGCCGGCGGCGTCGGTGAATTTGATCCCGATGTAGCCTTCCCCAGCTTGTATCCATTTGGAGTTCGGGTTGCCATAGGTTCCAAAAGCCAGGGTGCCAAACGCTTTCGGGGCAAACGGCCCACCGGCGATGTTGGCACCCAGGGCCAGCTTGGAAGGATAAGCGAACACATTGCCGTAGGCGCCGCCACTGGCGAAGGATTTCCCGATAAACTCCGCTCCGCCCTGCATGCCGATCCCACCCGCGCCGACGCCGGAACTGCTCCGGAGGTTATTGAGAATGAAATCGTTCCCGGCGGGCAACGCGAACTCCGCCCCCACGAAGGAGGACCCGTTGGCAGGATCGGCGCTGATGGTTTGGTTGACGTTGATCACGACGACCGAAGCTTCGGCGGACACCGCGCCTCCGAGCGCGGTGGCGGCGGCCGCGGTGGTGTAGGTGAGCCAGCGTGAGTTGGCAATCGACAAGGTGGTTTGCCGGCGGTTGGTGTTTGTCTTCATTTTTGAACGATTGCTCGACGGATGGTGGTGGTTCGATCCCCTGCTTTTTGGCGATTCACTCTCCCCGGCAGGATGGCTGCGCGGAGATCGCTTATTCCTAGAACCAGTTTTTTCGGGGAAATATTTCAAGAAAAGTTTGATTTTTCTCCTGCCCACGGCGCCGGGCCGCCGAACGCTCCGCCCCGGATCGCGACTTGACCGCCGCCACCAAAGCCCTGGACGCCTTTTCGCCTCGCAGGGCGCGCCGCCGGCCTCCTGTCAGCGCGCGCGGTCGGGAGCGAGCCGCGCGATCAGCGCGATAAACTCCGGCCGGTCGCGGATCGGGTCCCAGACAGGGTTCAGCTTCAGGTCGCCGTAGGTGGGTTGCGCCGGCAGGTTCATGCCCGCGGGCTGTCCGATCCGCTCACCGATCACCCGGCAGGCGAGTTCGGGTTGCTCCGTCCAGGCATACACCACCGCCAGGTTCATGGCCACGACCGGCGCGCCCGTGGACATGCTCTCTGGCGACCATTGTTCGCACGCGCGTCCGGCCTCGCGCAGGGCCGCCTCCCGGTTGCCGAGACCCGCGTCGATCATGGCGAGCAGTCCGAGCATCCGGCCGTCGCCCGCATTCGCCTGGACCACTTTTTCCACCTCGGCGCGGGCGGCCAGGAAGGCGGTCCGCGCGCCGGCTTGATCTCCGCGCATCCGCGCCGCAAGCGCTTCAAACCACGCCTTGGGGTAAGAAGCGCCGTCGATCAGAAACTTCGCCCGGTCCGTGGCGGCGAGCACCCGGGCCGCCTTTTCGGTGTCGCGCGCGCCGAGCGCCTGGATGAGGTGGTACGTTCCCGCCACGTCCGCGCCGGGCTGCCGGCGGCTGATTTCGTCGATGGCGGCCCCGAACTGGTTCACGTCCGCGCGCTGTTCCAGCGTGACCAACTGGCGAAAGAGCCGGTACGTGGCGGACTCGCTCTCCGGCAGGATGGCGATCAGTTGATCAAGCTGGCTCCTGGACTCGTCGTAGCGGCGCAGCAGGCGATAGGTGTTGGCCAAAGTGAAGCGGCTGACCTTCTCGCGCGGTTCTAGTCGCACGGCCTTTTCCAGGTGCAGGACGGCTTCCTCCCAATGGTTCGTGCGCCGGGAGATCTCGCCGGCCAGCTCCTCGGCCTTGGCATCGTTGGGCAGCGCCTTCCTGGCCAGATCGACCTCGATGCGCGCCTGTTCATTTTCCAGGCTGGTGCGCAGGAAATGCGTGGCCTGGGCAAGGTGCAACTCGCCGCTTTCGGGCTGCAATCGCCGCGCCTGCGCGAGGGCGGCGTCCGCCTTTCCACGGTGGTCAATCGCGGGTTGGTCCGCCGGAGCGGAGTACCGGTAGTGGTAGAGATTGTCCTGCAACGTGGCCAGTTCACAGTAGGCGAGCGCAAAATTCGGGTCGCGCGCAATCGCCTCTTCGAGCAAGGGAACCACGCTCGCATAGTGGCGGTATGCTTCCGCCTGGGTGTTGAAAACCGCGCGTTCCGCCTCCCTGGCGCGGAGATAGAGATCATAGGCGGCCAGATCGCGCGTCGTCGGTCGGCCGATCTCCTCTCGCTCTCGAACGGTCACCCTGGCCCCGAGCCGCGCCGCCACCGCACGGGAGATGTCTGCTTCCACCGCGAACAAATCCGCGAGCGGGCGATCATATTGGAGGGTCCAGGGCGCGGCCTGGTGGCTCGTGTCCAGGAGGGAGACCTTGATGCGCGCCCGCAAGCCGCGGCGCTGCACCTCTCCTTCCAATAAATAGCGCACGCCCAGTTCCCGGCTGATTTTCAAAGCGTCCAGGCGTTTGGGATCGTAAGAGCGCGCACTCTCCGCGCCGACGACGTTCAGGTCGGCGACGTGGACCAGGTCGGCAATGATCCCGTCTCTGGCGCCGGCTGAAAAAAGACGTTCGGCCGCGTCGGCGCGGGAATCGTCGAAGGACAGCACCGCCATGGATCGGTCCGTCAACGAAGCCGGCGTGGCCGGCCACCACCACCACGCGAGAACTCCGATGGCGGTCAGGAGGATCGCCACGGAGCCGGCCAGAAGCGGACGGCGCGGACGCCGCTGGCAGCGGCGGAGCGCAGCGTACAACTCCCCGGCGGTTTGCGGTCTTGCTTCCGGGGCGACCGCCAGCATGGAGACGATCAGCTTCGCGCAATCCGGCGGGACACGGGCCGCTTTGAGTTGCTCGACCGGCAGGACCGATGGACCGGGGCGGTGCCGTGCTCTGATTTCCGACAGGGTGCCCTCGGGCCAGGGCAGGTGGCCGGTCAGCAGATACCAGAGGGTCACCCCCAGAGAGTAAATGTCCGAGCGCGTGTCGATCCGCCCCGGCGGATCGCGGACAAACTGCTCGGGGCTGGCAAAGGCCGGGGTGCCCGCGAAATCCGCGGGGTCGGTGCCAGCCGCCATTTCTCCCGAGCGGTCAGCCACGGCCCGGGCCAGACCGAAATCAATGACCTTGACGTTGAACAGTTCATCACCGCCCGGGGTTTTGGCCGCTTCCAGCATGATGTTGGACGGCTTGAGATCCCGATGCACCATCGCGCGGCCTTCGGCTGCGGACAGGGCGCGGGCCACCTGGATGGCAATCTCCAGCCCCGTCGCCACCGGCAGCGGCCCCACCCGCTGCACACGCTCCTCGAGGGTTTCGCCTTCGACCAGTTCCATCGCGTAGAAACACTCGTCGCCCTGCTCGCCATAATGAAAGACGCTGGCCACGTTGGGATGGCGCAGCCGGGCGGCTTGCCGCGCCTCGTGCAAGAAGCGGGCGCGTGCTGCGGAGCTTGCCGCGAGGTCTTGCCGGATGATCTTCAAGGCGACGACGGTGTGCAGGACAGTGTCGTATGCCCGGTAGGTGATGCCCATGGCACCGCAGCCCAATTCTAGCGGGCAGCCATCGGCTCCGGCGAGGATCTCGAAGTGTCCGTAGCGCCACAGCGGTTGCCCGGACGGCGGTGGATCACCGTCCGGACCAACCCGGCCGTCGTCGCCCTCCGGTGAAAAGACGAACTCCGCCAGACAACGCAGGCACTCGCCGCCGGGACCGCAGTCGATGATCGGCAGGCAGCAGGATGCACACACGCCCGGTTCGACGGACGCCCGCGCCGACGCCGACTCCATGTCGGTTTCCCGGAAGATGTTGTTGGTGGACGCGTCGGTTTCCATCGGTGAGGCGGGAGCCTCCAACCACGTTCGGCCTCAAGCTTTCAGCAGATGATAGATGTAATCCATCTCCTCATCGATCTCTTTGGACGTGGACACCGTGCGCGCCACTTCCGCCCGCAGGGTCTCCCGGAACCGCCGTCGCAGCCGGTGCAACGTGGTGCGAAGGTTTTCGACGGACATTTCGAGCCTTGCGGCGACGGTTTCCGACGGCGGCGGGGTCTCGCCCCCGCCCACGAGGAGCGGCTTGATCGCCTGGAACCATTGCGTCTTGCCCTCGGCGTTGAGCGCGGTTTCCAGGTTGCGCCAGGCGTGTTCCATCAAGGCGCTGGCCCACAGCCGGTCATAGGAGCCGGTCAGCCCGTTCTCGCCGGCGGATATCCGCGCCGCCCTTGCCTCGATGGTGGGGTCGTCCAAAGAAACAAACTTCCATTCCCCTCCGCGTTTGAGCGTTCGGCCCCGCGCCAGGTCGTTGGCCATGAAATATTCGAGCGAGTTGAGGAGAAAAGTACGCAGCCGGCCTCTGTCGCGTTGGGCGCGGCTCAAGGTATTCTCTGTGAGCAGATGCTCGAAGAAACCCTGGACGAGGTCCTGGGCATCCGTGGGCGCATAGCCGCGCCGCCGCAGGAACGTGTAAAGCGGCGGCCAATAATCCTGACAAAAACTCGCCAAGGCCGCCTGACCGGTTTCTGGCGACTGACTCTGGGCGGCGTGCAGGACGACCGTCCAATGGGTCGTTCGGAAGGGGCTTCCTTTTTCCCGTAATGCGCCATGGATCGCCTTCACCAACGCACATCATGTGTCAAAGTGGGCGAGTTGACAAAACATTCGTGGTCGAGCACCCGACTGACCTGCAGCCGTTTACACGGCGATTAATCGGTGGGAAGCTAGGGTCCTCTTAGCTCGGCTCTGGCCATTTTTTGCCACGCTCGCTCCCCTGTCACCGTTGGCTTCGCGCGTCGATTGCTCCCGTGGCGGCGGCGCCGGGCAGGTCCTCTGATCTCCGTGCTAGCCTCCATCAAAGGACTTGCGGGCCGCCTCGATCTGTTCCCGGCGTGCAAACGCCCACGAAGCTAGCGCCGTGACCGGCACCAGCACGTCGCGGCCCAGGTCGGTCAACGCGTAATCGACCCGCGGCGGGATGCTCGGGGTGAGCGTGCGCGTCAGGTAGCCGTCACGTTCCAGGCCGCGCAACGTGGTGGTGAGCACCTTCTGCGAGATGGAGCCCAGGCTGCGTTTGAGTTCGCTGAAGCGCATGGTGCGTTGCGAGAGCATGTGGATGACCAGGATCGACCACTTGTCCCCCACCCGGGCGAGCACGTCGCCCACCGATTGGCAGACTTCCGGCGGCAGGTCCTCGAAGCCGAGGCGGCAACAGCCGCTTTGAGCGGGAACCTTGAGGTGACCAGGTTTCATGAAGGTGCCTTCTTGTGCGCCCTGCACGGTCACTCATAGTATCCAGGTATGCAAGGGATACCGACCACCATGAAAACCGAACTCGGTACAGAAACCGTCCTGGTAACCGGCGGGTCCGGCTACGTGGGAGTGTGGATAATCGCCGCGCTGCTCGGACGCGGCTACCGCGTGCGCGCGACCCTGCGCAGCCTGTCGCGCGAGGGGGAGGTGCGCGCCGCCGTCGCCAAAACGGTTGACCCGCGGGACCGGCTGTCGTTCTGCGCCGCCGACCTGTTGAGCGACCAAGGCTGGCCGCAGGCGGTGGAGGGCTGCGCGTTCGTCGTGCACGTGGCTTCCCCGATGGGCCAGGGCATGCCCAAAGGCACGGACTTGGTGACGCCCGCGCGGGAAGGAACGCTGCGCATCCTGCGGGCCGCCGCCACCGCCGGGGTGCGGCGGACGGTAATCACCTCCTCCACGGTGGCCGCCCAACCTCCGCTGACCCCGGGCCGCAGCGAAGCAAAGCCGACGGACGAAAGCGCGTGGACCGACCCGGCGGAAAAGGGTCTCAGCGAGTACGTGCGCTCCAAGACCCTGGCCGAACGCGCCGCGTGGGAGTTCATGGAACGCTCGGCCGGGAAGATGACCCTCGCCACCGTGCTGCCGGGCATGATCCTGGGTCCGGTGCTGGCGCAGAGCGTGTCCGGCTCGGTCGAACTGGTGTCACGGATGCTGACGGGCAGGTTCCCCGCATTGCCCCGGATCGGGTTCAACACCGTCGATGTGCGCGACCTGGCGGACCTGCACCTGCGGGCGATGGAAGCGCCTGGGGCTGCCGGCCAGCGCTTCCTCGCCGTCAGCGACTTCCTCTGGATGGCCGACACGGCCCGGCTGCTGCGCGAGCACCTGGGCGCACAGGGGGCCAAGGTGCCCACCCGTCGGCTGCCCGATTTCGTGCTGCGGCTGGTGGCGCTGTTTAGCTGGGATGCGCGGTTCATGGCCGCCCTGCTGGGCGTGCGTCGGGAGTTCAGCATCGCCAAGGCCCGCACCCTGCTCGGCTGGCAGCCGCGCCCGGCTGCGCAGGCCGTGCTGGACTGCGCTGAGAGCCTCGTCCGACAAGCCTTGGCTTGAAAGGGTGGCGGGAGCCAGCCGCGAATAGTTTCGTCCACCTGGCTGTACGAGACGGCATCCCAAAAAACGGTGGAGGTTGTGTGAAAACGCTGCCCTTTGCCGACGTAGGTTGGTAGGATGGGTGATGCGTCACATCTTGGGCAGCGACCGCGCGCAGACCTTGTTGTTGCCCGCGTCGGTGGACGACTACGTGGGCGCGGACAACCCGGTGCGCGCCATCGAGGCGTTCGTGGACGGCTTCGATCTGCTGAAAGCGGGCTTCGTGCGGGCAGAAGCCAAAGACACCGGTCGCCCCGGCTACCATCCGGGTGATCTGCTCAAGCTCTACTTGTACGGCTACCTCAACCGCGTGCGCTCCTCGCGCCGCTTGGAGGCGGAGACTCACCGCAACCTGGAAGTCACTTGGC
>CAXTQD010000072.1:0-18019 GCA_964246175.1 uncultured Chthoniobacterales bacterium | reverse complement strand
CCATCACGGTGATGAAGAGGATCACGAGTGCCACGCCTACCATCGCCAGGAACGCCGGGTAGATCAGCGCCTGCTGCACGCGGTCGCGCAGTTGCTTCATGCTGCCGAGGTGTTTGACCAAGCGCGAGAGGATGTCCGAGAGCGCGCCGCTGGCTTCGCCAGCCATGACGAGGTTGATGTAGAGCGACGAGAAGACGCGCGGGTACTCGCGCAACGCTTGGGAAAAGCTACGGCCGTCCACGAGCGCCTGGTGCAAACCGGCGGTGAGCCGCTGAAGCGCAGGCTGCTTGAGACGCTTGACGAGAATGCCGAGCGCTTCGTCGAGCGTCATGCCGGCAGTGAGCAGGTAAGCGAGTTGCTCGGTGAAAAACAGTCGTTGCCCGTGGGAAAGGCGGAAGTTCACGGCCGCCGCCGGAGTGAGCGTTGCCGGTATGATGGCCGCCGCCCTGCGCGCCGGCTCGCGGGTGGCGGGGGCTGCCGTAGCGGGAACAGCCACAGGTTTCGCCGCGCCATTGGGGCGGGGCGGGGATGTCTTTGTTTCCGCGCCGCCCTCCGCCTCGATGCGGAAGGGCACGCAACGCTTTTGCTCGATGAGCTGGATGGCCGTCGCGCGGTCGCCGGCTTCTACCTGCCCTTCGACGAGTTGGCCCTGAGGGTTACGGGCGCGGTAGGAGTAGCGGGGCATGAGGGTTCAAACAAAGCACATCCCGGAGCGGGAAGACAGGACCAGGGCCGGAGAAACTTCTTGCGTTTCCGCGGTTCAAAATGATGGTGGCAGCCGCTTTCGCGTGCCGTTTTCCTCCCCGCAATAGCATTCTTTCCACTATGGCGAACATCGTTCTCGTCGGTGCCCAGTGGGGCGACGAAGGCAAGGGCAAGATCATCGACGTGCTCACCGGCCGCTCGGACATCGTCGTGCGCAGCCACGGCGGCAACAACGCCGGCCACACCATCGTGCTCGGCGGCCAGAAGTACGTCCTGCACCTGATCCCTTCGGGCATCCTACGCCCGGGCAAGGTCTGCGTCATCGGCAACGGCGTCGTCATTGACCCCGTGGCGCTCGTCGGCGAGATCGACGGCTTGCGCGCGCTCGACATCGCGGTGGAAAAGAACCTTCTCATCAGCGACTGCGCGCACCTCGTCATGCCGTACCATCCGCGCTTCGACGAGCGGCGCGAACAAGCCAAGGGCAAGCACAAGATTGGCACCACCAAGCGCGGCATCGGCCCGGCCTACGGGGACAAGGCCGCGCGCACGGGATTGCGGATGTCCGATCTCATGCAGCCGGCCGTGTTCTCGGCCAAGCTCCAGCTCCGGCTGCGCGAGGCAAATCAGATTTTGCGGACGTTCGGCGCACAGCCGCTGTCCTTTAAGCAGGTGGAGGCTGCCTACCTGGAAGCCGGTGCACGGTTGAAGCCTTTTGTCACCAACACTGTCGTTTATTTACACAACGCGCTCGCCAAACGGAAAAAGATTCTTTTCGAGGGTGCGCAGGGCACGTTTCTGGACCTTGACCACGGCACCTATCCCTACGTCACGTCGTCGAACACCACCGCCGGCGGCGCCTGCACGGGCTCGGGCGTGCCCCCGCACCGCATCGACCAGGTCATGGGGGTGATGAAGGCGTACACAACCCGTGTGGGCGAGGGGCCTTTCCCGAGCGAGGATGCTGGGGTGACGGACATGCTCCACGGCATGGGCCGGGAGTTCGGCGCGACGACGGGCCGGGCGCGGCGCTGCGGGTGGTTCGATGCGGTGGCGACGCGTTTTGCCACGATGGTCAACGGCATCGACCTGCTGGCCGTCACCAACCTCGACGGCCTCGACACCGTCGAGCGCATCCGTATTTGCTCCGCCTACCGCTTGGACGGCAAGACGGTGGACGTGCCGCCGTCCGACCACGAGGCGTTCACGCGGTGCGAACCCGTCTACGAGGAGATGCCGGGCTGGGAAACTTCCATCGCGGGGATTCGGCGCTATGCCGAACTGCCGGCCGCGGCACGGCGTTATCTCAAGCGCATCAGCGACCTGACCGGCGCGGAGTTGTCCATCGTTAGCGTCGGGCCCAAACGCAGCCAGACCATCCAGGTCTGAGGGTCTCCTCTGTGAAGCCGCGTCCCCCGACCGTCCCGCGTCACGTCGCCATCATCCTCGATGGCAACGGCCGCTGGGCCAAGCAGCGAGGGCTCGCGCGCATCTTCGGTCATGAGGAAGGCGCCAAGGCGGTGCGCGGCAGCGTCGAGGGCTGCGGCGAGTTAGGCATCGAGTACCTAACGCTCTATGCCTTCTCGCAGGAAAACTGGCAGCGCCCGAGAGTTGAGGTGACGGCGCTGATGCGCCTGCTCCAGAATTTCCTCAAGGACACGACGCCTGAGTTGATGGAGAAGAACGTGCGCCTGCATGCCATCGGGCGCATCGACGAGTTGCCCGAGCCTTGCCGTGCGGAGCTGCATCGCTCCATCGAGCGCACCGCCGCCAACACTGGCCTGACCCTCATCCTCGCCCTCAGTTACGGCGCGCGGACGGAGATCATCGACGCCGTGCGCTCGGTTGCCCGCGAAATCCAGGCTGGACACCTCGACGAGGCCATGGTGGACCCCGAGCTTTTCAGCCGCCACCTCTACACGCGCGCCTATCCCGACCCCGACCTCCTGATCCGCACCTCCGGCGAGATGCGCCTGTCCAATTTTCTCCTGTGGCAGCTTTCCTACGCCGAAATTCACTTCACGCGCGTGCTGTGGCCGGACTTTCGCAAGCAGGACCTGCTTGCAGCCGTGGAGGATTACAGTAACCGTCAGCGGAGGTTTGGCTCCCTGTAGCCGGTGGTAGCCCGCGAGATGCAAACGATTGTCCTTGTCGATCCCGAGAGCGATTTCCTGGAATGGGCTGCCCACCAGTTGGAAACGCCGACGACGCGTGTCCTGACCGCGACGCGGGTGGACGAGGCGTACCGGCTCTATTTTGCCGAGAACGCCGACCTGCTCATCACCGACACGCACCTCCAGCCCTACAGCGGCTTGGAACTGCTCGCCAAGGTCCGCCAGCGCGACCCCAACGCCATGGTGGTGCTCACCAGCGCTTACGGCACGACGCAGAGCGTCATCGAGTCGATGAAACTCGGCGCGTACGACTTCATCCGAAAAGAGTCGCTGCCCTTCAACCTGAAGGTCGTCGTCGACGCCGCGCTCAAGGCCCAGAGCGAGATGCGCGCGGCCACCGCGCCGAAGCCGCAACTCACCGTCGACCAGCACCAGGACAGTATTGTTGGCCAGAGCGAGGCGATGCAGGGGGTCTTCAAGATGGTCGGGCGCGTCGCGCACAGCGAGGCCCCGGTGATGATCACCGGTGAGAGCGGCTCTGGCAAGGAACTGGTCGCCCGGGCCATCCACCACTACAGCCGGCGCAGCGACAAGTTCTTCGTGGCCATCAACTGCGCCGCCATCCCCGAGACGCTCCTGGAGAGCGAGCTTTTCGGGCATGAGAAGGGGTCGTTCACCGGGGCGGTGACCCAGCGCATCGGACGCTTCGAGCAGAGCGACGGCGGGACGCTTTTCCTGGATGAAATCGGCGAGATGCCCATGCAGGTGCAGAGCAAGATTCTACGCGTGTTGCAGGAGGGCGAGTTCTCGCGCCTGGGCGGCTCGGCCACGCTCCACACGGATGTGCGTATCGTCGCCGCCACTAACAAGAACCTCGAACAGGAGGTCGCCCGCAAGGGGTTCCGCGAGGACTTGTTTTACCGGCTCAACGTCGTGCGCGTCCATCTGCCGCCGCTGCGCCAGCGCGCGGAGGACATTAAGCTGCTCTGCGAATACTTCCTGGCTCGCATCTCCTCGCAGAAACACCTCCCGCGCCTGCGGCTCTCGGAAGACGCGTTGCGGATGATGGAAGCCTACCCGTGGCCCGGCAACGTGCGTGAACTGGAGAACACCCTCCAACGTGCTTCCGTCCTTGCCACCACGGACGTGCTGCTGCCCAAGGACATCCCACTCGGCACGATTGGAGTAACGGTGCCTTCCGAGGCGCGGCCAGTGCCGACCGACGAGACCCTGCCCGCAGTGCCGCCGCCATCCACGGCTGACGGGGCGTCCGCAAACGCCGTCCAGGCGGCTATCGAGACGCTTTTCCAGGCTGCGGCGCGCGACAAGAGCCTCCATCTGTTGCCGTGGCTGGAACGCGAATTCACCATCGCCGCCATGAAGCTGACCCGCGGCAACCAGCTCAAGGCCGCCAAGGTGCTCGGGGTCACCCGCGCCACCCTGCGCAAGCGCATCGAACGCTTCGGCATCACGCGCGAACTCAACATCCAGTAGCGTCCAACTGGGCCGCTGGCAGCGAACCGCCCTTGTGCATCGCCCGGACGGTGCTTGCCGTGCATGAACGACCTGGATACCTCCCTGTTTGAAGCGACCGTCGAGGCGCTCTCCCGCCGCCAAAAGCTCGACCGACCGCCTACCCTCGGCCGCCCCGCCGTCTTCGGGCACGTCGCCGAACCGGCCCGGCCGTTCCTCGTCGCCGCACTCCTGCACGCTTGGCGGGGGCAGGGGGGCAACGCGTGGGTAGTGTGCGAATCCGAGCGCATCCAAGCCCGGTTCGCCGCCGAACTCTCCGCGTGGTGGCCGGAAGTTCTGACCTTCCCGCACCTGGAGGTCGCCGTCGTCGAGGGCGCGGTGCCTGACCCGGAAGTCTCTGCCGAGCGTCTCGGTGTCCTCCAGCGCCTGACCGCGGGCCGCGGCGGTGCGGCCGTTGTGCTCACCCGCGAGGCGCTCGACGAACAGGTCTCCGCACCACGCTCGCTCGAAAAAGCCACCCTGACCCTCACCGCCGGCCAGCGTGCCGACCGCGATGCGCTGGTGCAATCCCTCCAGGGCGCTGGCTACGAGCACGTCCCACAGGTCGGCGAGCGCGGACAGTATTCCGTGCGCGGTGGGATCATGGACGTGTATTCCTGGCAACAGGCGCTGCCGGTACGTGTGGAGTGGTTTGACGACGAGATCGAATCCGTGCGCGAGTTCGATCTCGATAAGCAGACCTCCGTGCGCTCGCTAGAAAGTGTGGCGCTGCTGCTGCGTGTCCCGGAAGCCGAGACGTTCCCACTCCGTGACTACCTGGACAAGAAGGATATGATCCTCGCCGTCAACGTGGATGATGCCGTGTGCCACGTCCGCATCGGCGACGACGGCACGACCCCTACAGACAGCGGTGCGGAGAACTACGACGACGCGTTCTTCCCTACGCCCTTCGCCTCCGCCAGTCGCCGCCTCGATTCTTCGGCCTTGCGCGACGCCTACGCCCGGAACGTGCGCGGTCAGGTACGCACCTGGGATGGAGAGGGCTATCGAACCGTTGTAAACTTTCGACGTGACTCGGAGGTATCTCTCTTGCAGAATATTGTCCCGGATTTTACGCTGAATACAGAAATTCACTTTCTGCGTTCCAGCACGAGCGAGGCAGGGTTCGTGTTCCCCGGAGCACGGCTAGCGGTGGTGTTCGCTGGTGAAATTCTTGGCCATCAGGAACGGGCGGAGCGTGGCGCGGCAGCAATCTCGGGCCGTTCGCGGCGAGGGCTGCCGGTCAGCCGCACGCAGATCGACTTCACGGAACTGACCGAAGGCGAACTCGTCGTCCATCTCGAACACGGCCTTGCCCGCTACCAGGGTTTGCAGACCCGACCGCTCACCGCCGCACAAAATCCTGACGGCGGCCCGGCGACGGAGGAGGTCATGGTCCTGGAGTTCGCCGAGAAGGCCCGGCTCTACGTCCCGCTTGAGCAGGCCTTCCTCGTGTCACGCTACGTCGGCTTGGGTAAGAAGAACACGGCCTTGAGCCACTTGGGCGACGGCAAGTGGGCCTCCACCAAGAAGGCCGCCGAGAAGTCCGTCTACGACTACGCCGCCAAGCTCCTGAAGGTCCAGGCCATGCGCGAAACGCACCAGAGTCTGCCTTTCGGACCTGACGGCCAGTGGCAGAAGGAATTCGAGGACACGTTCCCCTATAAGGAAACCGCCGACCAGCTCAAGGCCATCGACGAAACCAAAGGCGATATGGAGACCACCCGCGCCATGGACCGCCTCATCTGTGGCGACGTGGGGTTTGGCAAAACGGAGGTTGCCATCCGGGCGGCGTTCAAGGCGGCGATTGACGGCCGGCAGGTGGCGATGCTCGTGCCGACGACCGTGCTGGCCCAGCAGCACTACGAGAACTTTCAGCGCCGCATGGGTAACTTCCCTGTCACCGTCGAACTTCTCAGCCGCTACCGCACCCCCTCTGAGCAGACGCGGGTGACCGAAGGCGTGCTCAACGGCAGCGTGGACATCGTCATCGGCACACACCGGTTGATCTCCAAAGACGTGCATTTCAAGAACCTCGGTCTGCTCGTCGTGGATGAGGAACAACGCTTCGGCGTTCGTCACAAGGAGCGTATCAAGGAGCGCTTCCCCAACGTGGACGTACTGACCCTCTCGGCCACACCGATTCCACGCACGCTCTACCTGGCGCTGACCGGGGCACGCGACCTGTCCACCCTGGAAACCCCTCCGCCCAACCGCTACCCGGTCGAGACGCTCATCTGCCCCTACGACGAGCGCATCATCAAGACCGCCGTGGAGCGCGAACTCTCCCGCCAAGGCCAAGTCTACTTCCTCCACAACCGCGTGGACGACATCGAAAAGGTTGCCGTTCGCATCCGGCACCTCTGCCCGAAGGCCAAGGTGGACATCGGCCATGGTCAGATGGCCGAGGGCGAACTGGAAGGGGTCATGCAACGGTTCGTCAGCGCCAAGACCGACGTGCTCGTGGCGACGACCATCATCGAGAGCGGCCTCGACATCCCCAACGCGAACACGATGATCATTGACCGCGCCGACCGCTTCGGGCTAGCCGACCTTTACCAACTCCGTGGTCGCGTCGGCCGTGGGGAGCACAAGGCGTACGCTTACCTGATGCTTCCGCGTGACTTGATGACCGTTGGCGAGGCGCGCAAGCGCATCAACGCCATCAAACAATATTCGAGCCTCGGCGCGGGCTTCAAAATCGCTCTGCGCGACCTGGAGATCCGCGGGGCAGGGAACATCCTCGGGCTTGCCCAAAGTGGCCACCTGACGGCCGTCGGCTTCGACTTGTATTGTCAACTGCTGCGCCAAGCCGTGTCGAAGCTGCGCGGGGAGCGGGTGCGCCATTGGGTCGAGACCGTCCTGCGGCTCGACTTCGCCGCGATGAGCGAGGCGGAGCACATCCGTGCGGCGGCCGTCGCCGGTTCCTCCGGCGAAAGCGACGAGGGTCCGGTTGTGATCGCTCGCGAGTGGCCAGCCTTCATCCCAGCCGACTACATCGAGGAACCGCGTTTGCGCATTCAAGCTTATCGTCAACTCGCCGAAACATCCCGTCCCAACGAGGCCGACACCCTCCAGGACACGTGGCGCGACCGCTTCGGTCCGCTGCCCGAACCCGCCGCTAACCTGCTCGCCCACACGCGTTTGAAGCTCCTGGCGTCGTCCAAAAAGGTACAACAGGTAGAGGTACGTGGGGACAAGGTGATGCTCACCCGCGGGGGCGACTTCGTGTCGATCGCCGGCAAGTTCCCCCGCTTGACTTCGGTCGGCGGCGCTTCTAAAATGCGCGAACTTTCCGATCTGCTCGAACGGTTGTAATTGGTCGAACTCCTTCGCCGATAATCATTTGCAGATCAGGCTCCATCCGTCGCCCGCGCCATGAAAACCCGCCGCCTGTTCCCGGTCCTCGCCGCCTGCGTGCTGACCGGTTCGTCCCTCCTGCTCCCGCCGCTCAGCCCCCGCGCCAACGCCGACCCCGACGTGGTGGACGGCGTCGCGGCGCTCGTGAACAAGGATGTCATCACGTTCTCGCAGGTTCGCGAACTCGTCGCGCCCCGCGAGCGCTCGTTGCGCGCCCAGTTCAACGGCCAGGAACTCGCCGACAAGATCCGTGACGCCCGCCGCGGCGCTTTGCAAGAACTCATCGACAGGCAGTTGATCATCCAGGAGTTCAAGAAGAAGGAGTTCCAAATCCCGCAGCGGTTTGTGGATGAGCGGGTGGACACCATCATCCGCGAGGAGTTCGGCGGCGACCGACAGGCATTCATCCGCACCTTGCAGGCGCAGGGTTACACGCTGACCAAGTTCCGCGAACAGGAGAAGGAGAAGATCATCGTGCAGGCGATGCGCTACCAGAACGTCAAGACGGACATGATCGTCTCGCCACTCAAAATTGATGCCCTCTACACCACCAGCAAGCCGGACCTCACCACGCCCGAGCAGGTTCATCTCTGGATGATCGCCGTCAACAAGGGTACGAACGTCGGCAGCGACGGCGACCCGCAAAAAGCCGTGGCGGCGGAAATCCGTGACAAGCTCGTCAAAGGCGCGAAGTTCGAGGATTTGGCCAAGCTCTACAGCGACGACAGCAGCCGTTCGACCGGTGGCGACTGGGGATGGATCGACCGCAAGACGCTCAACGAGTCACTCACGAACGCCGCCTTCAAGATGGAGACCAACAAGATCAGCCCGGTCGTCGACCAAGGGCCGGCGTACTACATCATGAAGGTCACTGAGCGGAAGGCTGCTTATACCAAGCCGCTCGAAGACGTGCGGCCGGACATCGAGAAGAAGATCAACTCCGCTGAACGCGAGCGCATGCAGGACGCCTGGGTCGCCGGCCTGCGCAAGAAAGCTTTCATCAAGATCTTCTGACGCAGGCTGCGGACGGCGGAGCGGGCCCTATCAGACATCTTCGCTGAGACGCTCCTCGCGGCGCGACTCCGTCATGCGGTCATGGTCGGCCTCGTCGATGCCCTCGCCATAAAGCTGCTCGCCGACCGTTTGTTCATCACCGTGCATGGCCGCGTTGGTCGCGGGTGACACCGCCCCGCCGCTCTCGCCGGGCACGTCGTCTTCCGCGATGAGTTCGGAGGCCGGTCCTTCATCGTCGTTGGGCGTGTTCGGGTCTACCGTCCCGCGCAGCTCCTCGCGGGCCTGGAGGCGAAAGTCTTCGATGTCCTCGTCGCGGCCCAGGCCGGCGATCTCGGCTAACTCTCGCGCGCGGCGCTCCACGTCCTCGTTGCCAGCCTCGCCCATGCCGTCGCCACGGTTGAGGATTTTTCCTTTGGCGCGGGGAGAATCGTCGGGAAGTTGCATACCTCTTGATTCGGAGGAACGTACGCCCTTGATCGTGCGCGCTTCCCATGTCCCGATCCTCCCCTGACCACAAAGCCGATGCCATGGACAGCGCGAAGGCGACGTTCGACATTGACGCCGCGATGGACGCCATCCGCGAAGGGGTGCGCTCGTTCCGCAAGGCGGCGCTCTTCGAGTTGTACGACGACGGCTTCCAGTCGGCGTTCGAGCAACTGCTGGCATGCATGATCTCCATCCGCACGCGCGACGAAGACACCGTGCCGATCTCGCGCCGGCTTTTCGCCCGGGCGCGCACCCCGGCAGAAGTGGCGGCGCTGACGCCCGCCGAGATCGATGCGTTGATCTCTCCATCCACCTTTCACGAGGCCAAGGCTCCGCAGATCCACGAGATCGCTCGCCGCACGGTGGCCGAGTTTGGCGGCGAATTGCCCTGTAACCTGGAGTCGCTTCTTTCCTTCCGCGGGGTGGGGATCAAGTGCGCTCACCTTGTGCTTGGCATCGCGTGCGGGCAACCGCAGATTGGCGTCGACATCCACGTTCACCGCATCACCAACCGCTGGGGCTACGTCGCCGCCACGACGCCGGAGAAGACGACCGCAGCCCTCGAAAAAATCCTCCCCACGCGGTATTGGGTCGAGATCAACGCTTTGCTGGTGCCCTTCGGCAAGCACGTCTGCACCGGCAACGCCCCGCGGTGTTCACGTTGTCCTGTGCTGGCGATGTGCCAACAGGTCGGCGTGACCAGTCACCGTTGAACCACCGATGCCCGCCGCCGGGAAAAAAGCCGTGGTTGGCATCACGCTGGGCGACCCTGCCGGGATCGGTCCCGAGGTCGTCGCCGCCGCGCTAGCCTCCGGACGGTTGGACCCGACGTTCGAGTACCGCGTGATCGGCAATCCGGTGGCCGGCGTTGTTTTGGGTCAACCCTCGCCGGCGGCCGCCCTCGCCGCGTGGGAAGGACTCGAAGCCGCCGCCGCCGGTGCGCTCAGCGGGGAGTTCGCTGCCGTCGTGACTGCGCCAGTGTGTAAGGCAAGTCTCTATGACATCGGGTTCCGTTTTCCCGGGCAAACGGAGTTTTTTGCGGATCGCTGCGGGGTGAGTAACTTTGCGATGCTGCTCACCGGTGGCACGCTGACGGTGGCGCTTTTGACGACGCACCTACCTCTGGCGGAGGCTGTGCTCCGCATTGAACGCCAGGAGATCGTGCGGGTAGGAAAACTCCTGGCTGCCTTCCTGGCGCAACGCCTAAACCGCTCGCCCCGCATCGCCGTGGCCGGGCTAAACCCGCACGCCGGAGAATCTGGCAGCCTCGGGCGTGAAGAAATTGACCACATCGAACCCGCCGTAGCAGAACTCGCCCGCGAGCACTCGCCCAGTGGGGCGACTTTCTTTGGTCCCGTCTCGCCTGACACCGTCTTCCACCAAGCGGTCGCAGGACATTGGGACGGGGTGCTCTGCATGTATCACGATCAGGGACTCATTCCGCTAAAGCTTCATGCCTTTGAGTCCGGCGTGAACGTCACGCTTGGTTTGCCGATCATCCGGACCAGTCCTGACCATGGCACCGCTTTCCACCTGGCGGGCAAGAGCCAAGCTCATCCAGGCAGCATGATTGCCGCTATTCGCCTGGCCACCGAGTTAGTTCAATGCCGCACTTGATTGTCACTACGGTTGACACTGCAACAAAAGCAAAGTGGACAAATACCTGAAGATCTTCACGGTCGGCTTGCAGAACACTTTGGTCTACCGCTGGAACTTCTTCTTGCGCGTCCTCTTTGAAGTGGTTCCTCTTCTTGGCACCGTTTATCTGTGGCGAGCCCTTTTTGGCGGCCGCCAAGCATCCATCGGCGGCTATGACTTTTCCTCGATGGTGTACTATTTCCTGCTAACATCGCTCGTTTCGAGCCTGATCACACCCACAGACGACGAGTGGCAGATTGCGGCCGACATCCGCGATGGCCAGATCAATTCACTGCTGGTCAAACCGGTGAGCTATTTCGCCTATCGCACGGGACTTTTCTTCGGATATCGAGCGACCTCATCTGTTTTCACGCTGCCAATCATTCTTCTGCTATTCGCATATTTTCACCAGTATGTTACTATCCCTCAGAACGTTGCAACGTGGTTTTACGCAGGAACATCCGTGCTCCTAGCAGCACTACTCCAGTTCTTCCTCGCCTACGCCATCGCCATGATTGCGTTCTGGCTGCTGGAGATTTCTACCGTCGTCTTCATCGTTTTCTCGTTCGAGTACTTCCTGAGCGGCCACCTGTTTCCGCTCGATCTGCTGCCGGAGTGGTTCCGCCGGGTACAGGAATGGTTGCCGTTTACTTACGAGCTGTATTTCCCCGTTGCAGTGTTCCAAGAGAAGATTACCGGCCCCTTGGTCGTACAGGGATTGTTGATCCAGGCAGGATGGGTTATTGCCACTTGGGCACTCGGAAATTGGATGTGGGCGAGAGGTCTGCGTCGCTTCCAAGCGGTAGGAGGCTGAATGCTCATCGGATAACACTGTGAGGTATTACTGGCAAATCTATTCGCTGTTGCTGCGCAACTCTCTGATCAGAGAAATGTCGTTCAAGGCGAACTTCGTACTCTGGTTGTTCACGGAGTTACTGTGGTTTTTCGGGCAGATTATCTTCGTAGACGTTCTGTTCCTCTACACGGACCGGATTGGCGATTGGTCAAAGTGGGAAGTGGTGCTCCTGATCGGCACACACCAGATCATCAGCCAAGTTTTCCAGGCAGTGTTCTACGTCAACTTGGCAAATCTGCCTGAACTCGTCCGCACTGGCCGCATGGACCTTCTCCTTCTGTTGCCGATGGACGCGCAGTTTGCCGTGTCCGCTTACCGGTTCGGTTTGGACAATTTCGTCAACGCCGGAGTTGGCGTCGGCTTTGTCGTGTTCTCACTCAGCAAACTCGGCGTGGTGCCAAGCGCGGTGCAAATCGCTTGCTACGCGGTGGCCATCCTGCTGGGGGCGGCCATCCACTACGCCATCATGTTCACGCTGGCGACGCTGAGCTTCTGGATCGTGCGGGCGCAAGGGTTGATCTATGGGTACTTCAATTTCCTGAGCATCGCTCGCTACCCCGACCAAGTCTTCGGAGGGGTGTTTAAGCTGATCTTCACCTGGTTGATCCCGGTCATCGTCGTTGCCAACGCTCCCGCCCGCATCCTGGCACGTGCCTCGGAGCAGCCGTTCGCCCCGATGCTTCAACTCCTGGCGGTGTGCAGTTTATCTCTGTTCCTGAGCCGCTTTTTCTGGCTTTTTGCCCTGCGGCGGTATTCGAGCGCGAGTTCATGAAAAACACGAGTTTGGGCCTTGCGCGGGTGGCGAAATGCCATTATTGACTCCCCCTTTCCCAACATCCCAAGACCCGTTCGCAGGACCGCACCCGCTCTTCTCCCCGTCTGCCCTATGCCCAAATCCAAGCCCTCCGCCAAGCAGAAGCCAGTCGCAGAGACTGAGCCGGAAGTTGCCGCGCCTGCCGAGCAGCCGGCCGCTCCGACGGCCGACCAGGGCAATGGCCACCATGTGCAAGCAGCCAGCGCACAAGACTTGACGGCGTCCGTGTCGAGTTACTTCCTGCGCTCACAGAAGAACGAGGACGAAGCCGATGCCAAGCTCTCGCCCTTTCTGCGCAAGCAGAAGAAGCGCCTGCTGGCCCTGCGCGACGCCATGCTCGATTCCATGAACGGCATGGCCCAGGACAACCTGCGCGCCCGTGCCGAGGGCAACGAGGCCAGCGCGTTCGGCATGCACCAGGCCGACGCGGGCAGCGACGCCTACGACCGTGACTTTGCCCTCAACCTCCTCTCGCAGGAGCAGGACGCTCTTTACGAAATCGACGAGGCCATCAAACGCATTGAACTCGGCACCTACGGCACCTGCGAGATGTCCGGCAAGCCGATCAACCACGAGCGTCTGGAAGCCATTCCATTCACGCGCTTCACTGTCGAGTGCCAGTCGCAGATCGAGCGTCAGAACAAGGCTCGCCGGGTGCGCCAGTCCGTCACTTCGCTCTTCGGCCTGACCGACGACGAAAAGGAAGACAGCGACGAAGAAGAGTTTACGCCCGAAACCAAAGAATAACTGCCATGCCCCGAGACATTATCACCCTGGAATGCACGGAAGCGAAGGCTGAGGGCAAACCCGCCTCCCGCTACGTGTCCACACGTAACAAAAAGAGCCCTAACACCCCGGGCCGGCTTGAGAAAAAGAAGTATAACCCTTTTCTGAAGCGCCATACCCTGCACCGCGAAACTCGATAATTTGCCATGACGCCAAAGACTGCTCAGCGCCGCTCCAACTTCCGCCGTGCCAACCGGATCATGCCACGCCGTCGCGTGGACATCGCACCGGAAGCCGTTGATTACAAAAACCCGGACCTCCTGCGTAAGTTCGTGACGGAAAGCGGCAAGATTTTGCCCCGCCGCGTGACGGGCATGTCAGCCTTCTTGCACCGCAAGATCACGCGTGAGATCAAGCGCAGCCGCTCGGTGCTGCTGATGAAGTAGCGCATCGTCCGGATCAGATGACATGCAGCGGATGGGAGCTTCGGCACCCGTCCGCTTTTTGCTGCCTACGAGTGGTTTCTTCCGCTTTTAGCGGAACAACACCTACTACGCGTTCTCCAAGAGCAATTTACCCGGGTGGCCAGCCAAGCTCCCGACCACCTAGCAAATGCACATGCAGATGGGGGATCGTCTCGCCACCATCATGACCGTGGTTGATGATCAGACGAAACCCCGTTTCGTAAATACCTACTGATCGGGCGATCTGGCCGGCGGCAAGGAGGAGCTTGCCCAACAACTCCACGTCGGCGGAATCCACTGCTCCTACGCGGGGGATCACCTTCTTGGGAATGACGAGGACATGAACGGGTGCTTGCGGGTTTACGTCGTGGACGGCAACGATCTCATCGTCCTCGTGGACGATCCGTGCCGGGATCTCGCGCCGGATAATTTTCTCGAAGAGCGTCATGGCTTCAATTAATCGTGCAGCGCATCCGACTCGGCCAGTCTAGGGCCTGCACCTGCTCGCGGATGAATGCGACGATCCGCGCACGCATCAAGGGGCGGCCCCACCATTGGGAGGCGTGATCTTCCTCCAAAAGCTGTCGGACGCAGGGGTGCAGGTCGCGGAAGTGGAAGTGCTGCACCTTGGCCGCGTGCATGCCTGAGATGCGCTCCGACAGCCGCCGGAAGAACGTCGTTTCCCGGCTGCTTGCCGGTCCGCGCACGCACTCGGCCAGGGATACGCTCTGGAAAGGGTTCACGGTGCGGAACTTTGCCGCGATCTCGCGGTAGCCGATGTCGCGCAGCGTCGCGCGGACCACCCGTTCGAGGCTCGGTAATTCGATGATGGTCGCCTTATAGTCCTGCCGGAGGTACTGCGACACCGCTGAACTGAACTCGTCCAGCAGCCACCAACCCTCGTAGCCTGCCCGGCGCGCTGCCCGGTCCACCGCCGCCTTCAACCACTCATTCTCGAAGGTGACCGCAACCCCTTGATCGTTCTGGATTAGCGGCAACCCGTGTTTTAACGCGACCATTCCTTCAGTTGAAAAGCTCCTGCTGCATCCCGTCGACGCGGGGTTTTTGCTCCAGCGCCTTGACCTCCTCGATGAACTCGCCCACGTCCTGAAAGTGGCGGTAAACCGACGCGTAGCGGACATACGCCACGTCGTCGATCTGGTGAAGCTTCGCCATGACCTTGGCGCCGATCTCGCGGGATTGCACCTCGCGGCCGTAGTTGGTTTCCAACTCTTGGACGATCTCTTCCACGGCGCGATCGAGGTCTTCGAGCTTGACAGGGCGCTTTTCGCAAGCGCGCACGATGCCGGCGTTAAGTTTGTGGCGGTCGAAGGGCTCGTGCCGACCGTCGCGCTTGATGACCAGAAGGTCGGCGCGTTCGATCTGCTCGTAGGTGGTAAAACGGTACTCGCAGTTCAGGCACACCCGCCGACGGCGGATGCCCGAACAGTGGTTCACCGGACGTGAGTCGATGACCCGATCCTCAATACTTTTGCATTTTGGGCAACGCATCTATCCAGGGCGACAGTGCCCTAGTGGTAACACAAGATGTAGGGGTGTCAATCCCTCAAGCGCCCCGGCTGGCCGAACGGCTGCGGCCACCGGCTTTGCTCCGCGCCCCCGCCTTCGGCTTGCCTTTAGCGTCACCTTCACCACGCGGCTCGAACTCGAAGCCAACTTTCCCGAGCTTGTCCAACTTCAGGTAGGCCGAAAACGGCCGGCCTTTTTTTGAGATGAAGCGTGGCAACAGGTCAGTCTTACCGGTTTCGAGCAACTTGACGACTTGCTCGGGCGGGATCTCGCGTTGCAAGATCGACTTCTTCATGCGGAAAGTGCATTCCTTTTCCACCGCCACCGTCCGGTCACACAGGTAATCGGTCTCTGTAGCGTAAACCTGGCCTTTCTTGCAGACAGTGCAGGCGTGGAGTGGTTGCTGCCCGGAGAAGTCGCGGTCCTCCGCCGTCGGCGCGGGGAAGTCGAACTCCGGTTTTCCCTCGGCACCGAGCTTGATGGGGGCGTTGAACGGCCGCCCCTCCTTGCTGCGGAAGCCTTCCAGTGGACCGATGCGGCCTTCTGTCAGAAGCGTTTTCAGCTCGTCCGGGTCGAACTGGCGGCCGGCCATGGATTTCCACAGCACGTAATCGCAGTTCGTGCATTTGAAGACGCGGTACTCCTCCTTCAGCGGGCGCGTGCCGCACTTGGGGCAAGCGGTATCGAGTTCGCCGAAGTCACCCTCGACCGTGTCGCCCTGGAAGTTCTTCGCCTTGCTGACGATGTCCTCGGTCATCGTGCGGATTTGCGCCATGAACTCCCGGCGCTGGATGCCGCCTTGTTCCATGGATTTGAGCTTGGCTTCCCATTCGCCGGTGAGTTCCGGTGAGCAGAGGGCTTGGATGCCGATACCGTTAAGCAGGGAGATGAGCGAGATGCCCTTAGCCGTGGCGTGCAGTTCGCGGCCTTGGCGGGCGATGTACTGGTCAAGGATCAAACCCTCGATGATCGACGCGCGGGTGGCTGGGGTGCCGAGGCCCTTGGCGCTGAGCGCAGCGCGGAGTTCCTCGTCGTCGATGAGCTTGCCCGCGCCCTCCATCGTGGCGAGGAGGGTAGCCTCGTTGTAGCGTGCGGGGGGCCGGGTTTGGTTCTCGCGCACCTCCACTTCGTCGGCCCGGGCGGCTTCGCCCTGGACGATCTCGACCAAGTTAGCGTCGGCGTTGTCCGCAGAAACGGCTTCCCGGCCGTAGACGGCCATCCAGCCTGGGTCCTTGATGATACGGCCGTCCGTGCGGAAGGTCTCACCTTCCACCCGTGTCAGGCGCGTGGTCACTTCGAACTGCGCCGGAGGGTAGAACACCGCGATGAAGCGCCTTGACACCAAATCAAAAATCTTCTGTTGCGCGTCGTCCAGGCCCTTCGGCTCGGCCCCGGTGGGAATGATCGCGTTGTGATCAGAGACCTTGCTGTTATCGAAAACCTTCTTGGTGAACTTGACCCAGCCGCTCGCCATGGCCTTGTCAGCGTGCCGCGCGAGGCCGGGGTCGGTGAACTTGCCCATCGTTGACTTGACCGTGGCGAGGTAATCCTCGGGCAGGTAGCGGCTGTCTGTACGCGGGTAGGTCAAGACCTTGAACTTCTCGTAGAGCTGCTGGGCGATCTGGAGGGTGCGCCGGGCGCTGAAACCGTACCGGCCGTTGGCGTCCCGCTGGAGGCTGGTCAGATCGAAAAGGAGCGGCGCGGCTTGGCTGGCGGGCTTCTTTTCCTCGGTGACGGTGCCGGTCTTGCCGAAGCACTTGTCGCGGATGGCGTCGGCCTTTTCGCGGTCCCACAAGCGCTCGGGGCGACCGTCCTCGTCGGGACCTTTGCGGAAGTTCTCGTCGATCCAGCGGCCGGGATAGTTACCAGCTTTGACGGCGAAGTCGCCGTGGACTTCGAAGTACGTGCGCGGCTTGAAGGCACGGATTTTCTTCTCACGCTCGACCAGGATCGCCAGGGTGGGGGTCTGCACTCGACCGACGGGAGTAAGCTGGAAGCCGCCCGTCTTGTTGTTGAAGGCGGTCATGGCGCGGGTGGCGTTGATGCCGACGAGCCAGTCGCTCTCGGCGCGGCAGTACGCGGCCTTGGCGAGAGGGATCATCTCCTCGTCGGTGCGCAGGCGGCCGAAGGCGTCACGGATCGCGTCGGCGGTCATGGACTGGAGCCACAGCCGGCGCATGGGCTTCTTGACGCCCGCCAGCTTAACCAGGAGGCGGAAGATGAGTTCGCCCTCGCGACCCGCGTCGCAGGCGTTGATGATCTCGGTGATGTCCTCGCGCTTCATCAGCTTCTTGAGCAGCTTGAAGCGGTCGGCCGTCTTTTCGATGGGCTTGAGGTCGAACTCGTCGGGGATCACCGGCAGGGCGGCGAAGGTCCACTTGCCGCGCCGCTTATCCAGCTCCTCGGGCAAGGCAAGTTCGACGAGGTGGCCGATGGCGGAGGAGACCACGTAGCGGTCGTTCTCGAAGAAGTCATCCTTGCGCTCGAAGCGCCCGAGCACCCGGGAGATGTCGGCGGCGACGCTGGGTTTTTCGGCGATGACGAGAGATTTGGACATGGACGCGGAGGCGAAAACGCGCTCATCCTACCAGCCGGACGTAGTGTTTGCCCGGCAGTTGCTTGATGAGCTTCTTTAATTCGAGAGCCAGTAAGGTAGAAGAGACCATTGCCGTTGGCAAACCGCACGTGGCGATGATGCGGTCAATCGGCGTCTCGTCGCGGTCCACGGCGGCGAGCACGGCTCGCTCGGAGTCACGAAGCCCGGCAGGAGTAGAAGAGAGCGGCGGGGACGCATCCGGAC
>CAXTQD010000071.1:0-18047 GCA_964246175.1 uncultured Chthoniobacterales bacterium | reverse complement strand
CGGTGACCCTGCTCCTGCGCAACCGCCACCAGGTCGCCGACTGGGAGCTGTTCCTCGAACGGTACACAGGATAAAAACGTGTCTTTCCTCATCCTTTCCCGGATGGGGAAAGCGCGTTGCTTTTCGGCGGCGGTGTTCCATCGTGACACTCACGCCCCTTTGAGCCTGCCCTACCCTCCCAGCGACCACTTCGACGGCCGCGAGTTCCACAATCTTGATGGCGCGCCAGCTGGCCGGCCGCTGGCTGATCTCCTACGCTGGCAATTATTTGGAGGCCGTCGAGCCACTTGGCCGCAACACCCTCCTGCCAGTGCGGTCACTCCCGCGCTCCCATCGGACCTCGGCCCCGACGAAACGGCGGCCACGTTCATCGGACACAGCACGTTTCTCTTGCAGTTCGCCGATGGCCTCAACGTCCTGACCGATCCTGTCTGGAGCGAACGTGTCAGTCCGGTGAGCTTCGCCGGTCCGCGCCGGGCACGCCCACCCGCGCTGGCATTCGACGACCTGCCGCCAGTGGGTCTGGTGCTCGTCAGCCATGGCCACTACGATCATCTCGACGTTCCCACCCTGCGCCGACGCGATGAACGTTTTAATCCCCTCTTCCTGACCGGTTTGGGCAACCACGCTCTCCTACGCGGCTGCGGGCTGCGGCAGGTGGAGGAACTCGACTGGTGGCAGGCGCACCGCTTCCGCGGGTTGGAGGTGACTTTCACACCGGCGCAGCATTGGTCCAAGCGTTCGGCAGGCGAGCGGAATTCTACACTTTGGGGTGGGTTCTGGCTGCGCGCGGGCAAACTGAACGCCTACTTCGCGGGTGACTCCGGGTTGGGTCGGCTCTTCACGTTGATCCGCGAACGCCTTGGCTCGCCGGATCTCGCGCTGTTACCTATCGGCGCGTACGAACCGCGCTGGTTCATGCGCGAACAACACATGAATCCACAAGACGCCGTGCAGGTGCACCGCGCGCTTGGTTCACGCCGGAGCGTGGCGATGCACTTCGGCACGTTCCAACTCACCGACGAGGCGATCGACCAACCGATCCTCGACCTCGCCGCCGCGTTGGAGACGGCAGGGATCGACCCGGCAGAGTTCATCGTGCCGCGCTTCGGCGCGACGACCCGGGCGAAGGCATGACTCGTCGGTAGAGTGCCTCGTACTGCGCCACGATCACGCGCGCAGAAAACAGCGCATCCGCGCGCCGCTGGGCGTTTTTTCCCATCGCCATGCGCCGCGCGGGATCGTCTAACAGTTCGCCCACCGCGCGCGCCGCCGCGTCCACGTCGCCGAACGGCACCAACCGGCCGCTGACACCGTCTTCCACCACTTCGGGAATTCCACCCACCGCCATCGCCACGCTCGGACACCCGAAACACATCGCCTCCAAAATCCCGAGGCAAAAACTCTCACTCTCGGACGTGAACAACCCTACTTCGGCCGCCTGGAAATATTCGTCCACCTCGCTGACCTCACGCCGCACGATGATGCGATCCTCCACGCCCAACCGCCGCGCTTCCGCCGCGAACGGTTCCCAATCCCCGCCCGCCAGCACCAGCAACCGGAACGCTCCACACGCACGCACCCGCGCCAACGTTTGGAGCAGCAGGTCAACGCGTTTGAGCGGGCGTAGGTTGGAGGCGTGCACGAGGAGAATTTCTCCGTCGGAGACGCCGAGTTCGCGCCGCGTCTCCGCACGCGAACGGCGCGGCGGGCGTGGCGTAAAGAAATTGTAGATCACGTCGACAGGCCGCTCCATGCCGAGTACCCGGCGCGTCTCATCGCGTAGAAAACCGGACACGGTCGTCACGGCATCCGATTGCGCGAGCGCGTGGCGGATAGCGGGCGCGTAGCCGGCGTCGCTGCCGAGGAGTGTCGTGTCCGTACCGTGCAGCGTGGTGACGATCCGCGGTTGGTGTTCCGCCGGCAGCATGGAACGCGCGAGCACGGCCGCGGTCGCGTGCGGCACGGCGTAGTGGACGTGGAGCACGTCGAGGTTGTGCGCGCGGCTGACCTCGGCCATCTTCACCGAGAGCGGCAGCGTGTAGTCGGGGTAGCGGAACAACCCGTAATCGTTGATGACGACCGGGTGAAACGTCACCCGCTCCGCGCCTGCCGTCAGGCGAAACGGCCGCTCGTAGCTGATGAAGTGCACTTCGTGCCCGCGGCGCGCGAGTTCCTCGCCGAGCGCGGTGGCGAGCACGCCGCTGCCACCCACCGAAGGGTAACACGTCAGACCAATTCTCAACACACGACCTTGAACGGTTTCAGGCTGGCGGCCACGAGTTCGTCGCCCTTGTCGTCTTCGAGCAGGAGCAGGTGAACGCCCTTCTCCTTGGCGGCAGCTTTGACGGCTTCGAGGCCGCCGCCGTTTTTCTCGACGGAAGTGAGTTTGCGCTGACTCATGGTGCTCTCGCCAGCGGCGACAGCGTCGAGCCAAGCGGCGGTCCAGCAGGCGGCTTCGTCGGCGGTGGGTTCAGGCTTCATGGGGAATCCAGGCTTCGTCGGAACGTTCGATAGGGTCGCGCGGCACGAAGGTGATCTCCGGTGCCTGCGTGGTGTCGAGGTACGCGGTCTCCCCCGCCCCGGCGACGTAGTGCGTGCAGCGTACCACGGACTGCATCCAACGCAGGCGCGTGTCGCGGGTCGGGCTGACCTGCTCCTTGGCGAAATCCGCGCCGCCGGGCAGCGTGCGGTTCACGCCGCCGCCCTCGTGCAGCAGGAGCGCACCCTCCTGCCAACGCGCACGCACGGTCTCGCCCTCATAGGATACGTCCACGAAGAAATCGTCCACCGCGCACGCCGCCGCCCGCACCGCCGGATCGCCCGAACGCACCACGCGCACGCCTTCGAGGAGGCCGAGGGACGCGTACATTTCCAGGCAGAAGTCGGCGACGTTCTCCGCGGTGACCTGGCGGAAAATTTCGACAGCCGGCGCGTCCACGTACGCGGGGAGTTGGCGGATGGTGTTCGCGCGCCACTCGGCGGCAACCTGCTTCGCAAACAGCGGCGACCACTTGCGCTGGATTTTGTTGGCACAGGGGAAGTTCAGCTTGACCTGCTCGCCGGTCTTGCGGTGGGTGAGGATCGTCTGCGTTTCGCGCGGGTCGTGGTCGCTGTCGTGGCAGAAGAACACGATCTCCGCGCCGCCGAGTTCCGCCGCCAACCGGCGCGCGGTGACGATCTTCGCGTACAGAAAACGCCGCGGAAAAAATCCGCACGGCTGCTGACCGAAACAGATGATGGGCTTCATGCGGGCAGAGGGTGATCCCGGCGTTGGCCAACGACGGATTGCAGGAGGAGGCTGAACCCCATGCAGGCCGCGCAGCCGATCAGATTATACCACAAATAGGAAATGGGCACGGGCGCCGCGTACATCCCGATCACGAGCGCCTGCGCCGCCAGAGCACCCCAGAACACCGCCGTCCCGCTCACGCGCGGCAGAAAGAACGCCACCAAAAACAACCCGAGCATAACCCCATAGAAGATCGAGCCGAGAATGTTGCTGGCCTGGATGAGGTTTTCCACGAGGTGCGCGAACAACGCGAACGCGATGGCCACCGTGCCCCAGAACGCCGTCAGCCAACGCGAAGCGAGGACGTAGTGCGCGTCCGGCGCTTCGGGACGCAGGAGCGGACGGTAGAAGTCCACGACGGTCGTGGAAGCAAGCGCGTTGAGTTCGCCGGCCTTCGAGTTGAGCGCGGCGGCGAGGATCGCGGCCACAAGCAACCCGACCAAGCCGTGCGGCAGATGGCGCAGCACGAAGGTGATGAACACATAATCGGAGTCCTCTCGCGGCAGCGTCGGGTCATGCGTGTGGAGGGTGTCCAAGGTGCGCTGGCGGGCCGACTCACCGTGGGCGTGCGCGTCGAGCGCGGCAGCGCGGGCCTGGTCGGCGGCGGCAGTATCGTGGGCGTGGCGGGCGGCGACCCAGGCTTCGATGGATTGGCGTTCCTGCGAGTGGGCGGCGTCGAAGTCGGCGCGGAGCGTGCGGAGTTCGTCGCCTGCGCCGTGGGCGGCCTGGTAGTTCCAGGCGGGTTCGTTGAAGAACACCGGCGGCGTCTCGAAGCGGTAGAACACGAACGTCAACACCCCTAGGAAGAGGATGAAAAACTGCATCGGGATTTTGCACACGGCATTGAACATCAACCCCAGCCGACTCTCGCGCACCGACCCCCCGATGTATCTTCCCACCTGCGACTGGTCCGTGCCGAAGTAAGAGAGCTGCAAAAACAATCCGCCCACCAGCCCGGAAAGGAACGTGTAGCGCCGCTGCAAGCTGGGCGAGAAATCCACCGCGTGCAGCTTGCCGAAGCCACCGGCGAGCGTCAGCGTATCGCCGAGCGTCAACCCGGCCGGCAAGCGCGACACGAGTATCCAGCCGGCCGCGAACAGCCCCGCAAAGATGATGCCGAGTTGGTATTTCTGCGTGAGATTCACGGCGTCGTTGCCGCCGGCCACCGTGTAGACAACCGCGAGCAGGCCGGTGCCGATGATCGTCAGGTCGAGCCGCCAACCCATGAGCGCGGAGAGCACGATAGCCGGCGCGTAGATCGTGATGCCCGCGCCGAGTCCACGCTGGAGCAGGAACAATCCTGCGCCCAGCAGCCGCGTCTTGCCGTCAAACCGTCGCCCGAGGTATTCGTAGGCGGTGTAAACGTTCATGCGCCGGTAGATCGGCACGAACACCGCCGCGACGATCACAAGCGCCAGCGGCATGCCGAAGTAGTTTTGCACGAAGTTTAACCCATCGCCGTATCCCTGGCCGGTCGCTGACAGGAACGTGATCGCGCTGGCCTGTGTCGCCATGACGGACAAGCCGATGGTCAACCAGTTCGCGTTGCGGCTGCCTTTCAGGTAGGTGTCGAGGTCGCGTCGGCCGCGCGTACGCCACACGCCGTAGAAGGCGATGCCCGCGAGCACGCCGAGCAGCACGAGGTAGTCGAGGACGTTCACGGGTAGGCCAACGTGAGCGTCGTTAACCCGGCGGCCGTCAGCACAAAAACCGCCAGCACGAAAACGTACACCGCCGTCCACGTGCGCAGCAGCGGCAGGCCGGTGGACGATTCGCCTGATGGTGGCACTTCAGCGGAGCCCATCGTCAACAAGGCCCTGAAGCCGTCTCGAAGAAAAATAAGGATTGCCTCGAAGAGTCATCCCTACTAATTGGACGACCGCCGCTGCGCGGCCGTTTGGCAGCAGCGTCGTTCATTTTCCTAGCGAGACTAGGTTGGCGAAAAGCCGGTACGCACCGGGCACACCGGCGGGTAGTTGACGGAAGAAGGACAATCCGGTGTAGACGAAGTACCCCTTCCCATAACGTGCGACGAGCAGGCCGCTCTTGAGCGGCGCTTCGCCCGGATCGCTGCACGCGAGCAACGACTCGAAATGTTCCTGGTCCCAGGTCACGGGGAAGTTCAATCCGCGCTCCTGCACCCAGCCGCCGAAATCGGCAGGCGTGATTTTGTTGGGCACGTTGAACACCGGATGGCCAGGCGCGAGCAACGTCACGGGCGCGTTCTCGTCCGTAACCCGTTGTTGGGGCAGGTCGCGGGAGAGTTCGAGCGGGTATGGAGCGAGACGCGGATTGGTGAGGCCGTTGGGCGTGTTGTACTGTTCGACGACCGTGCCGCCGTTCTCGGCGTACGCGAAGAGCGCGGGCAACCCGGCGGCAAGATCCGTACGGACGTTGAACGCGCGCACGCCGACGACCACGGCGTCAAACGCGCGCAACCGCTCGGGCGTGAGATCCGCACCGGAGAGCGTTGTAACGTCGTAATCCATCGCCGTAAGCGCCTCGGTCGTGCGGTCACCCGCGCCGGGCAGGTAGCCGATCTGCTTGCCCTTAATGGCGAGATCAAGGCAGACGGCCTTCACGCGTGCGGGCGGCTGGAGGAGCTGGGACGGGATGTGGTCGTAGCGGATTTCCTGCCGGGTGGTGTTGTACGTGCGCCCGCCAACGGTCGCCTCGGCGGTGAGTTCCGCGGTGCCCGGCTGCGACGGCGCATGGATCGTGAACGCCACCCGCGCATGGTCGCCCACCGCCGCGAGGTGGAACGGCTGCGCGTCCGGCGCGACCGTCCAGCCCGGTGGCGCGGCGAGCCGCAACGTACCGGTTTGATCGGGACGGTAAGCGCGGACTTCCACTTCTACCGTGCGATCAGATTCCGGGGTAAACAACTCCACGTCCCGCGTCGGTGTGAGCGCCACCGGCGCGACCACATCGAGCCTTCGACGCACTTCACCCTTCACCGGGTCAGCCGTGACGTTCAGCGGCTCGGTGGTGACCTTCAGGGTCTCGCCGCCCACCTCGAAAAGGTTGTACAGCTCCAGGGACGGCAAATCTTCCGCCTGGCCGATGAGGTTCTCGTCGGCTTCGTACAACCCGGCGCTGCCTGGCTCGCGCAGCCAGTAGGGTTGGGTGAAAGGGGTCTTGGCCTTCGGGGTCCAGGCGAGTTCCTGCGTGACCGGCTGGTCGTTGTGCAGGGCGACGTTGAGTTCCTTGTTCGGCGCGGGCTGGTCCGGTGGCAGCAAGACCCCGGTCAGCGTCACGGGAACGTCCGAGCGCAGCAGCACCGTGTGGCGCAACCGGATCGTCTCGCCTGGCACCACGTCCGGCTGGGCTACGGTCGTCTCGACGTACAATCCCAGGCAATCCTGCAAGATGCGGTTCAGGTCGCCGCCCTTTCCTTTGATGACTTCCAGGCCAGGATCGTGTCCCTTCTCGTCGGCCAGCTTGCCGTCGAGAAAATGCTGGACCCGCAGCAGCGCGGGCACGCTGGCGGCGGGGTTCTGCGGGTCGAAATGCACGATGATTTCGTCGGTCATTTTGCCGACCTCCGCGTAGCCCAGCCACCGCGCCCAAGTGGTGTCGATACCGTCGAAGAGGTCCTTGCCCGCCGGCTTGCCATCGAGCGGCTGAAAGTCGTCCAAGCGCGCCCCGCGTGTGGCAACCGTCCCGTACCCCTGGCTGCGGTGGCTCGAACGGCTGCGCGCCGCGATCTCACCGACCGACTCTCCCAACAACGGCAGGTAGCCGCCGATGTCCAGCCGCAGAGGCGGCGTGCTGCCCCGCGCGTCGCGGAAGCTGTTCCAAAAGATGCGCGCGGGCTGCCACGCCGTCTCCACGTCGTGGAACGCTCCCGGGTCGCCCGCCGCCTTGAACGCTTCCAACGCCAGCACCGTGCTCGCCGTGTGGTGGCCGTGCGTGCCGCCGGGTTCGGGTGGGAAGCGCGTGACGATCACGTCGGGGCGGAATTCCCGGACCACGCGCACCACATCGGAGAGCACCGGCTGCTTGCCCCAGATGGCGAAAGTTTCTTCGTAGCTTTTGGAAAACCCGAAATCCCGGGCGCGGGTGAAGAATTGCTCCGCGCCGTCGATGCGCCGGGCGGCGAGGAGTTCCTGCGTGCGGATGACGCCCAACGGGTCGCCAATCTCGGGGCCGATCAGGTCCTGTCCGCCCTCGCCGCGCGTCAGCGAGAGGTAGCCGGTGCGGACACCGCGCCCCCGTGCGAGGTAGGCGAGGAACTGCGTGTTCTCGTCGTCAGGGTGCGCGGCGACGTAGAGCACGCTGCCGCACTCGCGGAAAGCGCGCAGTTCTTGTAGGATCATCGAGGAAGACGGTGGCGGTTCGGCCGCCCACGCCTTCGCGCCGACTGCACCGAGAGCCATGACAACAGGAAGCCACCACCGGCTTACGCGAAGCCGGTGCGAGGACGAGAAACGCATCTGTGCGGGAAAAGACGCGTTATTTCTTGAACGCGACCGGCAGCGAGTACGCTCCGTCGGCCCAAGCAAACTTCAGCGTGCCCATGCCGCTGCCCTTTTCACCCTTGTCGATGGTGATGGTGAACTGGTCCGCCGCCGACGCGTTGGCTTCGTCCTTCTTGAGGTCGATGCGGGCGAGATCCTGTTTCTCGTCGTAGGTGTACGCGCCCCACTCGCCGACGCGCTTGTTGACGATGAGCTTGGCGCTGCCATCCTCCGCCGGCAGCATGAACAACTCGTAGGCTCCCGCCGGGACGGTGGTTTCGCCAAGGGTCACCGGGTTGGCGACGACGAGAAGCGTCGATTCATCCGCGCCCAGGCGCCAGACTTCGCCGAAGGGCACCACGCCGCCCCAGACTTTGCGTGCCTCGCCGGTCTTCGGGTCCTTCGTGTAAGGGCGACCGTAGACGACCATGAGGAGGTTGTTGTCGATCCCCTTGCTGATCGTCTCGTGCGGGCTGGTGCGCTTTTGCTGCTGGGCGAGCAGCGGGGAAGCGGTGCAGACGAGGGCGGCAGCGGCGAACGCAAGGGAGGCAAGACGGGTCATGGTGCGTGTAAGACCTCCCGCTACCGTAAAACGTTCATCCGAAAGCGTCAGGCTCGTCTGTGAGCAGCGCGAGTCGGCGCAGACGCAGGGCCGGTTCGCCGCGTTCGCGCGAGCGGGCGAGGCCGAGGTCGAACTCCGCCGTCCAGTCATTGGACCCCTCCGGGTCTACAAGCATCTGCTGGACGCGCCAGCGGTTCTTGTCCTCGTCGTCGGGCGTGACGTAGGTGTGCCGCCGGTTGCGGGCCTCCGGGTCGAGGCGCAGCCGTCCGCGGGCCGCCAGGTAGTTCTCGAACGCCACGCGCAGGTGGTCGGGGGTCCAAGGCTGGTTCGCGTCTTCGTCCAACAGCGACAGCGCCGCCGGGTAGTCGCCAACCGACAACGCGCGTAAAAACGTGAAGATGGCGTTGCGCACCATGGCCGTGAACGCTTCTTTGTCGCGAGTGATGTCGCGTTGCGCTTCCTCCCAGCCGGGCGGGCGCACCTCTGGTTCCTCGCCCAGCGTCGGGCGGTAGTCGGGGTCCTGCATCCGCCGCCATTCGTCCAGGAGGGAGCTGTCCACCTGCCGGACCAACGCGCCGAGGTAGGACTCGATCTCGCGCAGGGCGTCGTTCTTGGCGGCGTTGGGGACGTTCTGCGCGAGCGCCTTGTAGACGCTCGTGAGGTGGCGCAAAAGGAGGCCCTCGGCGCGCTGGAGTTCGTAGATTTTAATGTAGTCGGCGAACGAGCGAAACTCCTCGTACATCTCGCGCGCGACCGACTTGGGGCGGATGTTCTCCTGACCCACCCAAGGGTGACGCTCGGCGAACGCGTTGAACGTGCTGTAGATGAACTCGCGGTTCGGCTTGGGATATTCTAGCTCTTCGAGACGCTCCATGCGTTCGTTGTACTCGACGCCGTCAGCCTTCATCTGCGCGATGGCTTCGGTTTTCACCTTGGCGAGTTGGCGGTGGAGGATCAGGTCCGGGTCTTCGAGGATGGACTCAACGAGGGTCAACACGACCAGCGCGTAGTCGGGTGCCTGCGGATCCATGAGTGGCAGCGTGTCGTGGACGTAGAGCGAGAGGGCGTGGTTCAGGGAGAAATCCTGCTGCAAGCCCACGTCGAGTCGCAGCTTCACGCCAGCCGCGTCGCGGGGGGTGATTTGGACGATTTTGCGTTCCAACAGCGAGCGGAAGAGTTGCCAGGCGCGGCGCAGGTTGGCGAGGCGGGTCTTGGCCGGGTCGTGGCTGGCGCGGATGATCCGCTGCATGGCGCGGCAGCCGTCCTCGTGGGTGCGCGAGAGAACGTTGAGCAGCGTGCCGTGGGTGATCTGGAGTTGCGGCTGGAGGCGCTCGGGCGGGGCGGCGATCAGGCGGGTGAAGGTCGCCTTGTCCCACGGCACGTAGCCTTTCTCCGGCGGCTTGCGGCGGACGAACTTCTTGCCGTTCGCCTTGTGCTCCAGCAGGAGGTTCTCGATGACGTGCTCCGGGGCCTGCGCGACGACATAGCCGCGGTCGTCGTAGCCCTTCCTGCCCGCGCGTCCGCCGATCTGGTGGAAGTCCCGCGCGCTTAGGATCGCTGTTCTCTGCCCGTCGTACTTGCACAGCCGCGTGAAGAGCACCGTGCGGATAGGCACGTTGATGCCGACCCCGAGCGTGTCCGTGCCGCAGATCACCTTGAGCAATCCCTGCTGCGCGAGTTGTTCAACGAGCACACGGTACTTCGGCAGCAACCCGGCGTGGTGCAGCCCGATGCCGTGGCGCAGCCAACGCTTCAACTCCGGCCCGTACGGGCTTGCAAACCGGAAGCCCTCCAACGCCCGCGCAATCGCCGCCTTCTCATCCTTGGAGCTGACGTTGATACTCGTGAACGCCTGCGCGCTCTCGGCCGCCGCCGCCTGGGTGAAGTGGACGACGTACACCGGCCCCTTACCGCCGGCGACGAGGTTCTCCAGGGTCTGCGCCAGCGGCGTCTCGGCGTAGGTGTATTCCAACGGCACGGGGCGCTCGGTGGCGCGCACGGTGACCGTCTCGCGCCCGTTGAGCCCGGTGAGTTCGTCCTCGAAAAACTTCGTGTCCCCAAGCGTCGCCGACATCAACAAAAACCGCGCCTGCGGTAACGTGAGCAGCGGAAACTGCCAAGCACCGCCGCGCTCGCGGTCGGCGTAATAGTGGAACTCGTCGAGAATCACGTCGCGCACGTCGGCCTCCTTGCCCTCACGCAAGGCCATGTTCGCCAAGATTTCCGCCGTGCAGCATAGGATCGGCGCGCCGTGGTTGACGGTGGCGTCGCCCGTAGACAGCCCCACGTTCTGCGGGCCAAACTCCCGGCAGAGGGCGAGCCACTTTTCGTTGACCAGTGCTTTGATCGGACACGTGTAGACCGAGCGCCGCCCCTGCGCGAGCGCCTTGAACTGCAACGCCGCTGCGACGAGTGACTTCCCTGACCCGGTGGGCGTGTTGAGGATGACGTTCTTTTCCTCGAATAATTCCAGGATAGCGGCCTCCTGCGCCGGGTAGAGTTGGAGCGCGCGGCCGGCAACGTATTCAAGGAACCGGCCGAGCAGGAAATCGTTCGTCGGCGTGTCCGTTGCGCGCGGCAGCAGGTCGTAGAGGGTCAGCGGCATGGAAGACGAAGGGGGAGTCTAACACACCGGCGGCGCGTTTTCCCCATGGCCCGGCGGGCGGGTTCCGCTTATGATCCTGCCATGACGATCCGCCCCGCCTTGTTGGCCGCAGCGCTGTTGGTCCTGCCGCTGTCTGCCCCAGCCATCGAACGCGCTGGGCACAACGCCGCCAGCGCCTTCCGGCACGCCGAACAACTCCTGGCCGACGACAAACCGGAGGAAGCCGTCGCCGCCTACACCGAGGCCATCGAGGCCGACCCGCAGAGTTGGCAGGCGTTCGACAGCCGCGCCGTGGCCTACACTCGCCTGCAACTGCCCGACCTCGCCGAAGCCGACCGCGACCATGCCGTGCAGATCGCGCCCAAAGCATTCGAGCCGCTCATGGCCCGCGGCGTGGACCGGTTCCTCAAGAAGCGCTACGCCGATGCGATCCGCGACCTCGACGCCGCCATCGGACTCAACCCGGACAACACCCGGCTCTACCACTTGCGCGGCTGCGCGTACGCCCAGAACAACCAGCCCGCGCAGGCCATCGCCGATTTCACCCGCGTCATCGACGGCGACCCCAACATCGCCGAGTACCACGGCACCGAACACTACAACCGCGCCATCGCCGAGCACACCGTCGGCCGCTACGACGAGGCGCTCGCCGACTACGAAGCGGCCGAGAAAGCCGGTCAGAACACCACCGAGGCCCGTGCGGAATGCCTCCTCGACATGCGGCGCTGGAAGGACGCCGAGGAAATCTACAGCGACACCCTGCGCAACACCGACGAAGACAGCGCCGAAGACAAAAAGACCCGCTACGACGCCCTGCGCAACCGCGCCGTCGCCCTCGCCGGCCAGAAGCTTTACGACCGCTCCGAATCCGACCTCGCCGAGGCGATTGCGCTCAAGCCCGATGACCTCTACGCCTACGGCACGGCTTCCTGGACGCGGCTCTTCGCCGGCAAGTTCGCCGAGGCCCGCGCCGCCGCGCTCAAGGCCCTGAGTATCGATGCCGACCAACTCTGGGTCCATCTCAACCTCGCTCACGCCTACGTGCTCGAAGGCCACCTCGACTGGGCGAAAAGCATCTACCTGCAAGAAAAAGACAAGCGCGGCTCTTGGAACCGCTCCGGCGTCCAGATCGCCCTCCAAGACCTCAAGGACCTACACGACGCAGGCGTTGAAGGTCCCGACCTCGCCCACGCCGAGGAATACCTGCATGGGCTGGAGGAAAAAGCGGAAGACAAGAAATGAACGGCTGCCTCTTCGATCTAACCGGCGAAGTCGCCGTGGTGATCGGCGCGACCGGCGTGCTCGGCGGCGCGTTGGCGGAGGGCCTCTCGGCGGCGGGTGCCACGGTGGCCGTGCTCGGACGCAACGCCGAACGCGGCGAGGCGTGCGCCGGGCGGATCACGTCAGCGGGCGGCAAGGGGAAAGCAAAATTCTTCGCCGCCGACGCCATCGACTCCGCCAGCCTCGCCGCCGCGCACCGCGCCCTCGCCGCCGAGCTGGGCGCGCCGACGATCCTCGTCAACGCCGCGGGCGGCAACGACCCGAAGGTGACCGTCACGCCCGAGCGCGCGTTCGAGAACATCGCGCCCGACGATTGGCGCGCCAACTTCGACCTCAACCTCGTCGGCGGCGCGCTCCTGCCCTGCCAGGAGTTCGGCCCGGCGATGGTGGCACGTGGCAAAGGCAGCATCATCAACATCGCCAGCGTGTCCGCGCATTTTCCCCTCTCGCGCGTGGTCACGTACAGCGCGGCCAAGGCGGCGGTCTTGAGCCTCACGCTCTTCCTCGCGCGCGAATGGGCCCCGAAGGGTGTCCGGGTAAACTCACTCACGCCCGGATTCTTCCCCGCCGGGCAGAACCGGCGGTTGCTCTTTCACGAGGACGGCACGCCGAGCCCGCGCGCGCAGTCGATCCTCGGTCACACGCCGATGGGCCGTTTCGGCGAGTCGTCGGAGCTGGTCGGCGCGGCGGTGTTTTTGGCGAGTGCGCGAGCAGCCGGGTTCGTCACCGGCATCGACCTGCGCGTGGACGGCGGCTTCCTTTCACAAACGATCTAAAAACTGCTTATGGCTGACGAACCCAAAGGACTCGACGTGACGCTGACGCGAGAATTTATCAACCTCTCTGCGCACGCGATGGCACTCCAAGTCGTGGTGGAAACCATCCTGCGCCGCATGGACGGCGACGACTTCAACCTGGCGACCTTCCGCCGCGACCTGAAGGAACTCACCGAGAAGTGCCGCGAGCAGGTCCTGCTCGACTTCGAGAAAGGCAGTCCTGGCGTCGCCGCGTTCCTCGACGCCAACCGACCGCTGACGAGTGGTGAGGATTGATCGACGATGACCTCCTCTGACGTTCTCTCCGTCCACGCCGCGCCGGATGGCACGGTGCCGTTCGACGACGTGTGCGCGCTTGTCGCCCGTGCCTGTCCAGCAGCAGACTACCGCGGGCAGCGCGTGCTGCTGATCGTGCCCGACGCCACCCGCACCGCCCCGGTGGACCAGTTCTTCCGCGCGTTGCACGCGCAACTTGCGCAGCAAACGCGCGCCTTCGACGTGATGATCGCCCTCGGCACGCACCAACCCATGAACGAATCAGCCATCTGTGCGCGCCTGGGCATCACGGTGGAGGAACGCGCCGGCGCATACCGCGGCGTGGATTTCATCAACCACGAGTGGCAGAACCCGGACGGGCTGCGGGACCTCGGCACGATCCCGGCGGCGGAGATCGACGCGCTCTCGGATGGACGGTTTGCGATGGACGTGCCCGTGCGCGTCAACCGGCGGCTCTTCGACTATGACCAACTCGTCATCGTCGGGCCCGTGTTCCCACACGAGGTCGTCGGCTTCTCCGGCGGCAACAAATACTTGTTTCCTGGTGTCAGCGGCCCGGAAGTGCTGAACTTCTTCCACTGGCTCGGCGCGGTTGTCACCAACCCGATGATCATTGGCCACAAGCACACGCCGGTGCGCAAGGTCGTGGACCGCGCAGGTTCGATGGTCACGGTGCCAAAACTATGCTTCGCCCTCGTGGTGAAGGGCGATGGACTGGCGGGAGCGTTCGCGGGCACCCCGGAGGCGGCGTGGGAAGAAGCGAGCGAACTCTCGCGCCAACTCCACATCACCTACAAGGAACGCCCCTTCCACACGATCCTCTCGTGCGCGCCGACGATGTACGACGAACTCTGGACCGGCGGCAAGTGCATGTACAAGCTCGAACCCGTCCTCGCCGACGGCGGCGAACTCATCATCTACGCGCCGCACATCACCGAAATCTCCGCGACGCACGGCAAATTGATCGAGAGCATCGGCTACCATTGCCGCGATTATTTCCTCAAGCAGTGGGACCGCTTCAAGGACTACCCCTGGGGCACGCTGGCGCACTCGACCCACGTGCGGGGAATCGGGACGTTCGAGGACAGCGTGGAACGCTGCCGCGCCCAGGTGACGCTCGCCACGCAGATCCCGCCGGAGGTCTGCGCACGCATCAACATGGGCTACCGCGACCCGGCCACGATCCATGTCGAGGACTACGCCGCCCGCGAGGACAAAGGCGTGCTGCTCGTGCGCAAGGCGGGCGAGATGTTGTACCAACTGCGCGAACCTGCGGCGTGGGCAGCCGGCTCGTTGTGAGGCGTCACTTTTTGCCCGTCAACTCCGCCGCCAGCGGGCCAGCCTCGTAAACCTTCTGGATCGCCTCGATGATCGCGCGCGAGTCCACCGACACTGCCCGCGCCTGCTTGTCCGAGTACGCGTAGTCGAGCGGCAGCGATTGAAGATTCCCGTCAAAGATAATCCCCACGAACTCACCCGCCTTGTTGACCAACGGGCTGCCCGAGTTGCCGCCAATGATGTCGGCCGTCGAGACGAAATTAAACGGGGTCTTCAAATCCAGCTTGCCTTTTGCGGCCACCCAGCGCGCGGGCAGGTCAAACGGCGACTTGTCCTGGTGCTCGGCCGAACGCCCGTACAACCCAGCGAGGTCCGTGTACGCCGGCACGTGCTTACCGAACTCCTCGTATTCCTCGATGGGGCCATACGACAGCCGCAGCGTGAAGGTCGCGTCGGGATAGTTGCTGGTGCCTTCCAGCTTGAAGCGCGCATCGGCGATCTTGCCGTACGCTTGCTTCTTACGCTCGTCCTGTTCCTCGAACTGCTTGCGCGCGGCGCGCGCCTCGGGATCAATCGCCCGCGCGAGATCGAACATCGGATCGGAGAAATTCTTCAACGCCGCGGCGTCCTCGCCGTAGAGCTTCTTGCGCAGCGCTGTGTCCTTGAGCTTCGTGCCGCTGACGAGTTCGTGGGCACGCTCGCGCGGGCTCATGTCGGCGAGCACGCGGCGCACGAGCGGATCGTTTGCGCCGAACTCGCCCGCAAACGCGGTCAGCGAATCGGTGAGCGTGAGTTCTTCCAGGTCGTCGTAGATCGGTTTCTCGGAAAAGAGGCTGAGTTCGAGCGAGGGCAGGCTGGATTCGCGGTAGGTGGGCAGACGCTCGCCGTTTGGCTTGGCGCGCTCGTCGGCGGCACGCAGCAGCGTGCGCGCATAGGCGAAGAGGTCGCTGTTCAGCGCGGCCGGCGCGCGCCCGCCTTCCAGGTATGTGAAGCGCGGGGCGAGCTTGACGATGTTCTTCTCGGCGTCCGCGATGTTCCCGTAAGCCGCGTCGGCCTCGGGCATGTACGCGGCCTCAATCCGGCTGCGCAGGGCGGCCTCGCGGTCGGCGTACTTGGCGATGAGTTCCGGATCGAGCAATCCGGCCAGACGGCCTTCGTACGCCTTGCGGCTGTTCTGCACACCGAAGAGCTCCTCGCGGGCGCGACGGGCATTCTCAGCGCTGCGTTCGCTGTAGCCGATCAGGATGGATTCGAGCCGGTACAGGCGCGCCATGTTGCGCGGCACGAAGTAGTCGCGCACGGTGGAAAGCTCTTCCAAGGTCAACTGCCGGTCCGTCGCGCCGGGATGGCCGCTGACGAAGGTCAGTTCGCCCTCGGTCGTGCCGTTGGCGCTCCACTTCAGGAAATTCTCCGGGTGCGCGGGCTGGCCGTTTTCGTAGGCGCGGAAGATACAAATATCCAAGTCGAAGCGCGGGTACTCGAAGTTGTCCGGGTCGCCGCCGTAGAACGCCGCCTGCTGCTCGGGCGCGAAGACCAGCCGCACATCCGTGTAACGCTTGAAGCGGTAGAGCTGGTACGAGCCGCCCTGGTAGAGCGTGACCACGTCTGAGCGCAGGCCTGTCTTGTCCTTGGATTCCTTCTCGATGTCGGCGATGACGGCCCGTCTTGCGACGAGGGCCGCCGCGGCATCCATGTTCGGGGTGACAGCCGCGTTGACACGCGTCGTCACGTCCTCAATGGACATCAGCACGTTCAACTCCAGGTCGAGGCAGGGTTTTTCCTCGGCTGCGGACTTGGCGTAGAAACCGTCGTGCAGGTAGTTGTGCTGTTCGTCGCCGAACTTTTGGAGCGCGTCCGCACCGACGTGGTGGTTGGTGATGCAGAGTCCGTTGGCCGACACGAACGAACCGCTGCCGCCCGAGTTGAAGCGCACGCTGCTCTTTTGCAGATGGTCGTACCACGCCTGGGGCGGCTCGAAGCCGTACTTTTCCTTCAACTGTTCCTTGGGCGGCGCGTTGAAGAGCCACATGCCCTCGTCGGCGCGAACGACGGAAGCGGCGAGCAGGACGGCGAGCAGACAGGCGAGGGAGGATTTCATAGACGGCAAACCGGAGCGGTTTGTACCGTTCGGCGGGACAAACCGCTTTGTCAAAAGGCCGGGAGATTTCAGGCCCGGCGGCGTGGGGCTAGGAGTTTCTCGCGCGCGACGAGGAACAGAAACCCACACAGGAGCACGTAAGGGATCAGGGAGAGCGTGTTGCTCCACGGTCCGTCGAAGAACGGATTTCCTTCCGCCCAATGGCTGATGGTCTTATCCGCACCCGTGAAAACCCCCTGGATGAGCGCCACGACGATGCCCGCAATCGCCCCGCCAGCAATGTAGCCGCTCGCCAGCAGCACGCCCGGGCTCTTGTCGCTCTCGGCGACGAGTTCCTCTTCGCTGAGCGAGATCTGACGTAGGCGCAGGTGCCGGCGCTGACGCGCGTCCACCAGCCAGCGGATCGCCCCGCCGACGAAGATCGGCGACGAACTGGAGAGCGGCAGGTACACGCCCACCGCGAACGCCAGCGACGGGATGCCGCTCAGTTCCAGCACGACGGCGATCATCACCCCGAGCAGCACCAGCGCCCACGGCAGGTCGCCGCCGCCCAGGATGCCCTTGATGATGTAGCTCACGAGCACGGCCTTGGGCGCGTGGAACTTCTCCACCGTGGTGCCGTCGGGCCGTGTCGTGTGCGTGCCGTTGATGCCCGGATCAACCAGCCACGCCGCCGCGTGCGTGGTGGGATCGACGAGGTACTTGCCCGCGGGCGCGCCGTCGTCGCTGAGCTTCTGCCAGGTGAGGTACTCCTTGCCGCCCGCCTCGGCTTGCGGCCCGACGAGTTTCTCTCGGTGGCCGAACGCCGCGTCGGCCGGCACGACCACCCCGGCGGGAGCCGCCTGCGCGGCGGGCACGTAGACGGTCTTGGTGGTGTTGAGCAGGAGCAGGATCGGCCCGAGCGCCAGCGCCGACGCGAACGCGCCGAAGAGGATGGCGTACTGCTGGAGCCGCGGGGTGCTGCCGAGCAGGTATCCCGTCTTCAGGTCCTGCGAGGTCGTGCCGCCGTTAGACGCGGCGATGCACACGATGGCCCCGACCGAGAGCGCCGTGACGTACGCGCCGCCGCCCGTCTTACCAATGAGCAGGAAGATCAGGCAGGTAAATAGCAGGGTGGCGACGGTCATGCCCGAAATCGGGTTGGAAGACGAACCGATCTCGCCCGTCAGCCGCGAGGACACCGTCACGAACAGGAACCCGAAGACGATGATGAGCAGCGCGCCGAGCACGTTCATCTGCAACGTCGGCGTGGCGATGATGCCCACGAAGAGCACGATCATGCCGACCCCCACAAATTTGATCGGCAGGTCGCGGTCTGTGCGCGGCAGCCCGGCGGCATCCGTGCGCGCAGCGTCGGCCCGGTCCGCACGGAAGTCCCGCAGGCCGGCGCTCAGGCCGTGCCAGATCGTCGGCAGCGAA
>CAXTQD010000070.1:0-18460 GCA_964246175.1 uncultured Chthoniobacterales bacterium | reverse complement strand
GGAGCGGTGTTGGGAAGCGTCCCGGTCTGGATCGGCGTCGTCGCGTTGTTGGGGGCCGTCGGCACGAGCGGCGGGGCGGTCGCGGAGGGCGTGGCCTGGGCAACCTCGCCCAGAGAGGCACTGCGCGCGGCTGGCGGCAGGAGCGGGGCTTGCGCCACGGCGAAGGAAGTGGACCCCGCCAACAACAGCAGGGAACACACGGCAGGTCGGGTACGGTGATGATTCATGGGATGAGAGGCGGCTGGATGATGGGCCACTCACCAAGCAGGAAGCGAACCACCCTCATGCCATTTCTCTCTGTAAGACGCATTTCTCCGGGGGGAATCGACCTGATTTCCCGACTCGCAAGCGTCCAAAATGGCTTTCTTGCCCGATCAATGGGCCTCAACGGCACGCACTTCAGAGAGAAACGCCCGCAGTCGGACCGGGTCCTTGCGTCGTCGGTCGTCTTTTTTCTCAACTCCGCTTGCCACGTCCACTCCGAACGGTCGCACCAGCCGGACCGCGTCGGCCACATTTTCGGGGCGCAGGCCGCCGGAAAGGATCACCTGCCACCCGCCCGTGACGCCCTCGCGCACCGCGCGCGCGGCTAACATCCAATCCGTCGTCTGCCCCGTGCCGCCGTAAGCGTGTGGATCGTACGCGTCGAGGACGATCCAAGGCGTGCCGAACGTCCCGGCCGAGCGCAGGTCTTCCTCGCCGCGCACACGCAGCGCCTTGGCGAAAGGCACTCCCGCCGCCGCCAGCGCGCCGCAGAACGCCGCGTCCTCGTCGCCGTGGAGTTGCACGGCGTCCACCAAGCCATCGCCGAGCAGACGGTCGATCTCTGCGTGGGTGGCATTGACCACCACGGCCACGCGCCGGACAACTCCCGCGAGCGCGCGCAGCCAGTCCGCGTCGCGCGTGGCGTCAAGGCAGCGCGGCGAACCAGGATAGAAGTTCAGCCCGAGCGCGTCCGCGCCGAGTGTCGCGGCGAGTTCGGCGTCGTCGGGATGGGTGACGCCGCAAATTTTGACGCGCACGCGGCCGTCGGGCTTGGAAGGAGGAAACATCGTGCGCGGAACGTTCAGACCGGCCGGCGGGTTACACCCGGGAGGGAGGCTTCCAGTTTGGTGAGCAGACGCTCGATGCTGAAGGGCTTGGGCAGCAGCCCACGCACGCCGGGTTCGGTGAGGAGTTCGCGCGCGCGTTGCTTTTCACCGTGCCCGGACATGAGCACCAGCGGCGGCAGCGGGCGCGGGGGCGTGAGGGCGCCGAAGTCATGGACCTTGCGGATCATGCCGTAGAGCACCGCGCCGTCCATGATCGGCATCGAGAAGTCGAAGAGAAACAAGTCGTACACCTTGCGGATCGCCAGCTCGAACGCGTACTCCGGGCTCGGCGAGGTGTCCACCCGGCAGTGGGTGAAGGCCGTCAGCGTGTCGCGCAAGAACCGCAGCACGTCCACGTCGTCGTCCACCACCAGCACGGCGCGGACGGGCAGACCGGAAACGGCGGCATCGGCGGGCGGTGGCATGGGTTCCCTCTTTGTTTTATTCCCAGGACGCGAGTATGCTAACGACAACGCGGGCAGGTTCCAACGGTTTTCCCCTGCCCTCGCGCCTGGCCTCGCATGAACCACCTCTACCACGAACTCGCTGACGCGTTGCGCGAGCGCCTTGGCGTCATCGCTGACCGCGCCGCGTATGCACGCGATCCACAGGAACATCTGCGCCGCCTCCAAGCTGCCTCCGAACGAATCATTACCCTCCAGGAACAACTCCCCGCTCCAGTCGATCCCATGCTCGCTCACTACCTCCAACGATGCAGCTACGACAAGGCACTCGCGTGGCTGGATTCAGCTGGCACAACAGTGTAGCTGCGCGCTTTCCTCATTCTAGATTTATTAATAGTGATAAATCACGGCTTCTTGTCTTTGCGGTCACGTTCGTCACTGTAGCGGTCCACCTTGAAGTTCTCGCCCGGCGCTTTGCCATCGGCGCTCTGGTGCGGTTTGATGGAAAGCGCGGAGGTCTTCAGCCGGGCCGAGTCCAGGTCGGCAACCTGCGACGGGGAGCGGTTGATGCCAAGTTCGTACGAACCATCGGCCGGCGCGAGACCGGTGCGCGGCGTTGGCACAAAGGTGCGCACAGCGAACACGGCGTTGTACCCGGTGGGCAGGTGGCGGTGGCTTTCGACGAAGTCCGTCGGGTTGTAGTAGTTGGTGTAGTCGCGCGCGAACTGCGAGCGGTACATGCCGATGTTGATGTTCTTGCGCACCTCGAAGTGCAGGTGCGCCTCGTAGAGCCCGAAGGCCGTGCCGATGGTGGCGATCTGCTGGCCGCGCGCGACGGTCTGCCCCTCGCGCACCAGCATCTGGTCCACGTGGCCGTAGAGGCTGTCGACGGTGTGGATCGCGTCGTTGTCGGTCGGTTCGCGGAAGCAGTGGCGCACCATGACGACGTTCCCCCAGCCCATGTGCATATTGTCGGCGAGGACGACGACGCCTGCCCCAATGGAATATACCGGGTCGCCGAGGTCGGTGTTGCCGCCGCGGTCCCCGTCCCAATCGTCGCCCAGGTGACCGTTGGGCTGCATGCCGCGGGCCTTGTGGTAGCCGACGCCATCTGGCTTGCCCACGGGCAAGTCGAAGCCGTCGGCCAAGCGGACGTTGACGACTGGGCCGACCACGTCGGAGGGTTCCCACCCGCGCAGGGAAGTAGCTAGGCCGGTGAGGAGGAATGCGCCCGCCGCGAGGCAGACGGTCGGGAGGAGGGATCGCATGGGTTCGGTCCGCTCCCTTAAAGAGACGAAGGGGCATGCTGGCAAGGGTTTTCTCCGGGGTAGATAATGGTTGCCGTGTTCTTTGCGGCGCGGTTAGCCTGTCGCACGCCGCCCTGCCCATGGATGTCCTGACCTTCCTCGGAACCGCCTGCGGCATCCCCATGGCGGATCGGTTCCCGTCGTCGATCCTGCTCGAATCCGGCGGTCGGCGTTGGCTCCTAGACGCCGGCGAGCCTTGCAGCCAGCGGTTGAAAGCGCTGGGTGTGCCTTTTGCGTCGTTGGATGCCGTTTTCATCAGCCACGGTCATTCGGACCATCTTTCCGGTTTGCCGATGATTATCCAAGGTGCGTGGCTGGAAGCGCGCCGCCAACCGCTGTTGCTCTACCTCCCGGCGGAGTTGATCGCGCCGCTCCGCACATGGCTGGAAGCCGTTTACCTGCCGGAAAAACTCGTTGGCTTCCCGATCCAGTTCCACGCTTGGGAGGCACTGCCCGGCGATGCGGCGACGCTCGACGACAGCCGGGTGCGGGTGTCGGTCAACCCGTCCACGCACCTCGACGGCTTGCGCGCGGCGATTGCCCCCAAGGCACGCGACCGCTTCCTGGCGTACAGCCTCATCTACGACTGGCAGGACAAGCGGCTGATTTACTCCGCGGACCTCGGCCGGCCGGAGGACTTGGCACCCGTCCTCGACCGGCCGTGCGACCTCCTGGTTTGCGAACTCGCTCACTTCGAGCCGGAGGAACTTTTCGCGTTCCTCGCCGACAAGCCGGTGCGTCGGGTTTGCCTGACGCACCTGACAGCAGAGTTCGCCGCACGGACGGAGGAAATCTGTGCGCTCGGCCGCGAAACCCTGGGCGGGGCCGAAGTCATCGCGGCGGCGGACGGGATGCGGGTGGAGTTCTAAAACCCACGCGTCGCCAGGAAGAACACGATCCCCGACGCCACGAGGCAGTACACGCCGAACCACTGCCACTTGCCCGTCTCCAGCCATTGCGAGAGCCAGCGCAGCGCCACTAGCCCCGCCAGGAAGCTGAATACCATGCCCACCAACCCCGGGGCGGCGAGGTGGATCAGTTCGCCGTGCGGGAGGGCTTCCATCCCGGGTTTCGGCTTGAACAACCGCCACGCCTCACGTGCCACCACCGGCGGCGTCAGGACCACCGCCAGCGCGAAGCTGAACCGCTCCGCCGCCTGCCGCGCTACGCCGGCCAACATCCCCGTCGAGATCGTCGCCCCCGAACGCGAGAACCCACGGAACGGCAGGCAGAGCCCCTGCACCACGCCGATCACCGCAGCCTGCCCTGTGCCGAGTTCATTGCCCGATGCCATCGTGCCCGCGTCGGCGTTGCGCTCGCGGCCGGCGAGGAGGATCAGCACGCCCACCGCCGCCAAGGCACCCGCGACCAGCCACAGGTTGCCGAAGATGTCTTCTACCTGGGCGTCCGGATGGCCGCGCAGAAAGCCTTTCTCGATGACTTTCTGCAACCCGAAGCCGATCACGCCCGTCGCCAGCGTGGCAATGATGACGACCTTGCACGTCTCGGCGAACGCCGCGCCAGACGAAAAGTAATCCCGCTGCCACTGCTTCCAGAAATAGGCGATCACCGCGAACATCGTGCCGGTGTGCAGCATGATGAGCAGGAACGTCATCTCGGGCTTGGACGGATTGAGCCCGAGCAGCTTTTCTGTCACGATGACGTGCGCCGAACTCGACACCGGCAGCAGTTCGCAGAGCCCCTGGATAATGGCCAGGAGCAGGACGTAGAGGTAATTCACGCCGCTTATTTAGCGGCTCGCGCCGGGTCTGCCAAGCGTCGTTTCGGGACAATCAGATTGCGTCCGTGCCGCGCTCCTCGGTGCGGATGCGGATCACTTCCTCCACCGCGTACACGAATACCTTGCCGTCGCCGATCTTGCCCGTCTTGGCCGCGCGCACCACGGCGTCCACCGTGCGCTGCACGCGCTCGTCCTCCAACACGATCTCGAACTTCACCTTTGGTAGGAAGTCGACGGTATACTCGCTGCCGCGGTAGATTTCCGTGTGCCCCTTTTGCCGGCCGAAGCCCTTGACCTCGCTGATCGTCATGCCATCGACGCCGACCTCGGAGAGGGCTTCCTTCACGTCCTCCACCTTGAAGGGTTTGACGATGGCCTCGATTTTCTTCATCCCGGCTCCATTCATCCGGCGTGGCGCATCGAAACGCAAGCCGCGAAACCCGGGAATTTCCCTAGGAATCCAAAAACGTTTTGGACCCGGCCCTTTTTGTGCTACACAGACGCGCCATGTCGAAAAAAGCACTGATCACCGGTATCACCGGTCAGGACGGCTCGTACCTTTCTGAACTCCTCCTGGAGAAGGGTTACGAGGTGCACGGGCTCATCCGGCGCGCGTCCACATTCAACACGGAGCGGCTTGACGCCATCTACCAGGACCCTCATAACAGCAGCGCACGCCTCTTCCTGCACTACGGTGATTTGGCCGACAGCGTGTCGATGTCCAAGCTGGTCGGCGACCTGAAGCCCGACGAAGTGTACCATCTCGGGGCGCAGAGCCACGTGCGGGTAAGTTTCGACGTGCCCGAGTACACCGCGGATGTGACCGGCACGGGCACCGCGCGCCTGCTGGAAGCGATCCGGCAGAGTTCGCCCAAGAGCCGCTTTTATCAGGCCAGTTCGTCGGAGATGTACGGCCTCGTGCAGGCGGTGCCGCAATCGGAGACGACGCCGTTCTATCCCCGGAGCCCGTACGGCTGCGCGAAGGTGTATTCCTACTGGCTCACGGTGAACTACCGCGAGAGCTACCACATGCACGCGAGCAACGGCATCCTCTTCAACCACGAGAGCCCGCGCCGCGGCGAAACCTTCGTCACGCGCAAGATCACCCGGGCCGTCGCGCGCATCGCTGCCGGCGTGCAGAAGAAACTCTACATGGGCAACCTGGACTCCAAGCGCGACTGGGGCTACGCGCCCGAGTACGTCGAAGCCCAGTGGCGGATGCTCCAGCAGGACAACCCGGATGATTATGTCATTGCCACGGGTGAGACGCATACGATCCGCGAGTTCCTCCAGGAGAGCTTCGGCATGCTGAACATGGATTACGAGAAGTACGTCGAGATCGACCCGCGCTACTTCCGCCCGGCGGAGGTGGACCTGCTCATCGGCGATCCTTCCAAGGCCAAGCGCCAGCTCGATTGGACGCCCAAGACCACGTTCAAGGATCTCGTGCGCATCATGACCGACGCCGATGTCGCGCTGCTCAAGCACCAGATGAGCGGCAAGGACATCCGGATGTGATACCCTCCAGAATGTCCGGTCGAAAGAAAGTCTTCATCGCTGGTCACCGCGGGCTGGTGGGCAGCGCCATCCTGCGTGCCGTCCAGGCGCGCGCCGACGTGGGCGACCCGTGGGAGATCGTCGCACGGTCCCGGCGTGAACTGGACCTGCTCGACACGCAAGCGGTGCGGGAGTTTTTACTCGCGGAGCGGCCGGGCTACGTCGTCATCGCGGCGGCGAAGGTCGGCGGGATCAAGGCAAACAACGACTTTCCCGTCGATTTCCTGCTGGATAACCTCAAGATCCAGAACAACCTCATCGAGGCGTCGTACGCCGCCGGGGTGGGCAAGTTGCTGTTTCTGGGGAGTTCGTGCATCTACCCGAAGTTTGCCCCACAGCCGATCCACGAGGAGTCGCTCCTGACCGGCAGTCTGGAACCGACGAACGAGCCTTACGCCATCGCCAAGATTGCGGGCATCAAGCTCTGCCAAGCGTATCGGCGGCAGCACGGCGCGGATTTCATCAGCGCGATGCCCACGAACATGTACGGGCCATACGACAACTTCGATCTGCAGACTTCGCACGTCCTGCCGGCGATGATCCACAAGTTCCACCTCGCCAAGGCGGCCGACAAATCGTCGGTGACCTTGTGGGGTACGGGTTCACCGCGACGGGAGTTCCTGCATTCGGAAGACCTGGCCGCCGCGTGCTTGGTGTTGCTGGAAAACTACAGCGCCTCCGAACACATCAACATCGGCTCGGGCTACGACGTGACCATCAAGGAACTCGCCGAGACGGTGCGCGAGGCAGTCGGATACAAAGGCGAGATCGAGTGGGACACGACTCAGCCTGACGGCACGCCGCGCAAACTCATGGACAACTCGCGCATCCGCGCGCTCGGCTGGGAGCCGAAGATCACGCTGCCCGACGGCATCCGCGACGCGTACCGGTGGTTCCTGGAAAATAATCTTGGCGCGAAGGCGGCCTGATCGTTAGCGGCGTTCGACGCCCCCGCCGACCGTGGCGGCGAGTTCGTGCCGGAAGTACGCCTCCAACTCCGCCCCGAACACCTTCGCCCCTTGCCCTGACGGCACGCGGAACCGTTCGCCCAAAGTCACCCGGACCGGCAGCGGCAGAGGCGGCGTCTTCCACCAGGGCCAACGCTTTCCCATAAAGAGCACCGGCGTCTCGATGAACACTGCTTGCACCGGCGCTCCAGCCAGCGACGCCATCAGCGCGAAGCCGCTCTTGAAGCGATTGACCGGCGCTTCGACCGTGCGCGTGCCCTCGGGGAACATCAGCAGATTATCCCCCGCGAGCAGCGCGTCGCGCCCGCGCCGAATGAACTCTGTGCCCTCGCCCATCGGCAGGTAACCCGCCAGACCCGACGAAATTCCCATGAACGGATTGGCGGCGATGCTTTTCTTCATCACACACACCAGCCGCGGCAGCCGGGCGAGGAAATGGGTCGCGTCCATGAGCGTGGCGTGGTTGGGCGCGAAGATCGTGCCGCGCATCGCACGCAACTTTTCGCCTTCCGGGAACTCCACCCGAAAGATCCCGACCGCCTCCGTGTAACGCGCGTACAGGCGCATCCCGCGGTGGATTACTCCCTGGCAAAGCCCACGACGTCGTGCGCGGTCCCGTGCGACCGCGGCCACCCCAAGGCAAGCTGCGATTACCCCTAAGCCCAACACCCCATATACCGCGAACCCAGACATCACCCGGCACCAATCGAACACCTTCCCCGCCGCGGAGCGCCGGTCCACCGAAGCGCGGACCACGGGCAGCGTGTCGGTCGGGTTCATGGGACGGGCATCAGGCCACGAGTGCGCGGGGCTTCTTCGACGGCGCAGGGTGGGTTCATCGGCGTGTAATTGAACCACAGGTAGGGCGTGCGCCGCAATTGCGCCTCCACGGCATCAAGCACGGTTTGGAAGTGTACCCGTGCCGCTGTGAAGTTTTCTGCCCGCTCTGCCTCCGGCCGCGGCCGGTACACGGGCAGCATGTGGACGACCGTGACCTCCGGGTCCGCCTCGTCCGGCACCGCGTACGAGAAGACCACCGGCAACCCGTGCATGATCGCCAAGTGTTACATACTGAACGCAAACAAACAACGCGCTCCCAGGAACCGGAATCCTTCCAGCTTGGAACTGTATTCCGGCCGGTCGCACTGCATGGCGAGGGACTTGCCCTCGCGCAGAGCGTCGTTCATCGCCAGGACGAGCCGGCTCCAATCGTTGATCCAGATGAAGGTCACGCTCTTGGCGTAGCGGCGGGCGAGGCCCTCGGTGTCCTCGGAGTTGCCGACCTGCTTGCGGATCATGTGGACATGCCCACCGAAGTCCCCCAGGAAGAACCCCACGAGGTCCGAACGCCCGACGTGCATCGTGCCGTAGAGGGCCGGTTCCTTGGACGCGAGGAGCGCGCGCAGTTCGCTCCCCTGCCCGTCGGCGAAGCGCAGCCGCGGCTCGCGTCCATCGCAGATTTGCAGGCGCAGCAGGAGGAACTCCGAGTAGGCGCGGAAGTGCGCGATGCCCTCGCGGTGGGTCGGCTCGCGGCCGAGCACGAGGCGCAGGTATCCGCGCGAGTGGCGGCGCTGGCCGGGCAGCGTCCAATAACCGATGACCGTCCCGACATGCGTTGCCAGCCGCATGAACCATGCCGGCAGGTGCCGCAACGCCCACGACAGCGCCACGTAGCCACCCTCCGGCCCCGGGTTGCGGTCGGCAGGTACACCAGCCCGGCTTCGGGCGCGCGCAAACCCCCGCCGTGTGCCCACCGCCACCGGCAGCACCACGAACAACGCAAAGATCAGGAGGTAAAACCGCGCGGAGTGCATGGAGACTTCAACCCGTCGCCCGACTGACAGGCGCGGAAGCAAAACAGGAATCGACGCATTGCGACAGCAGAAAATTCATATCCACCGTGTGACGGCCGGCCCTTTACGGTCCGTCCAGGAACGAAGTTCCCCGCACCTCAGAACCACATCAACGCCACCTCCCCGCCCGACGGACACGGCAGGCGCATCGGCTGGCGCTCGTGGATGGCGTGAAAGAGTTCGTGCAGGTCGCCCGGCACGGCGGCGGGCGCTTGTGACGGCGCATCGCGTCGGCCTTCTTCGGTCCAGCACAGTTCGCCCACGGCGTCCGAGGTCAGTGCATCGATGGGGCCGAGTTCGAGCGCGAAGGCGAAGCCGATGTTGGACGCCGCGTCGAGTTGGCGCATCCATGAACCGACTTCCTCGCCGCCGGTGAGCAGGACCCGCTCGCCCGGGGTCAGCAACGCCGTCAGCGCTGCGTGTGCGCTCAGGTCGGGCTGGCCGGCAAGCGGGGTCAACTCCCGCACGGGGCAGGCACGGTTGATGAGCACCTGTTCGATGGCGCTCGGATGGATACTCGTCTGGAAGAACAGGGGGCTCGCCGTCGGGAAACTTTCCAGGTAGCGCGCCAGGGTAATCGACTCGCCGAAGGTCGTCGCGTACACCACCGCATCGTCGGGCTCGATGGGGAAATCCTTCAAGGCCGCGCCGAGCATCAGACCGAGCTTCGTCATGCGCCGGACGGCGTTGGGGGGAAAATTCTTCGTCCACTCCCGCGCCCGTTCGTCGGGCGTCGCGCCGTCGAACGGCCCTTCCGCCGCTGCGCGCCGTACAAGTCGCCTAATCATAGCAGAGCAAACACGCGTAGTGCGCCCCGCCGAAGGCAAACGCGTTGAGCACCACCCCCGCATACGCATCCACGTCGAACGCCTCCGTGGCGACCTGTGGGCCGAAGCACGGTCCGCTCGTCCCAATCGTGCCCGGCGCACGCCCGCGGCGGACGCTCTCCACGGCGACGGCGAGTTCCACCAAGGCGCAGCTTCCGAGCGTGTGGCCCAATGCTCCCTTCCAGCCGACCAGCGGCGCATCAGGAAAACACTCTGCCATGTGGCGCGCCTCCAACCGACCTGCCTCCACGGTCCCCGTGCCATGGCCCTTCACCCACACCGGCCGGTCGCCCGCCGCCGCGCGCATCCGCGCGCCGAGCTGCACCATGCCGACGCCCTCGGGGTGGTTGCCGGTAAAATGGTACATCTCGTTGAACCCCTCCTGCCCTTCCAGCCGGAAGCCATCACCACCGGCCGCATCGCCACGCGACACCACCGCGAACGCCGCTCCGTCACCGAGGCCGATGGCCCCGAATGGTCGGTCCGCGTACGGTGCGGGCATTTCGCCGGTGAGGATTTTCATGGCGTGAAAGCCGCCCGTCACAAACGGGCTCAAGAAATCGTACGACAAGACGAGCGCTTCCTCCGCCAGCCCGGCCGACACCTGCCGGGAGGCGTAGAGCAGCGCAAGGTTGGCCGACACACAGGCGTGCGAATAGTGGCTGACGTTGTTCCCCCAACCCAGCCGCGCCGTGAAGAACGCCGTCAATCGCTGCGGTAGGATGTACCGTAGCTGTCCCTCGCGCGGGTGGCGGTGATGGTCGTAGAGGTTGTCGATGCCGAAATTGCTGCTGGCGATGAGCACCGGGAAGCGCGCGCTGCCCCACGGCCGGTCGGGCACGGCAGCCATCATCATAAAAAACGCATCCGCCCAACGCGGCACGTCGCCCTCCGGCGGCTGCCATTCGTTGCAAAGCGCCAGCGGCACGAGGTCACCGCCGTCGCGGCCGAGTACCGGCTGGAGGCGTAGGGCCGTCTCGCCGCGCAGCATGGCGTCGGTCGTCATGCGCGCATCGCCTAGCGGCGTGATGCAACCGCTCGCCGTCAACGACACGGCCGACGACCGGGCAGCCGCCGAATCAGCGCCCGCCACAAACAGCGGGTGAAGGGCGGTAGACGGAGCGAGAGCAATGGCACTCATGGATTCAGGAAATCAGCTTAGCGAAACGCTGGGCCGCAAATCAACGGCAAAGGAGCACGCGCCGCGCCGCGCCGCGGCTCAACGGACCGCCTGACGGTGGCCCTCGATGAAGCCGGACAGCGTCGCCACGCTCTGAAACGCCTGGAGCGCTTGTTCGCTGTTGGCCACCTTGACGCCGTATTCCTTCTCGACCTGGAGGGTCAGTTCCAGCGCGTCGATGGAATCCAATCCCAGCCCCGTCTTGAAAAGCGGCAGGTCGTCGCCGATGTCCTCGGGGGTAATGTCGATGAGGTTAAGCCGCTCCACGATCAACTTCTTGAGGTTCTCACGGAGGACTACAGAACTTTCCATGCGGATGCTTCGGCGGGGGAAAAGTGCGGGGTGCGGTGATCGGCCAAGGTCATCGACATCTTAGCCGCACGGCCGACGGGTCGCAAGTGAATCGGCGATGTTCGCGTGCACCCCGGCCGGGATGGCGGCGCACGATTCCTCCCGGTGAGCACGGAGCCCGAGGAGCAAAGTTCCGCCGACGCAAGGATCATCCACCGCCAGTTGGAGCACGAGGACACCCTGATGGTCAACCGGCTCTCTTGGCTGGTCGCCTCGCAGTCCTTTCTGTTCACGGCCTACGCCATCGTGCTCAACGGCACACCGCAGGCTCTTGGCACCGCGTCCGCCACGCGCCAGGAGTTGTTAAGGAACCTGCTGCCCGCGCTCGGACTGGCCACCTGCGGACTGATCTACCTCGGCGTACTGGCGGGGGTGCGCGTCGTCGCGGTCCTGCGCCGCCGACTGCGGCAGTGCCGGCACGAGGAGGCCACCCTCCGGGAGACTTCTCTGGGGACGCCTATCACCCACGCGCTCGGTCTGGCGGCCCCCTTGCTGCTGCCGCTCCTGTTCCTCGCCGCGTGGGCGACGTTGCTGTGGCGGGGCCGCTGATCCCCGCCTTTTTTCTTAGCCCAGCGCCTCCAGCATCCCGCGCAGCTTTTCGAGCCGGGCCTCGGCGTCGGCCTGCCGGCGGCGGTGTTCCTCCACCACGTCCGGCGGCGCGCCGCTGACGAACTGCGGATTACCCAGCTTCTTGACGGCGGCATCGAGTTCGGCTTGCGCCTTGACCCGCTCTTTTTCCAGACGGGCGCGTTCGGCCTCCACGTCCACCAAGCCTGCCAAGGGCATGAACAGGTCGCCCAGCGGCGTGCGCGCCGACGGCGTGCCGCGCGGGGCCTCGTAGTCGGGGTTGAGGACGATCTCCTCCGCGTTGGTCATGCGGGTGAGTGCGCGGATCGTCGCGGCGAAGGCGAAGGCGTCCGCCAGGAGTTCCTCGCGCAGCTTGAGGATGAAACGCGCCGGCTTGTTGGTGGCGACGCCGTATTCCGCGCGCAGGTTACGCGCGGCGCGCACGGCGGCGTAGAGGTCCTCCGTCACGAAGCGCGCATTGGCCACTTCTTCGGCCGAACCCGACAGGCTCAGCGGCCCGCCCAGCCGCTGCGTGGTCAGGAAGCGACGGCGGCGCGGCGGTGCGGCGGCGGTGGGTTCGTTCAGGCCGGAGAGGTCCCGGTCTTGCAGATCATCGGCCGTCGCGGCATGGGTCGTCGGTCGCGGCGGGAAGCTCAGGCGCTCGGCGAGTTCCTCCGTCAGGTGCGGCATGAAGGGGTGCAGCAAAGCGAGGAACTCCGTCAGCACGCGGTACATCGTGAAAAGCGCGACGTGCTTGGAGATGGCGCGCTCGGTCACCCGGCCGCCCTCGGGCACGCTTTCCACGTTGAGGATGTCGGCCTTGGCCGCCTCCACGAACCAGTCGCAGTAATCGCTCCAGAAGAAGTCGTAGAGCCGCTGTGCCGCCTCGTTGAAGCGGTATTCCTTGTACGCCGCCTCGACGGCGATCTGCGTGTCGCGCAGCTTGGACTCGATGTCGAGCACGTACGGCGCGGGCCGGTAGCTTATGCGTGCGCCGCGCGGCAGCGACGGCTCCTGCATCTGGTAGAAGCGCGCGGCGTTCCAGATTTTGTTGGCGAAGTTACGCCCTTCCTCGACCTGCTTTTCGTCGAAACGAATATCCTGCCCCTGCGGCGCGGTGCGCAGTAGGCCGAAGCGCACGCCGTCCGCGCCGTAGTCGGCCATGAGCTTGGGCACATCGGGCGAGTTACCGAGCGACTTGCTCATCTTGCGCCCCTTCGCGTCGCGGATCAGGCCGGTGAAGTACACGTTGCGGAACGGGATGTTGTCCGCCGCGGCCTCCGACTTGCCCGGCTTGAACTCCAGCCCGGCGATGATCATGCGCGCCACCCACAGGAAGATGATGTCCGGCCCCGTCACGAGCACGTCCGTCGGGTAGAACTTCGCCCGCGTCTCCGGGTCCATCGTCTCGTACGCCCACAGCCACGAGGAAAACCACGTGTCGAGCGTGTCCGGGTCCTGTTCCCAGCCCTCGCCGGGCGACTGGCGCTGCACCTTGATCTCCCCGCCCGACCCGTACCACACCGGGATGCGGTGCCCCCACCACACCTGCCGGCTGATGCACCAGTCTTGGATGTTCTCCAGCCAATGCGCGTAGGTCTTCTCCCAATGCTGCGGGAAGAAGCGGATCAGCCCATCGCGCACCGCCGCGAGCGCCTTGGGCACCTGCGGGTAGCGCAAAAACCACTGTTCGCTCAGGCGCGGCTCAATGATGGCTTCCGAGCGTTCGCTGACGCCGACGTTGTTCTCGTGCGGCTCCTCTTTGGACAGGAGGCCGAGTTCCGCGAGCATTTCGCCGGCCTTCTTGCGCGCGGCGAAACGGTCCAGCCCGTCGAGTTCGGGCACCTCAGGACAATTGATCGTACCGTTGGGGTGCAAGGCGTCGATCACGCCGAGGCCGTGGCGCTGGCCGATCTCGAAATCGAGCTTGTCGTGAGCTGGCGTGATCTTGAGCGCGCCCGTACCAAAATCTTTGTCCACCGCGGCGTCGGCGATCACCGGGATCGCCGCGCGCGGGAATGGCCGCCAGACCTGTTTGCCCACGAGGTCAGCGTACCGCGCGTCCTCCGGGCTGACCGCCACCGCGAGGTCGGCCATGATCGTCTCGGGGCGCGTCGTCGCCACTTCCAGAAAGCGGCCGGGCTCGTCCACCAACTCGTAGCGCACGTAGTAGAGCGCGCTCTTCTGCGGGCGGGAGAGCACCTCCTCGTCGGACACCGCCGTCAGCGCCGCCGGGTCCCAGTTCACCATGCGCTTGCCGCGGTAGATGTAGCCGCGCTCGTAGAGTTCCACGAACACCCGCTCCACCGCCTCCGCGTAGGCCGGATCGAGCGTGAAGCGTTCGCGTGTCCAGTCGCACGAGCAGCCGAGTTTCTTGAGCTGCTCTGTGATGAGATGGCCGTGCTTGTCGCGCCACTCCCAGGTGCGCCGCAGGAACTCCTCCCGCCCGAGGTCGTGGCGGGTTTTCTTCTCATCTTTGCGCAAGACCTTTTCGACGGCGCTCTGTGTAGCGAGGCCGGCGTGGTCGGTGCCGGGTAGCCAGAGCACCTCGTGGCCGGTCTGGCGGGCGCGGCGGGCGAGGATGTCCTGGATCGTGTTGTTCAGGACGTGGCCGAGCGTCAGGACGCCGGTGATGTTCGGCGGCGGGATGACGAGGGAAAACGCCGGGCGTGAGGCGGAGACTTTCTCCGGGTGCGCGGTGAAGCAGCCGGCCTCGGTCCAGCGCGCCTGCCATTTGGCCTCGACGGCGGCGGGCTCGTAAGCTTTGGGAATGTCAGAAGTGGGTTCCATGGAAAGGAAAAGCGGAAAGTTGAAAAGGAGAAGGGTCCCGCGCAAACCGGCGCGAGTTCGGCAAGCGTGATGTACATCCGGCCGGCGGCAACGAAGCGCCAGCCTACCAAACTCGTGCCAAGTCGAGCGTGAAACCCATCAGCACCGGCTCGCCGGAAAGCGTCGTCGGGTTTTGCAGATGTTCGACCGGCGCGTCAGGACGGTAGACAAACACCTGCCTCTCCAACGGGTCGATCAACCAGCCCAAGCGTGCACCGCAGGCGATGTACTCGGCCATCTTCTTTTGCAGCTTTGGCAGGCGGTCGGTGGCAGAGCGCAGCTCCGCGACGAAATCCGGGCAGACCTTGGCGAACTTTTTCCATTCCTCCTTGGGGACCTGGTCGTAGCGCTCCGGCGAAATCCACGACACGTCCGGCGCGCGCATGGCCTTGTTGGGCAAGCTGAACCCGGCCGATGAGTCGTAGACCCTGCCGCCATTTTCTCGCGCCCAGATGCCTACTTCGATAAGAACGCTTGCGTTCTGCTCGCCGCTTTCACTGAACGCTGGTGCCATGATGACAAGATCTCCGTTCGCCTCCTGCTCGATCCGCAGGTCGCGGTTCATGGCGCAAAACCGCTCCAACTCCTCGCGGCTCAGCCGCAGGCTGCGCCCCATGCGGATCACCATCGTGGCAGGCATCGCGGGAGCGTCTTCGTCCGCCGGATCGTCGACGGGGAAAGCTTCTAAAATCGCTGTGTCGTGCATGGCCGCTGTCGGATTGTAGTCTGTGCAGGGGTGGAAATCCAGCCCGGCATTCACCCACTACGGACGTACTTGAACATATTTGAACAATACGTTAAGTATCCGTTCATGGCGCGGACGTTCCTGCACTCGATGTTCATCGACTTCGACAGCTTCTTTGCTTCGGTCGAGCAGGTCGCCAAGCCTCGCCTGCGCGGGCGGCCGGTGGCCGTGGTGCCCCTGCTCGCGGAGACGACCTGCTGCATCGCCTCCAGCCGGCAGGCGCGGGCGTACGGCGTCAAGACAGGCACGCCGGTCTACGAGGCCCGGCGGCTGTGTCCAGACTTGGTGGTCGTCGAAGCCCGGCCGGAACTCTACGTCCGCTGCCACCGGCGGATCAACGAGATCATCGAAGGCTGCGGCGTCTCGCCGCAGGTCGCCTCCATCGACGAGGTGCATTGCGCATTGTGGGGCGAGTGGATGGAGGTCGGTGCCGCGCAAACCCTCGCCCGGCGCATCAAGGAGGCCATCGCGCGCGAGGTCAGCCCGGTGCTGACGTGCTCCGTCGGCCTCGCACCCAACCGCTTTCTCGCCAAGACCGCCAGCGACATGGACAAACCCGACGGCCTGGTCACCATCACCCCCAACGATCTGCCGGGATGCCTCCATCCTCTGAAACTCCGCGACCTTTGCGGGATCGGCGCGCGGATGGAAGCCCGCCTGCGCGCCCGCCAGATCGACACGGTCGAACACCTCTGCGCCGCTTCCCGCGAACTGCTGCGCGAAATCTGGGGCGGCGTCGAGGGCGAACGCTTCCACGCCGCCTTGCACGGCCTGCCGACGGTCGCGCGCGAAACCACCTGCCGCTCCGTCAGCCACAGCCACATCCTCCCTCCCGATCTCCGCGGCGAGGAAGGCGCCCGCAGCGTCCTGCACCGCCTTGCGCAAAAGGCCGCCACCCGGCTGCGTTCGATGCGGCACGTCGCCGGGGCGATGGGCGTGTTCGTGCGCGCGACGGCCGGGCACCGGGACTGGAGCGACGAGGTGCGCTTCCTCGACACTCAGGACACCATCGACCTCCTCCAGGCGCTCGACCGGATGTGGGAACGCCGCCCGGTCGGGGTCGCCGCCGCGCCCCTGGGTGTCGGGGTCAATCTCTTTCTGTTGAAGGAGGAAAAGAACGGCGTCCTCCCGCTCCTGGACCGTCCGCAACACGCCCGCCAAGCCGCGCTCCTCGCCGCCGTGGACCGGCTCAACCTCTACAAGAAGCACGCCATCTACTTCGGCGGCGCGCACGGCTCGCTCGCGTACACGCCGATGCGCATCGCCTTCACGCGCATCCCCGACCCACGGACGGAACGCTGAGCGGCGTTTGCCACCCGCCTCTCGGGTCGGGTACGCTCACTGGGTGGCTTCGACGGCTTGGATGGCTTCTGCCATGTTCTTCTGGGTAATCGGCGAGGGTTCCGATCCTTGCACCTTTCTCAGATCCGCCAGATAGGGCTTGGCCTGCTGACGGTACTCGACCACCGCAAAGAAGTAGGTGTCCCGTCGGTTGGGATCGTCTTCGGACCGCATCCTCTGCACAAACTTCGGCAGCAGACCGGTCGGCGGCACCTTGCCGAAGCCGCGCAGCATCTGTGCGAGCTGGATCAGCATCCCCGGGTCGTCCGCCAAGCGTTCCAGTAGGGCCACCGCCTTGGGCGTCGGCGTGTTGTCGATCAACAGGCTGTAAGGGATTTTGGTCTTCAGCATCTCGACCTTCTTCTCGCACTCGTAGCTCTCGGCCAGTTCGTCCTGCACGTCCGCGGCCACCGGAAAGGCCAGCGCGTAGGCACTCAAAGCGGCGTCTTGCACCCTGCCGTCTTGATCGTGGAGAGCCGCACGGAGCGCACTTTGCCAAGCCGGGCAGCTTGCCAAGTCTGTCTTCGGTGGTTCACGCCGGGGATACTTCGCCGTGTTAGGGTAGGCCACCGCGAGCGAACACTCGGCGGCGCGACGACGGACCCGCACCTCCGGGTCGACCAGGAGACTGGCGAGCAGAGGCAGGACGTTGCGTTGATCATCGTTGTCCTTGAAAGCGGTGTCAGAGAACTGCTCCATGGCGGCAATGCGCACTTGCGGATCAGGGTCCGAGAGCTTGGCGCGGTGGGCCGCAAGTTGCGCTTCCTCCATGGCTTTGCAGGACCAGAGAGGAAGCGAAAAGAGAATGAGCAGCAGACAAGAAACGCTTTTCATGACCGCAGAGCTTAAGAAGAAGGCGTGCCAAGCCCTCCACCAACCGGCTGATTTAGAGAGGCAGCGACCTTGATGCGTCTGGATGGTACCCGCACGGGACAAGCTGCCAATTTCCATGTAAGATACCCGTTCCACCGAGCCGTGACCCCGAACCTTTCCACCGAAATCGCCCGCCGGCGCACCTTCGCCATCATCAGCCACCCGGACGCCGGCAAGACGACGCTGACCGAAAAGCTCCTCCTCTACGGCGGCGCGGTCCAACTCGCCGGCAGCGTCACCGCCCGGCGCAAGCAGCGCGCCACCACGTCGGACTGGATGGAACTCGAAAAGCAGCGCGGCATCTCGGTGTCTTCGACCGTCCTCCAGTTCGATTACAGCGGCTACCGGGTCAACCTCCTCGACACCCCGGGCCACCAGGACTTCTCCGAGGACACCTACCGCGTCCTGACGGCTGTGGACGCCGCCATTATGGTCATCGATGCGGGCAAAGGCGTTGAGCCGCAGACCCGCAAGCTCTTCGAGGTCTGCAAGCGCCGGGGGGTGCCAATCTTCACCTTCATGAACAAGCTCGACCGCCCCGCGCGCGAGCCGATTGACCTGCTGGACCAGTTGGAGAGCATCCTCGGCATGCCGACCTGCCCGATGGTTTACCCGCTCGGCATGGGCGCGGATTTCCGCGGGGTGTACGACCGTTTCGAGAAGCAGGTCCACCTCTTCGAGCGCACCGTCGGCGGAGCCTACCGCGCGCCGGTGGAAGTCGCCGGCCTGGACGACGCCGAGGTCCGCGAACGTCTGGATGAACAGACCTTCGAGAAGACCGGCGAGAGTTCCCCGCGCAAGACCGCCTCCGGGTCGAAGGGCGCGC
>CAXTQD010000069.1:2833-18480 GCA_964246175.1 uncultured Chthoniobacterales bacterium | reverse complement strand
GCGGCTTAGACGACAAAGCCACAGCGACCAAGGCAAGCGTCTGCCTGAGCGGCGGGCGAACATAAAGGAGAACTACCCAAAGCGGTGGGAGATCAACGTGAAAACGGTCTAGGTGCCGTGGCACGGCAGAGCATTGACAAACGCTATCGGTAGAACAAACCAAGCCGCGTTCCTTGAAGATACACAATCGGTTGTGTATCCTAGAGGGAAATAACGGGCGTCTTCTCGGACGACCAACAACTTTTTAATCGCGTGATGAAAGAACCAGGATTAGACGGGCGCCATCGTGACCGCGATGGGAAAATTCATGTCAAGCGTGGTGATGCACGCAACGGCAACCTCTCGACTCCGATTGTAGGTTTTCCTCCGAACACCAGGGTGGACACGATGCGTGAGCGCACCGGCGGATTTAGCCTCAAGGAAATCCAGGAGATTATGGCCCGCCTGCGGAAGCTGAATCAGAAGTGACTGTGTTGAGACGGTGGACTTGGTGAGCCCAAAACATCTTCCATGTCTTCGTCCTAGGTCTTCATGATTAGTAAAGCCTCTTTGATTTAGTAGGCCACCTTGAAGGTCGGGCTGTCTTCCGGGCGCATCCGCCGGCGATCGTAGAGCCGGGTGGTGGCGATGTTGGCGTGGCCGAGCCACTCCTGGACCTTGGCGATGTCGGCCTCGTGGTCCAGCGCGTTGGTGGCCGCCGTGGCTCGCAACGCGTGGGGACCGAAGCCACGCACGCTGATGCCCGCCGCCGCGGCGCAGTGGCACACCACCGCCACATACACCCCACCTGGCATGAGAGCCGCCGCCAACCGTCCGTCGCTGCGGTTGTTCTTGATGGGTCGGAACAACGGTCCGGCTGCTTCGCTCCTATGCCCGGCCGCTTCCAGGTACTCCTCGATGCGCGCCAAGGCCGTGGGGTGCGCCGGCACGAAGCGGATCTTGCTGCCCTTGCCGTGCACGCGCAGGTGCCGGATGCCGCGGCGCTCCTCCAGGTCGCCGACCTTGAGCGCGCACAGCTCGGCCCGGCGCAGCCCGTGGTAGAGCAGCACCGCCAGGATGGCCCGGTCCCGCTTGCCCTTGAGCGTGCCTTCTTGTGGCGCGTTGAGCAGCGCCCGCGCCTGTCCGTCGCCGATGGCGGGCGTCTTCCCCTCGCCTGCGTCGCTCGCTGGCCGCTTCACCCCACGCAGCGGATTGAAGGGCACGGCGTTCCTCTCGCACAAATGATCAAACAGGCTCGCCAGCGCCGACAACTTCCTCCTGATGGTGGCCGCCGCGTGCCCCCTTCTCTCTAGCTCCTTGCGCCAGGCGAGCGCGTGGGCGCGGGTGACCAGCCGGAACTCTCCCGCCCCCTTGATGCCCACGAACGCCATGAACTCCCTGATGTCACCCTGGTACGCCCGCCGGGTTCGAGGATTGGAGAGGTTGGCGAACCACTCGGCCTCGGGCGGCACGTCGCTCAAGCCCTGGAACTCAGCGGCCGTGAGCAGCCTCCTCTCTGCTCTGCCCAAAACGACGACCTCACCCCCCGCACCACCCGTTTTCGCCTGTTTCGCACTCGTTTTCGGCATCCTCCCGTTTTATTATCGATAACGCTTTTTATCAATAATAAAATGGTCGCGATGATTTTCAGAAGGTGAAACGGAGCGAGATGTCGGCTGCCTATGGCTCGAGTTGTTCAACTCACATTCCGAGCCTGCTCGAATCAGCCAGCCACCGACCTACCGCTGCCATCCAGCTCCAAACGTCGTCGTCTTGTGGATGTACATAGCTTGGATCACGAGGGTCTTGACCCATCGACTCGAAAGTCTGTCGCAGCCATTCCCGCTTTGACCTAAACTCACCACGCGGCAGATTAGGCAGCCAACTTTCTAGTTCCCCACCTGGTACAAGGAATACTCCGTAATCGGAGAGTTGTTTGAGGAATGATTCTAGACCGCGTCGCTTTTCGCCTTCAACACAATCTAGTCCTTTCTTCTTCAAGTCATCTCTTATGGGTGACAAGTCTCTGTGTAAATCGCCGCGCATTTGACCTAATGCTTTCCGCAAAGTAGCAGGCATGTTGACAGCCTCCATCAACGCTTGCATTCCTGTAGAAGCTTGTTCCAATAGCACATCAATATCGACAATCGCTGCCGCGGCGACACCCAATCGGCGCAAAGGAGCAACAATGGGGGCAACTGATTGCCAGCTCTGAGCGTTCAAGAACAAGCAGTTTTGTATCGCACCAGCATGTTTTGCTTCCATGCAACGATGATTGATTTCATCGTAGAACGCTCGGTCACCATCTGCCTCAGTCACAACCACCGAATTGTAGAAGATACCAGCCATTGTATCCGTTGATCGTAAAAGCGGGTTACGCATCAACGGGGCTAATTCAGCTTGAGACAAGATATGACTAGTAGCAAACCCGCGTCGAAAGGTCAGGCGCACAATATTTGTGTCGATCCCTGCTTGTACACACCCCATGAGAAAAGGGGCGCTGTGCGTAGCAACAAAGAGTTGTTGATGCCTCTTCCGAGCTTGATTGCACAACAATTTGGCTAGCATGGTGCAAAGTTCTGGGTGGAGAAAGGCCTCTGGCTCATCGATAAAAATTACTCTGGCGTCGCTGGCAATCACCGAGGCGACGATGCCACAGAATGCTTGCACGCCATCGCTCATCCCATTGATATCTTTGCATTGCCGGAAAAACTCAACTGCTTCCTCGGTCAGGCTGTGCTCGACTCCTGGTGGAGGTTCTGTCTCCGAGAGCCTGATTTTCAGTCCGCCATCACTCGCTGGAACAACAACAAGCCAGTATCCGACTGCTTCGTGGATAATCTTCCTTACCTCTACGCGCTTACCCTCATTTTTGTATAACTTGCTTGTTATATCAATCGCCGGCGCACTGATGGAGCCCCGAGGCGAACCCATAAGTGCCCTCAGCCTTCCTTCACCATCCAAGTTCAATGTCAACCCTGCGCGAATCGCATCTCCTAGCGACGGCACTCTGGACATATCTCTGGTCTTTAAGACATCTTGGATTATCAATTCAAGGCGTTCTCTGGAACAAGTGGTACCCCTGCCGTCTAGTGTTATAGATATCTGCTCTGGATGTGTATTTGCAATTGGCTTTGCATGAGCGCGAATTCTATTTACTAGCGCTTGCTTAGCTTCATCATCCCACGCAGCCAGTTGCAAGCTTTTTAGAACCTTAGGTGGTGGAATATTGACAGGCCAATCGATGATCGGACGGATTTCGCGCAGAAGCTGACTTTTGCCAGCGTGGTTTGGTCCCACGAACACATTGACGCTCGCAACATCAAATTTCAGGGAGGTTGCAGCACCCTGCTTTCCGCTTTGCAGAATTATTGATTCAACAACACCGTTCATTTGGCCTTCTGTTTCTTGCCATGTCTGCTATGCATTAATTTCTAGGTCAAATCGTGTTCAGACACCTTGTTAGGGTGGTGATGGTGGTGATTAGCTGAGTATTGCAGCCGCTAAACGGCATGCTTGTAGTTCGGAATGAACAAGTGGATGGCGAAATATTTAGACCCTCAAATCCCCTACGATCGTCGCAAATTGCTCCAAGGCAGCCTCTAGATCCTCCATAATTTCGGCGGCAAGTACATCAGGATTAGGCAATTTGGTGTTATCCTCTAAGCTCTCATCTTTGAGCCAGAAGATGTCGAGATTGACTTTGTCGCGCTTGGTCAACTCTTGGTAGGAGAAGCTCTTGAAACGTTCGCTTTCCTGTCGCTCGTGGCGGTTTTGCGGATTGTAACAGGCGACGAAGTCGTCGAGGTCGCCGCGTTTGAGCGTGCGTTCCTTCAACGTGAAATGTTGGTTGGTCCGCAGATCGTAGATCCACAGCCGCTCGGTCCACGACTGCTCGCGCGCGGGCTTACGGTCGAAGAAGAGCACGTTGGCCTTGACCCCCTGCGCGTAGAAGATGCCGGTGGGCAGACGCAAAAGCGTGTGCACGTCTGCCTGCTTGAGCAACTCGCGCCGGATTGTCTCCCCCGCCCCGCCCTCGAAGAGCACGTTGTCGGGCAGCACCACCGCCGCGCGTCCGTGCTGCTTGAGGATGGTGAAGATGTGCTGAAGGAAGTTGAGTTGCTTGTTGCTCGTGCTCGCCCAAAAGTCGTCCCGGTTGATAACGAGTGACTCTCGGCTCTGCTCGCCGGCCTCGTTGACCACGGTGACGCTGCTCTTCTTGCCAAAGGGCGGGTTGGCCAGGATCAGGTCGTACTCGCCGTGCTTGCCCGCCAGTGCGTCCTTGGTCGCCACCGGCAACTGGGTGACGGCCGCATCTCCGCCAATGCCGTGCAAAAGGAGGTTCATGGCGCACAGCCGCGTGACGCCGTCCACCAGCTCGATGCCGAAGACCGTGCCATCGCGCAGCCGGCGCTTCTCCTCACGGTCGAGCGAGTGGTGCTTGGCCACATAGTCGTGCGCCGCCAAGAGGAAGCCACCCGTGCCGCAGGCCGGATCGCAGATCGTCTGCCCTGGTGCAGGGGCCATCACGTCCACGATGGCGGCGATGAGCGTCCGTGGGGTGAAGTACTGGCCCGCCCCGCCCTTCACGTCCTCGGCGTTCTTCTGTAACAAGCCCTCGTAGGCGTCGCCCTTCACGTCGGCATCCAGGCTGGACCACTGTTCCTTGTCGATGAGGTCGACGATGAGGCGGCGCAGCTTGGCCGGGTCCTGGATCTTGTTCTGCGCCTTGCGGAAGATGACCCCGAGCATCCCGCGCTCCTTGCCCAAGGTTTCCAAGAGGTGCCGGTAGTGCGTCTCCAATTCGTCGCCGTCGCGGGCCAGGAGGCTCAGCCAGTCGTAGCCCACCGGGACCGCGGAAGCCTTGCTAAACGGCGGCCGGCTCTGCTCATCAGCCATCTTGAGGAAGAGCAGAAAGGTCAACTGCTCGACGTAGTCACCGTAGGAAAGCCCATCATCGCGCAGGATGTGGCAGAAGTTCCAAAGCTTGGAAACGAGCGACATGCAGTCAGCAGCCTCCCGGCTTCAGAGCGGCTGCCCCGCTGGGTCGAGCGGGATGCTCACCGCGTCACGCAAGGTTTGCCCTTCTTCAAGCGGCAGCACCACGGCCCCCTGACCGGTAAGTTCCCGGACCACCTCGTCCGCGGCCTCCCGCCGCAGCCCTGTCGCGGGTAGGCGCACCGGAAAGACCGTTTGTCCCGGCAACTTGCCGATCTTCGCCAGACGCCGCATGGCATTCAGCCAATGGTCTGCGTGCTGATAGATGTCCGTCGCATCGCGTCGGTCGAGGTCCAGTGGCTTGAGCGCTTTCTTAGCGTACTCCTGCGTGCCGTAAACAAAAGGGAAAGTGGCATGAAAGCGGTCGTTACCCACCTTCTGATCAGTCGTGTAGAAGCGGCGCAAGTCCCAGGCGCGGAGCCAGCCGTTCAGGCGCTGGCGCATCACCGTTTCTTGGTACTCAACGGACTGAGCGAACCGACGCAGCACGAACTGATCGTAAAGCTGCCGAAGAGCGTCCTCCGGCTTTGGGGCGAGCAACACCCCGTTCGCGGCGAAGTAAAACAACCCCTCGCGCGGCTGAGTCAGGTCGCGGAACAAAGCCAACGATTCTTCCAACCGTTCGCCCCCCGCCTCGCCGCGGGTGAAGAAGCGGCTCACCCGGTTCATCTCTGTTCGCAGCGCTTTGATGCCGGTGCGGAACACCTCCTTGTCCAGCTCCGGGAAAAAGGCCCGCAGGCGCCGCCGCCAGCGAGGCTCGCACTCGAAGCCGAAATAGCCTACCTGCGGGCAAAACAGCAGCACGCCCACGTTGACGAACTCCCCCGTCTCCCGGTAGGGCAGGAAGCGCAACACGGCGTAGTTGCAGACAAGAGGATTCATGGCAGACGCCAAAAGTTGGCAGGATTTTCCTCAAACCGCCACAGCAAATGTTGCACCCGCTCTCTGGTGACGTGGTGTTCAATTTCCGTCCACTCCTCCGGCATCTCGGCCCAAACTGCATTCAGGGTTTCCGCCGCTGCACGCATCTGCCCAGCCTGCGCGGCGCAGAAATCTGGGGTCCAAAGGGCGGCGGCCTCTCGGAAAACGTGGGTCTCCATGGAGGCGTCGGGATCACCTGCATCGAACGCCAAGTTGTGGTCGATGGTATGAAGGCGCGGCTCGGCGGCCGTCCAGAGGAGGTTGACGTTCCCGCCGAGTGCGGTGAGATGCCGGTCGTTGTTGTTCACCCAGCGGTCGAAGAGTAAAACCTGTGCTTGCAACGGCCTTGGGACGAGACTGACCTGTGACCACGCCAGGTTCTCGGCCAGGTCCACGCGTTGAGAGCCGAACCAGACACCCGCCCCTAGCTCCTGCTTGTCCTCTAGTGCCGTGTAGCGCAACGCCTCCGCGGTCACTTCAATCATGCGGAACTCCGGCACTGGTAGGCCCAGTTCGCGCGCCAACCGGCCCGCCACCCACTCGGCGACGAGGCTGTGCAGGCCGGCGTACTTGCCTTTGACGAAGTAGGTCTGGCCGTCGTCGGCGGTGCAGAGGAAAGGGACAGTCCGCCCCTGCTTCGCCCGATCAAGGATTTGCCGGACCTGGAGGATCATGCCGCGGCGGGGAGCAAACGACCAGAAAAGGCACGTTGGAGAATAGATTGGCGCAGGCGTGCGGCGCGCCGGAGGTTGGCGGCGACAGTGGCTTCGAGTTCGTTCACTACCGAGAGGCGGCGTTCTACTTCCGCGACGATGCGGGTTTGTTCGGCGAGGGATGGAAGAGGGAACAGCATTTCTGCAAACCGACCAGCCCCAAGATGGGCGATGTTCGTTGTCCAGCGCGCTATCTTCTGAAACTGACCGGTGTGCATGAAGTTGCGGAACACGATCAGCGCGAACTTTGGCTCAACGTGCGGTCCTGGTCTGAACCGAACTAGCGTGTTTTGGAAACACGCTCCAGGCAGTTCATCACGATAGAGCGCTGGGCGGCCTACAAGGTCGAGACTTTGCCCTTCGTTCAGCAAGACATCATTTGGTAGAAGCTTAAACGTCTCAAACTCAGCAGGTGTAAAATTCATCTGCATGACGTCCGTCAGGTCGATGCGGTCCTCGTACACATTAGCGACGCGCAAATAGGGACGCATGAAGTCGCCAGAGTGGTGCTTCGGTGAGCGCTGCCGCCCTAATTGTACTTCACCTAAATCTTTAACTTTGACGGATGCCCACGATCCTTCAGTCAGCACGAGTTGGCCTTCGCAGGCAGCTTTGAGGACAGCGGCACGGTAGCGTTTGAGCTTGGCCTGCACCTGTCGCAACGCCGTCACCCCCGCCTTCAGCCGCGAAAATTGCTGTTCAATTTCTCCTACGATCCGCCGCTGCTCTTCCAAAGGAGGTACGGGAACCGGCAGCGCCTTGATCTCTCCCAAATTAAGCCGCGGCCTGCCTACGCCGTGAATGATTGCTTTGGCGTATCGCCGCAAGGAAGGAGCATTCAAAGCATAGTTTAGAAATTGAGGAAGAATCTGTGGTCCAGCTTTGAAGCGGATGCAGTCTGCTTTCACGACCGCTGGCCCGAGCCAATCGGGTATCAAACAAGAGCGCGGAGGATTTTCCCCTAAAGCAGCAATCACAACATCTCCCGGATAAACGCGATGCTTTTGAAGGGTCAAAAAGTGCTCGTCCGAGATATGAGCCTTTGCATCAATGAACTCCGCGTCGCCGATGTTCTTGAGTCGGATTACTCGTGGACCAGCACTCGTGTAGTGTTCGGTTTTGAGCTTCGAGCCGAACGGTCCATCAGTGATAGCGTTCCGTTCGCTAGCGGCCAGTGTTCCAAGGGGAGCAGTTCGCCACGCAGCTTTGCTCATCGCTTCTGACTGAATCACGCTGCCAGCACCCCGTTGAGTTCATCCAGTAAAGCGGGCAAACCGCCGCCGAAAAGCTGGTGCGCCTTTCCGCGCCCCCCACGTTGGTTGAAGGGCGCGTAATCAAAATCCTCTGCCTCAATGCTCAGGCTGGTGGCAATGTGATCGCGCATGAGTTCCAGCCACGCGCGCTGGTCGGCGCTGAACACCGCGCCCGCCCCTTCCTTTTGCCCGAGCCAAGCCACAAAGCGTTCCTGCACGGAGTCGGCGAAGGGTGCAAGCACGGGCTGTTGCTCCAAGGCAAAGCGCACCAGCGGAATCAAGTCCGCAAATCGGGCAGCTTGCGTGCGCCCCCTGACCCGGTCGGGCCGCGTCGTGGTGAAAGCACTCCAGAGTGTTTCCTCGTTGAAGGCAGCGTTCTCGGCTCGCAAAGTCTTTTCTAGGTCCTTGAGTATGCGTTCGGTCAAGCGGCCAGCGTAGGGTCGGCTGTAGAGGATTTGCAAGGCTTCGATCTCCGCATTGTGCGCTTCCAAATAGGCGCGAAACCCGGCCACCAGTCCGGCGGCTTTTTCCTTGGCTCCCTGGTCGAAGCCGGCGTGCAGCACCCGGTCCACAGTGGTCCCGTCGATGATCTGGTCAGCTTCCTGCCGGGCCTTGGTCAAAGCTTCGCGCAAAGAGTACTCGTCAAAAGGGGTACAGGCGGCGGTGAGCAGCTTTTTCTGAGTGGCTTCAAACAGGTCGGAAGCGAATCCTGCGGGGTTAGCACCAGGCTGGCCCGTGGCAGCCTCGGCCACAACGTCAGGATCGAAGGCGCGCAGGAGGGCGGCGGAGAGTTCGGCCAGGGTCTTGCCACCGGCAAGGGCGGCGAGTTCGGCGCGGCGGGCGGGCAGGATGGCACGGTCCAACCGGGCCAGGCGGCTGGCGAGGCTCGTCAGCGTGGCCTCGCTGCGGTCGTTCATGGCGACCTGGGTGAGGATCTTCTCGAAGGCCACGCTGGGCTGCCGGTCCAGCGGGCGGCTCTCGGTCTTGTCGCTCTCGCACACGCCGACGGCATCCACGAGGATGAAGCGTTCCTTCGCCCTGGCCTCCTCGCCACTGACGGCCTTCAGGTCCGTGGGTGAGAGCACGCGCGTGCCCCTCCCCTTCATCTGCTCGAAGTACACGCGGCTCCGCACATCACGCAGAAACAGCAGCACCTCCAGCGGTTTGATGTCCGTACCGGTGGCAATCATGTCCACCGTCACGGCCACGCGCAGGGTCGGCGACAGGCGGAACTCCTGGATGAGATCCTCGCTCTTGGCAGCCTTGCCCGTCTCGGCGTGCTTGGCCTGGTAGGTAATCTTCTTGCAGAAGTCGTTGCCCTTGCCAAACACCTCCCGGCACAAGCGCACCACGTCCTCGGCGTGGCTGTCGTCCTTGGCGAAGATCAGGGTCTTGGGCACCAGCGAACGACTGGGGAAAAGCACCGCGAACACGGCGTCCTTGTACGCCTGGAGCACGGTGCGGATCTGCGCGGGCACGACCACGGAGCGGTCCAGTTCGTTGGCGGCGTAAGCCACGTCCTCATCGAGGAGCTGGGCGCGGAGCTGTCGGGTGGCGCGGCTGCGCTTGTCCACGACGAAGCCTTTCTCGATCTGCCCGCCCTGCGCGGTGACCTCCGTCTGGATGCGGTACACGTCGTAGCCGACGTTGACGCCGTCGGCCACGGCGCGCTCGTGGCCATACTCCATGACGAGGTTCTGCCCGAAGAAGGCGATGGTCTGCTTGGCCGGGGTGGCGGTCAGGCCCACCAGGAAGGCGTCGAAGTACTCCAGCACCTGCCGCCACAGGTTGTAGATCGAGCGGTGGCACTCGTCGGTGACGATGAAGTCGAACGCCTCGATAGGAATGCGCGGGTTGTACACCACGTCCTTGGGACGCTGGTCAGCGCTGGAAAGCTCGGCGGTGGAACGTTCATCTAGGTCCTCGGGCAGCTCGGCCTCGCCGCGCAGGATGCTGTAGAGGCGCTGGATGGTGCAGACCGTGACGCGCGCGACGCTATCGAGGCGGTTGGAGGCGAGGTGCTCGACGTTGTAGAGCTCGGTGAACTTGCGCCCGGTGTCCGGGGTGACGAAGCTGTGGAACTCCCCGACGGCTTGGCGGCCCAGGTTGGCGCGGTCCACCAAAAAGAGCACACGCTTGGCCTTGGCGTACTTGATGAGCCGGTAGGTCTCGGCACAGGCAGTAAATGTCTTGCCGGTTCCCGTGGCCATCTGGATCAAGGCGCGGGGTTTGAACTGGGCAAAGGATTGTTCGAGCTTGGTAAGAGCTTCCACCTGGCAAGCACGCATGCCAGCTTCGGCCAGCGGATGGGCGAACGGCATCTGCGCGAGCCTAGTACGCAAGGTGTTTGGCTCGGCCAACCAGCCCGCGAGGGTTTCCGGTTGGTGGAAGGCAAACACTCGGCGTGAGCAGGGTTCAGGATCGCGCTCGTCGCGGAAGAACGTCTCGATGCCCGTGGACTCGTACAGGAAGGGAAGCGAGCCGGTACTTCGGCCACGCAAAAACGTCGGAAGGTTCTCGGCGTAGAAGCTGGATTGTTCCTCGACCGAAGAAAGGGTGACACCGACCTTTTTGGCTTCGACTACGCCAATTGGTCGTCGGTCCACAAAGAGCAAGTAGTCAGCGCGACCCGAGATGAGTGAAATTTCCCGGACAGCGATCCCCTGCCCCGCCCCGAGGTTGAGCTTCTTGGCGTCCTGCACTACCCAGCCACAAGAAACGAGGAGTGCATCAATTTGCTGGCGGGCGGCTTCTTCGAGTGGCATCGGCGCGTGCAGAAATTTACCGCGAGTGGGTAAGAGGAAGCAAGCAGAGCTTCGAGGTCTGCTTGTATACAAGCGGGCTGTTCCAAACAGCAGTTTTCTTGGATGGCACGCCTATACAGTTTGTTCATACTGCCAGCGGAGCTGGCCATCCCCGCGCGTAGCGGGGTGGCGCGAAGCGCCGGGGGCGCGTCCGGCTTTTGGAGCTTGCGGAGAAGCCGGCACTTTTGCTACGGCGCTTGCGACGTCTCGATTTAGTGCTTCGTATCTTCGGGCGGTTTGGGTTAACCGGCGTGCGAAGAGCTTGGGCGAAGCAGAGCCGTTCCTATTGCGGTCGAAGACCGCCTCGATGTGAAGCGTTTGGTGAACATTGTGCTTCACCCCCACTACCTTTAGAAAGTTGCGTTCCGAGCTTCCTGTGTGCTGCTTCTGGTTTGGCTAAGGGGCTAAAGACGGGCTAGGGCTGACTTTCTGATTCAGTAATTATCTTTCAGGGAATAACTTGTACATAACAAAGCGCGGACTTTAGTGCTTCGTACCCCCTACCTTTAGTGCTTTCTGCCCCTTCAAGGCACCCCTCGTCATCCCTTTAGTGCTCTCCACCCCTCCTGCTGCGAAATGCGAAACACGTCTCCAAGACGCTTTAGTGCTCTCCACCCCCCAGGATCGTCGCTTTAGTGCTCTCTGCCCCAACCCGTTTTATCCTTTAGCGCTCTCTGCCCCCGTGGTTGCGGCCGACAACGAAGACTTTAGTGCTGTCTGCCCCTTACGCTAGGGGCGAGCTTTAGTGCCCTCTACCCCTTTCTGTTCACGTCTTTAGTGCTGTCCACCCCTGCTTTCCGCGGCCTCGATCGCAGACTTTGGTGCTGTCTGCCCTCCCTGCTGGTCATAGCTTTAGTGCTATCTACCCCTTGGTTCCCCGGATTTTTCTCGCCTGGTTTCCCTCGATAATTTCCTTCGCAAACCGGTCACTCGGATAAAGGTCCCACTCGGCATCAATGATCTTTGGCCGCCCTTTGGTTTTCTCGTGTTTTACCGTTTCGATCTGTTCAAAAGCCATCCCTCGGTCCAAAAAGCCAGCTTCTCGCAACTCATTGATCGCTTCACGAACGCGCTGGATGTTGTCGAACAAGCGAGGTTCTCTCTGCATCCCGCTGTCCGTCAGCACCCGTTTCAACGTCAGACGAAAACTGCGTTTTTGATCGGCAATTCCTCGGGTGGCGTAGCGAAACCGTACGTTGAGCAAGTTAGTGATCCAGCGAGCCAGTGAATGGGAAAGATTCATCACCCGCGCGTAATTAATTGGGTGGTAATACTCCCCGACGATCGCGGCGGAGGCGAGCGGATGAAAGGTCACCCTGTACAGCGTCCGCTTGCCGTCTGGATCGGCGGGATCGGCGACAAATTCAAGCGTGGGCAAAATCGGGCCGGCTTTCCCGTGGACGAGCGAATCACTCTCGCTCTGCACGGCGACGTTGCAAAGACTCATGACCTGGAGCGCTTCACGGATCTGGTCCAGTCGGAAGTCGTGCCCGGTGTTCGCCAGCTCCTGCCGAAGTTGGTGTAGAGAGAACACCACGGCCACCGCCAGGCTGTTGTCGGCGGTATTACGTTCCAACTGACTGGCAGCCAGCTTGTGGACGGCCATCTTTCGCAAGGCCCTCTCCACCAATTCTTCGCGGATGCCCGGAAAGAGCACCTTCGAGGTTTTGGAGCCCGGATCGCGCAGGATTGCTGGCGTCAGCGAAACCGTCGCCTCGTGGCGGTCATCGATCCGGACTCCTTCAAAGGCGATGACCTCGGGCAGTTTGCCCTTGCGGTTATGGGAAAGCAGCCGCCATGGAATGACATCCCAAAAAGCGAGTGTGCGGGAATTATCCGCCTCATCAGACGTAGCGAACCAACTGTCAAAAAGCTCAATCTGCACTCCGGCTGTGGTTTGCTCATTTGCAGTTCCAGCGGGAACAGGAGAGGACTGGTTCTTCTTCCGTGACATTATTTTACAATACCAGTGTGTTACACTGATATTATACGTGGCAAGGGTTTGTTTCCGGGTTCCAAAGTTTCCGGAAGCGAGTGGTGATTGGGGGCTGCACAATTTCGAAAATTCTCGATAGCGTTACTGTGTTACACTAACGCAGTGTTATTATGAAACTGTGCCAGCGTGTTGCCATGACGACGTGATGACATGGGAGTGTAGCGTCGTATGTGCGTGTGCTTTTCGTATAATGTCAGTGTGTTACACTGCTATTGCCCCTCTCTCTTGCTTCCTGCGCCGGTCGTCGGCCTGCATCGCACGGTAGGCAGCGACCAACTCGTCCGTGCTCAGTTCAACGTGGCGCAATGCCACCCGAACCGCCTCGGAGTCCGAAACGCGTTTGATTCCGTTGTCTTCCAGTTTCCTTCGAATCTCTTTGAGGCGGTCGATGTCAGCCGGATACAACGACATGGTTGCGGTAGTTCGATGAGTCCCGCCCCTGTCCGACTTCGGCTTTGGAGCGACGGTCGCTGCGGGCGGAGACAGCACAGGTTCTGGAGCCTTGGGCTTCACCAACAGCTTCTGGCTGCGGAGTTCGGTCAGAGCATTTGCCTTCATAGAATGTTATTGTCTTAGTGTAACACAGTAACAATAGCGAGCGCAACGCGGCCCACTTCTTCACGCGCCTCCTGGGTTAATGCCTTCCACCCCGCGAGGACCGCGTGCTGGTAGGCTTCTCGAAGCTGAAGGTGCACCTTCAAGGGCTTGATTCCGATCTCTTTCGCCGTCTGGTCCAGACCACGTGCAAGGATGGTCTTTTCACGGACATTTGTGAAGAGGAGCCGGGTCTTGTCCAAAGCGCGCAATTTGGACACGAGCGCCGCCGTGTCCTGCGAAGTGAAAAGATCACACGGGGAGGGGCGCGAGACGACGATCACCGCATCAGAATCCCGGATGGCATCTGCGACCGTGGCGGATTCGAGCCGTGGCGGCGTATCGAGAAGTTGAATGGGAGAGGCTGCGTCAAGCAGCTCAGGACTCTCGCTGAGCCAACGCGACGCGGTGCGTTGAGGATCAAGATCACGCACAGCGGCCTCGTGGCCTGCTTCGCGTAGCGCCATTGCGACCAGGATCGCCGTGGTCGTCTTGCCCGCGCCACCCTTGCCGTTAATGAAAGATATTATCATCCTGCTAGTGTGTTACACTGCTCATGTGTTTGGATGACAGAATAACATGGTGGTTGTATGTGAAGGCAAACTTTTCCTTTGAATGGCTGGCGGATGACCAATCGGTTACTGGGGGGACCCGCCGAGCAATTCGAGGATCTTCAGCGTGTTCGGCCCATTGGGGATGCGGCTGCCACACTCGTAGCCTTTCAGGGTGTTGACGCTGATGCTAAGTCGCGCGGCGGTCTGGGGCTGCGTCCATCCCTGGCTTTCCCGGTACGCGGTCAGACGGGCGACCAGCGGACTAGGCACCAAGTCGTTGCTCTTAGGCCGTCCACGGCGTCGGGGCTTATCTTCTGCTTTACTAGATTCCTTGCTGCTCATGGCCAGCGATAATAATGCGCTCGCCTGAAAGCTCCAAGCTGGCACGAGTGAGAACGTTGCTTTTGGCATGGGCGCGGAACGAGAGCCTCCCGCCGCGAAGCGGCGCAGCTTTTTCGCCGGGGAGGGGAGTAGTGACCGTACAAGGGAGGGGTCGGACCTCCCTTGGCGTTTGGCTCCGTTTTAGCCGTTAGGCGGAAGCTTCCGAGCGGTCGCGCAGGTGCTCGCTCGTGCGCGGGCTGCCACCGCGCAGGGTGTCGGCCAAGTGCCACAGGGCTTTGTTGAGCCGCACGTTCTCGTCCAGGCCCTTCACCGCGCGTGTCTTGCCGAAGAAGCGGCGGGGGTTCTCGGGCCGGCGGCGGCTGTAATCCCGCTGGCCGCCGTCCAGCATGTTCTCCTGCACCACGTTCAAGGTGTTCCAGAGCGTGGGCGCGGCATCGTCACGGCGGCGGTGGGTGAGCAGCTTGTCGGCTCCGACCGGCGCTTCCTCCAGGCTGTCGTACTTGAGCAGCAAGGCCGCCTCGCCAAAGGCGCGGCGCTGAAGGGGGTTCAAGGTCCTGGCCTTGTAGTCGCAAAGCAGGTCGGCGATGGCGGGCATCTCGCGCACCACCTCGAAGCTCGCCTCGATGACCTTGGCCGGCTCGAAGTTCAGGTGCGTGATGCTGATCTTGGCGAACACCGAATCTGCGAGGATCATGCCGTTTGAGCACACAAACCGGAAGATGCCGGCGTGGAGCTGGTAGGCGCTGGAACGGTCATGGCTGTTGACCAGGACCAGCTCGGGCCGCTCCTGCTGGGTGCGGCTCAAGTCGTCCACGCGAGCGAGCCGGATCATGTGCTTCTGGAAGCCCCGGCGGTCCTCGGTGCGAATCTTCTGCTCTCCGGCCCACACGGGAGCCCAGCCCTCGCCGCGCAGTCCATCCACCACCTCGGCGGTAGGTAGGAAGCTGTAGCGGTCGGAGACCTTGGCGTGGGCGTTGCCGGCAAACACGCTCGGAGCCAAGGCGCGGAGCTGGTGATTGTCGATCTGGTGGTGGCCTGCTAATTTGGCGTTGAACATGACTGAAGTTTTAAGCGGCTGACGTTGTGTTTGTTGTTCCTGGCCGGGGAGAGGTTGGCGCCTTTCCCCGGCCTTTTTGCTGTCGTGAACCTGGCAAGAACCAGCTTCGATCTAAATATAATCATATCGGGTTATAATACAAGAGGAAAGTTTCATAATTCATTCTCTCCATTGTACTAACTACTTTGCGCCGTTGCTTGGAAAGTCGTTTAGCGGCTGCCCGTCCCCCCCCTTTCGCGCCTTATACCACTACCTGATCGGCAAACCCGGGGAGCATGGGCAAAGCAGGAAGGTTGGCCGGTGGTTTTGCCAGAGAGGGGAGGAGGTTGGCACAACCTCATTCCTCGAGGGCAAAATGATCCTGACCTCTGCGCGGCGGCACGGTGGGGTCAACGCAGGAAACCGGAATAAAGTCCGGCGCTTGTCGCCGGTGGAC
>CAXTQD010000069.1:0-2823 GCA_964246175.1 uncultured Chthoniobacterales bacterium | reverse complement strand
TTATGCCGGATTTCCAAAGTTGCCGGAGCGAAGCGCAGGGCAACCCCGCCGGGGCGACGTGGCCGGGGCGTTGCGGGGTGTCCCCGCTAGATTAGGGAGGGGAAGACGCTTGGGGCTTCCCCGTGGGGAAAGGCTTTTCCCAGCCAGTTTTGCAAATCATGGTTGATCCGGCACGACTTTCCCGCATTGAGAACACCCTTGGCTGTAGGAGCCGACCGGTTGGCTGCTTTGAAGGATTTCGGCGTGGTGCTCGTAGAACATCCGTCCTCGATCTGCCGTGTCGGCACCATGCTCTTCGGCTACCTGCAACTCGCGGGCGGTGAAGGTGCTAGGACCGAAGGTCAAACCGTAGCGACCCACCATGATGATGGCAATGTCCTCAATCATATGCCGTCGCTCTGGGTAGCGCCATCGGACATAGAGAAACCGGCGCTTGAGGTTTTTACCACAATCTGGACACCCAGTAGGATAAACCGGGTTGATGGGCGCGATGGTCAACGGAGACCGCAGATGGGGAGCTGGTGCAGCGGCGGGATCAGGTTGGAGATTGGGCCTGGGCGCGGACGCTGGCGATGGTGGTGAGCCACCGACCGGCCAGAAAATACCGCAAATCTCGCAACCGTAGCTCACGCGAGCGAGAGCTTTGGCGCTCGCCACCTCCGAGATGTAATGATGGTAGTATCCTACGCCGATGTGGGAGCGACAGTTGAGGCAGGCGTTGGCTGGAACAGTCTTGCCTATGAGTGGGCTACGTCGTTCGTAAAAAACTGCGCCCGCAGCACGGGCACGAGTGAGTTCTTCGGGTGTGAAAGCCTCTGGCCCATCGTCGCGCGACCCGGATCCGTGCTGTACGAAGGCCGCCTTCATTTCCTGCCGGCAGTTCCAACACGGCACAGAAGGAACCCGCAGGGAACGAAAAGCCATTTTCTGGCCGTGCTCGCGGCAGTCCGGGTCTGGACAGTACGGGAGCGGGGGAAGAGGGCAGTAGTTCGCGGCGGCATCCACTGAGAGCACACCGTCAGACTTGATCAGGCACTCGGCTTCCTCGACGCTCGTCAGAGTGATTTGCCAGACTTTGATGCCCTTCGCTTTGTAGAAGGCGAGGGTTTCCGGCTCGGGCGGATGGGAGACGATGATCTCAAAGACCGCCATGGTTTCGCCGCCCTGACGACGGAGAGCCAGGTCAGGACGCACGGGACCGAGCTGGCCCTCCACCACGAGGGAAGCGATCTCCTTCAACACGTCGCCCGTGTGGTGGCCCTCGCCACACTCCTCGCAATCCCACTGTACCCGGAGCGGCTTACCTGCGGCTAAAGCCTGTTCAATCCGTCGCGCCAAGAACTGCTTTCCAAGCTGGTGCAACACCGTTTCGGGGTTGCACGGCTGCACGTCCGGAGGATGGGCGAAGTGGTGGACGCGCTGTGTGCCTATCCGGGCGACGAGCGACTTCTTACAAACTAGGCAACGACAATCCGGCTTGAGCCCACCTTTGTCGAAGGTGGAAATATGGACCAGCTCCCCCCTACGTTCCGCGTAGGGAATTTTGATGTTCTCCGCTGCCATGCATGGCTTAAGCAGCACGTGGCAGGCCGGTAGAGGAGATTGTCTCCGGCGATCCAAAAACTAGCTGGGCTTTACTTCACGTGGCCGCCGACGAGCTTGGTCATCTCGAACATGGTCACCTGCGCCTTGCCATCGAACACGGCCTTCAGCTTGTCATCGGCGTTGATGAGCGACTTCTTGGCCGGGTCCTGGAGCTTGTGGGTGCGGATGTACTCCCACAGCTTCTTGGTCAGCTCGGTGCGGGGGAGGGGAGAAGAGCCGACCACGGCGGCAAGCGCCTCGTCGGGCTGCACGGGTTTGGCAAAGCCGGCGGCGGGCTTCTTGGCAGCAGCAGCGGGTTTCCTGTCGCCAGGGGCGGGGGAGGGAGGTTTAGGCATAGCGGACACATACGCCTCGGCACGTTCGTTGCCAACTTAGTCAGGCGGCTATGGGCAGCTCGCCGGAAAGCAACAGGCGCTCCAGGTCGGCCGGTGACCGGAGGCTAAAGCGGCGCAGGAACTCCGCCGTCGTCATCCACACGGTTCGCCTGGTCTCGCTGGCTTTGCGGCAATCTACCAACCCCAAGTGCTGGAGCCGATGCACGACCGCGCGCTTGTCGGTGGAAAAGTACCCGTTGATCTCCGGGAGGCTCAGCGGCTGCTTGAAGGCGATGCAGGCGAGTACTTCCAAGCCCGTCGTGCTGAGCGGCCCTTCTTCCTCCTGACCATGGACGCTGCCGGTGTGGTCGACGCGGGTTTGTTCGGCCAGCGCCGTGAAGTAGTCACGCAGGGCAGGGGGACGCACCTCGGCCGTGGTGATGCGCACCCCGCCGGCGCGCATGTCCAAGCGCAGCCCCAGCTTCTCCAGCTTCTGCGTGGTTTTCAGCAGCACCTGCAACAGTTCGAAGCTGCCGACGCTGGCCGCGGCTCGCACCGTCGCGTCCGGCTCCTGCACGAGCAACTCGCGCAGCTTCTCCCGCAAGCTCTCGATGGAATACTCCCGGCCGGAGACGAACAGAAGCTGTACGACTGCCCGCTCCAGGAACGTGCTCTCACTCGCAGTCATGATCTTTCGCGGTTGGTTCCTCCCACAACTCGGCGGCCACCCAACGTCGGCAAGCTGCCGCCAAGGGCGTCCATGGTGCCGCGGGTATGCTCTGGGGCCACGTGCGTGTAGCGGCTGGTGGTGCGGATATCGCGGTGGCGTAACGCCTCCTGCACCTCGCGCAGGTTCTTGCCCTGGTCGTTGAGCAGGATGGTGGCCGCGCTGTGGCGCAGCCCA
>CAXTQD010000068.1:5152-18765 GCA_964246175.1 uncultured Chthoniobacterales bacterium | reverse complement strand
CAGTTGAGCCTGACCGATGGCCGCCTCGACCGCGCCAAGGTCAACTCGCTGGTGCAGTCGGTCCTCACCGAAAAGCCGCGCCACTACCAGGGCGGGTTGGAGGCTTACCAGCGGCTCCTGCGATTGGAGATGGAGCGGCGGCACGCGTTGATCGAAAGCGCTGCGCCGCTCGGCGAAGGCACGGCCAACGCGATTGTCAGCTCTCTCAAGCAGAAGTACGGCGAGGATCTGACGACCGAGTTCTCGGTGAATCCCGACCTGATCGGCGGGATGCGTATCAAGATCGGCAGCGACGTGTGGGACGGCAGCGTGCGCCAGCGGCTCGAGCGTCTCCAGAACCAGCTTTAACCTTTTCTTTCCCAAAATCCCCTTCCACTGCCCATGAGCACGATTCTCCAAGACATCGAAACGCAGATTGCCAGTCTCAAAACGACGACGACCAAGAGCAACGTCGGCATCGTGCGCGAGGTCGGTGACGGCGTGGCCCGCATCGAGGGCCTGAGTGACGTGATGCTCAACGAGGCCATCGAGTTCCCGAACGGCGTCGTCGGTATCGCCCTCAACCTCGAAGAAACGGAGGTCGGCGCGATCCTGCTCGGTGACTACCAAGGGATCGTGGAAGGCTCGGAGGTCCATACGACGGGCAAGCTGCTCTCCGTGCCGGTCGGCAAGGGGCTTCTTGGCCGGGTGGTCAATGCCATTGGCCAGCCCATCGACGGCAAGGGGCCAATCAAGAGCGATGTCACCTACCCGGTGGAAAAGATTGCTCCCGGCGTCATCAAGCGGAAGGCCGTCAACCAGCCCGTGCAGACGGGTATCATGGCTGTCGATGCGATGATCCCCATCGGTCGTGGTCAGCGCGAGCTCATCATCGGTGACCGCGCCACGGGCAAGACGGCTGTGGCTCTCGACACCATCATCTCGCAAGCCAAGATCAACATGGCCGCAGAGAAGGCGGGCGCGAAGGACTTCCGGCCGTTGTATTCGATCTACGTCGCCGTTGGTCAGAAAAACGCCAACGTCGCCCGCGCCGTGGCTATCTTGGAAGAGGCCGGCGCGCTCCAGTATACGACTGTCATTTCCGCACCTGCCTCCGAGACGGCGGCCAACCAGTACCTCGCGCCCTTCGCCGGTGCGGCCATGGGTGAGTGGTACATGGACAACGACATGGACGCGCTCATCGTTTACGACGACCTTTCCAAGCACGCCGTCGCCTACCGGCAGGTATCGCTCGTGCTCAAGCGTCCGTCGGGCCGCGAGGCGTACCCGGGCGACGTATTCTACTTGCACTCGCGCTTGTTGGAGCGTTCGGCGCGCGTGGAAAAGGAGTTCGGCGGCGGCTCGCTGACCGCACTGCCCATCATTGAGACGCAAGCCGGTGACGTGTCGGCGTACATCCCGACGAACGTCATCTCAATCACCGACGGCCAAATCTACCTGGAAACGGACCTCTTTTATCAGGGCGTGCGTCCGGCGATCTCCGTCGGTCTGTCGGTGAGCCGCGTCGGTTCGTCGGCGCAGATCAAGGCGGTCAAGCAAGTGGCTGGTTCGATCAAACTCGACCTCGCGCAGTACCGGGAACTGGCAGCCTTCGCGCAGTTCGGCAGCGACCTAGACGCCGGCACAAAGTCCCGTCTGGACCGCGGCGCGCGAGTTGTGGAACTTTTCAAGCAGGGTCAATACTCGCCGTTAGCCGTCGAGGAGCAGGTCGCCGTCCTGTGGGCGATGAAGAACGGTTATTTCGACGACGTGCCGGTGGACCGCGTCAAGGAGTGCCAGAACAAGCTGCAAGAGTACCTCACCACCCGCAAGGCTGACGTCCTCGCCAGCATCCGCGACAAGAAGGCCATCGACAAGGACACCGAGCCCGCCATCAAGAGCGCCGTCGAAGAGTTCAAGCAGACGTTCCGCTAACTTCTACCTGCCGTGGCAAACACCCGCGAAATCCGCCGACGCATCAAGTCGGTCAAGAACACGCAGCAGATCACCCGCGCGCTGCAAACCGTCTCCGCTTCCAAGATGGGTCGGGCGCAGGCGGCGGCACGTGCCGGGCGCGATTACTCGTCGCTGCTGACGCGGGTGTTGGTGTCCCTGCGTGAGCGCGTGGATCAGGATAGCCACCCCTTGTTGGAGGAACGGCCATTGCAGACCGAGTTGGTCATACTCATCAGCACGGACAAAGGTCTCTGCGGTGCGTTGAACACGAACCTCTTCCGGGAGGTTTCCAACAACGACCAAGCCCGGAAAGCCGGCTACGTCGCCACTGGACGCAAGGGCGTGCAGTACCTCGCGCGCACCAAGCGCAACCTCTTGGCTGACTACCCGACGAAAGACACACCGAGCCTATCCGAGACGCGGCAAATTTCTCGATTTGCATTGGACAAGTTCCTATCGGGTGAGGTGCAGAAGGTCAGTGTGGCTTATTCGCGCTTCCTCAACACGCTGAACCAGAAACCGGTCGTCCAGACGCTGCTGCCCATCAGCCCCGCTGATTTGCCCGGTTCTGACAGTGCGGAGGCCGGCGCGCGCCGGGATGTTCCCAAAGGCTCCGCCGCTGATCCGGACAACAAGTTCGGCTATCTCTTCGTGCCCAGCGCGCGTGAGGTGCTAGATGCGGTGTTGCCCGAGTACGTGCACTTCCAGGTTTACCAGATGGTGCTCAACTCCCGCGCCAGCGAGCACAGCGCGCGGATGATCGCCATGAAGAACGCCACCGACAACGCCAAGGGTCTCATCAAAGATCTGACGTTGGAATACAACAAGGTCCGCCAGGCGGGAATCACCACCGAACTGCTCGAAATCACCACCGCCCAGATGGCGATGGGTTAGTCCTCTTTCCGAACCCCCATTCCCTAAATTTATGGATACTGCCACCGCACACCATACCGGCACCATCGTCCAAGTCATCGGTCCCGTTCTTGACGTGGACTTCTCCGAAAGCGGCGACCTGCCGAAAATCTACGACGCGCTTGAAATTGAGTTCGAGCCGGCTGGTGTCCCCACTAAGTTGACGCTCGAAGTCCAGCAGCACCTCGGCGGCGGGCTGGTACGCGCCATCGCCATGAGTTCGACCGAAGGACTCAAACGCGGCATGCAGGTCGCCAACACAGGCGCCCCGATTTCGGTGCCGGTCGGTGAGGCGGTGCTTGGGCGCGTGTTCAACGTTACCGGCGACCCCGTAGACGGTCGTGGCCCGGTTAATGCGACCAAGCGTTATTCGATCCATCGCAAGGCCCCGCCGCTCACCGAGCAGGACACAAAGTCGACCGTGCTGGAAACCGGCATCAAGGTCATCGATCTCATCTGCCCGTTCACCAAAGGTGGTAAGGTAGGTGCGTTCGGTGGTGCGGGCGTCGGCAAGACGGTCGTCATCATGGAGTTGATCAACAACATCGCCAAGGGCCACGGTGGCTACTCCGTGTTCGCTGGGGTGGGTGAACGGACCCGCGAGGGGAACGATCTCTACCACGAGATGAGCGACTCCAAGGTGATCAACCAGGAGAACCTTGGCGAGTCCAAGGTCGCGCTCGTCTACGGCCAGATGAACGAGCCCCCCGGTGCGCGCTTGCGTGTGGCGCTCTCAGCCCTCTCAATGGCGGAGTACTTCCGCGACGAAAAGAATCAGGACGTGTTGCTTTTCATCGACAATATCTTTCGCTTCAGCCAAGCGGGTGCAGAGGTGAGCGCGCTTTTAGGCCGCACGCCTTCGGCGGTCGGTTACCAACCGACGCTCTCCGCCGAGATGGGCGACTTGCAGGAACGCATCACCTCGACCACGAAGGGCTCGGTGACGAGCTTCCAGGCGGTGTACGTCCCGGCGGACGACCTCACCGACCCGGCGCCGGCGAACACGTTCGCGCACTTAGATTCGACCATCGTGTTGGAGCGTTCCATCGCGGAGCTAGGCATCTACCCGGCGGTTGATCCGCTGGCATCCACGTCCAAGGCGCTCTCGGCTGATGTGGTCGGCGAGGAGCACTACAAGGTGGCCCGGGGCGTGCAGCGAACCTTGCAGCGGTACAAGGACCTGCAGGACATCATCGCCATCCTTGGGCTGGATGAACTTTCCCCGGAGGACAAGCAGGTCGTCGCCCGCGCGCGCAAGATCCAGAAGTTCCTCAGCCAGCCGTTCACCGTCGGCGAGGTGTTCACGAACATCCCGGGTGTGTACGTCAAGCTGTCGGATACGATCAAGGGCTTCCAGGAGATCCTCGACGGCAAGCACGATGACCGCAGCGAGAACGACTTCTACATGAAGGGCGGCATCGACACCATCGGCGGCAAGTAGCCGCTTTTCCTTATGCCGACGCTACGACTGGAAATCGTGACGCCCGAAGCGAAAACGTATTCCGAGGATGTCGATGGGGTGACCATCCCCGGCATCGACGGCGAGTACGGGATTTTGCCACTGCATGTTCCGCTGCTCACGGCGCTCAAGCCTGGTCCGTTGAAGGTGCAGAAAAATGGGCAGGAGTTCTTCTTGGCCACCGGCGGCGGGTTTGCGGAGGTAATGCCCGACCGGGTGTCGGTGTTGACGGACATGGCCGTGCGTGATGCGGATGTGGACGAGGCGGCGGCACAGGCAGCCGCAGACCGCGCGAAGGCGGCGCTCAACGACCGGACGCTGAGCAGCGAGGCGCAGGCGGAGGCCGAGGCGGCGCTGGCGCGGTCGCTGGCGCAGCTTCACGTCAAGCGCAGCCGACACACATCGAACAACCCAAGCGTGCGCTGAAGTTGCCGCATGCGCGGCCTCGTTCAAGGTAGGGTTGCCTTTCCGGGGCAATCCTATTTTTGTTTGGTATGGCTGATCCAATCCTCCCCGCGCTCCGCGCCGCGACCAGCGAGGCGCACCAGAAGCTCGAAGACGCGATTGCCATCGATCGGCGTTTGGCGGACCCGGCTCGCTACCGGCAAATTTTGGAAATCTTCCTCGGATTCTACCGTCCTTTGGAGCGCGGTCTCGTTGCACTGCCTGGCCTGGACACGGACGAACGCCTCAAAACTCCCTGGCTAGAAGCCGACCTCCGCGCCCTCGGCCTGACTGCTCCGCAGATTGCGGATTTGCGGGATTCCTCTGACCTGCCGCAAGTGAATTCACCGGGGCGGGTCTTTGGCTGCCTCTACGTCTTGGAAGGAGCGACGTTGGGCGGCCGGCACATCTCGGCCATGATGGCGCAGAGCGCAGTGCCACCCGGAGCCCAGCGGTTCTTTGGCGGCTACGGCGAGCGGGCGGGGGAACGTTGGCGAGAGTTCATCGGGGCGCTGGAGCGCCACGCGGCGGGCGCGGGAGATGCTGATCGTGGAGACATCCTCCAGGGCGCGGGCGAAACTTTCGCCTGCTTGCACCGCTGGTATGTGAGACAATGCTCCACCGATGCACTCCCCGGCTGAACCCGTGAAGTTGGACCTCGAAGCGTGCGCGCGCGAGCCGATCCATATCCCGGGAGCTGTTCAGCCGCATGGAGTTCTGCTCGCTTTAAGAGAACCCGATTTGGTTTGCACCCAGGCCAGCGCCAACGCTGGCGCGTTGCTCGACCGACCAGCGGCGGAAATCGTCAACTGGACGCTCGCCAATGCCCTTGGAGCACCTTTCGCCGGGCTGATCCGTTCCGCACTCGCCGCCGGTGACCCGCGCGAAGCGTCTCCCTTGCGCGCGGAAATCGATAATTGTGCCTTTGACGTGCTTTTGCACCGGCACGACGGCGTCCTCATCGCCGAACTCGAACCCACCAGCGGCCAAGCGCCTGCGGTTACCTTCGCCCAAGCCCACCGTCGGTTGCAAACGGCTCTCGCCGCCATGCGCACCGCGCCCGACTTGGCAGCGCTCGGTCCGTTGATCGCGCAGACGGTCGCCGGTTTGTCCGGGTTCGAGCGGGTGATGGTCTACCGCTTCGACGGGGACTGGCACGGAGAAGTTATCGCGGAGACGCTCGCCTCTCCAGACGTGGATTCCTATCTCGGGCTGCACTATCCAGCCTCGGACATCCCTGCCCAGGCACGCGCACTCTACGAGCAGAACTGGCTGCGGCTGATCCCGACGGTCGATTACGCGCCGGCTGCGTTGGAGCCCGCGCTGAATCCGCTGACTGACCGGCCGTTGGACCTGAGTTTCGCGGCGTTGCGCAGCGTGTCGCCCATTCACCTCGAATACCTGCGCAACATGGGCGTTGGCGCTTCCATGTCGGTGTCGCTGCTCGTGGACGGCCGGTTGTGGGGCCTCGTGGCGTGCCACGACCGCCAGGCGCACTTCGTCCCGCCGGCGGCACGAGCGGCTTGCGAACTCTTCGGCCAGGCAGCCTCCACCGAGATCGCCGCCAAGCTCGAAGCCGCCCGCTTGGCCGAACTCGCCCGAGCCCGGGGCGTCCAGAACCGCTTCTTTGATATCATCAGCGCCGAACAGCGCGACGTGTTCGCGGCGCTGGTGCATTACACCCCGCAACTGCTCGAATTCATGGGTGCGGGCGGCGCGGCGGTGTGGGTGGATGGTCGTTGTACGCTGCTCGGCGAGACACCCGGGCGCGAGGCGGTGGAAGCGCTCGCCGCCTTTCTGCAAACCCGCGACCTCGATCCTCTCCTCGCCACCGACCACCTTGCCGCGCTGCTGCCCGAGGCGGAGGGCTGGACCACCACCGCCAGCGGGCTCCTGGCCGTGCGGCTCTCGCGGGTGGAACCTCACTTCGTCCTATGGTTCCGGCCCGAGGCGCTCGTGACGGTGCGATGGGCGGGTAACCCGCACAAGCCGGCCGAAAACAACGGTCGCCTGCACCCGCGCAAGTCCTTCGCCGCTTGGCAAGAGGTTGTCCGCGGCCAATCGCTGCCCTGGGGTGAACCCGAACTCGCCGGCGCGCGCGAACTCCATCAGGCGCTCAACGCCCTCGTGCTGCGGCGCTCCCAAGGGCTGCATCGCCTCAACGAGGAACTCGAACGCAAGAACACCGACCTAAATTCCTTTGCGCACATCGCCGCCCACGACCTGCGTGAACCCCTGCGCGGCATCCACAATTTTTCGCGCTTCCTGCGGGAGGACTTCGGCGAGGGGATGAACCCCGAGGCCCTGCGTCGGGTGGACACGATCACGCATCTCTCCGACCGCCTGGACCATCTGCTCGAAGCCCTCCTGCGCTACTCGGAATCTGGCCCCATCGAACTCAAGTTCGCCGCCGCAGACCTCGATACCTTGCTCGACGACGTGCTCGGCGGCTTGGCGGCGAGGATTGCGCAACAAGGCATCACGGTCCGCCGGCCCCGACCGCTGCCAACGGTGCGGTGCGACCCGGTGATGGTCCGGGAAGTCTTCAGTAACCTCCTTACGAATGCGCTCAAGTATTCGCCCGGCGCAGGCCGCTGGGTGGAGATTACTTGGCGGGACGGTCGCCCGGAGGAAGCCGAGCGTGGGCCGGTGTTCTGCGTGCGCGACAATGGCATCGGCATCCGGACGCGGCATCACGCGGAGATCTTCAACATTTTCCGCCGCCTCCACGCCCGCGATGAGTACGGCGGCGGCAGCGGCGTGGGACTGGCGACGGTGAAGGCGGTCGTCGAGCGCCACGGTGGCCGGGTATGGGTGGAATCTGAGCCGGGGCAGGGAGCCGCATTTTTCTTCACGCTCCGCTAGGATGTCGCCATGAGTCTGCCCACCCGCACCGTCCTCGTCATCGACGACAGCCCCGAAGACCGGGAAAGCTGGCGGCGCTACCTCTTGGCGGACGCGACGATGGAGTACCGGATCATCGAGCGTGGCACGGTGGACGCCGGGCTGACAGCCTGCCGCGACGAGCAGCCCGACTGCATCCTCGTGGACCATAACCTGCCCGACGGCACGGGGCTGGATTTCATCGAGGACCTCCGCGAACTCGGCGGCACCCGGAAGTTCCCCACCGTGATGTTGACGGGCACGGGCAGCGAAGCCGTGGCTGTCGAGGCGATGAAGGCCGGTGTGCAGGACTACCTCGTCAAGAACCGACTCAACCCTGAGGCGCTCCACCGCACGCTCAATGCCGCCGTTTACAAGGCGCACACCGACCGCCTCCTGGCCCAGCAGCGCGACGAACTGGAGAACGCCTACCGCCAAGCGCAGGAGGCCAACGCGCGCAAGGACCAGTTCTTGGCTCGTCTGTCGCACGAACTGCGCACGCCGTTGACACCCATCCTCGCCGCCGTCAGCGCCGCCGACGAAGTCGCCCCCAGCGGCCCCGAACTGGCGGAAACCTTCCGGCTCATCCGTCGCAACGTTGAACTGGAGGCCCGGCTCATCGACGATCTGCTCGACATCACGCGCATCTCCCACGGCAAGCTGTCGCTCGACCTGCGCCCGGCCGACGTGCACGACCTCGTCCACCACGCGCTCGAAATCTGCCGACCGACCGCGCAGGCCAAACGCGTCGTCCTCGCGGACCGCCTGGAAGCGACGCGGCATTGCGCACGCGCGGACGCCGCCCGTTTGCAGCAGGTGTTCTGGAACCTGCTCAACAACGCCATTAAGTTCACGCCGGCCGGCGGTCGGGTGGAAATCCGTACGCATGACAGTGCGGATGAATGGCTGGAAGTGGAAGTGGCTGATTCGGGCATGGGCATCCCCGCCGGAAAGATCGACCGCATTTTCGCGGCGTTCGAGCAGGGTGACGCCAAGGTGACGCGCGAGTACGGCGGCCTCGGGTTGGGTTTGGCGATCTGCAAGGCGCTCGTGGAGGCGCACGGCGGCGAGATCAGCGCGCGCAGCCCGGGGTTAAACGAAGGCGCGGTCTTCCAGGTGCGGCTCCACGCCGAACCGAACGAAGCCTGCCACCCGGCCGCCGCAGCACCCATTCCGGCTGCCGCCACGCCGGCTGCCGCAGCGTCGGCACCGGTGTCGTGGTCGGTGCTGCTGGTCGAGGACCACGCGGACAGCGCAAGGGTGCTGACAGCGCTCCTGCGGCGGCGGGGTTACCGGGTGTATCACGCCAACAGCGTCGCGGAAGCCCGGGCGCTTTACCACAGCGAGCCGGTAGACGTGATCATCAGCGACCTTGGCCTGCCCGACGGCAACGGCCTGGACCTCATCAAGGACCTCCGCACGGTCCGCGAGGTGCCGAGCATCGTCCTCAGCGGCTACGGCGAGGCGGAGGCGCAGGCGAACAGCCTCCAAGCCGGCGTGCAGGAGCATCTGACTAAGCCGGTCGAACTTCCGCGCCTGGAAGCGGCGCTCCAGCGGGTGCTCGGGCGGGCTACGCCGGGGTAATGAACGCCGTGTGGTTCGGTGCTATCCTGGCGCTGATCGTCGCCGGGAACTTGCACGGCGACTCCGTGGACGAGGCGGTCGCCGCGCAGATGCAGCAGCGGCGCATCCCGGGGTTGGCGCTGGCGATCATCCAGGATGGCCGAATTATCCGGGAACAGGGCTACGGCCTTCGCGACGTGGAAACCCACGCGCCGGTGACGGTCGAAACCTTGTTCCAGGCGGCGTCGGTGAGCAAGCCGGTCGCTGCGGTGGGAGCCTTGCGCCTCGTGGCCGATGGTCGCCTGAGCCTCGACGAGGACATCAACCGAGTCCTGCGAAGGTGGCACGTTCCTGAGAATGATTTCACCCGGCGGCAGCCTGTCACCTTGCGGCTGATCCTCCTGCATCGTGCAGGGTTGACGGTCGAAGGCTTTTCGCCGGGCTTCCCGCCTGGGACACCGGTGCCCACGCTGCCGCAACTTCTCGACGGCTTGCCACCCGCCAACAATGCGCCCGTCCGGGTGGACCTCCTCCCAGACAGCGAGTTTCGCTACTCCGGCGGCGGGTACACCGTCGTGCAACAAGCGATGGACGACGTGACCGGCGAGCCGTTCGCCGACTAAACATGGCGCGGGCGGTCCTGCGGCCGTTAGAGATGAGGTCGAGCACGTTTGCGCTGGATCTGCCTGAGACTGCCAAGGTCAACGCTGCCACAGGCTACACCGGCCCGACGCTCCTGCCGTTAGAAGGCGGCGCAGGCCGCTTCCCGGCGTCGGCAGCGGCCGGTTTTTGGACCACGGCGGGTGACCTGGCCCGGTTCTACCTCGGTGTGCAGCGTGCGTTGGCGGGCAAGCCGGATGCGATCATACCGCCCACGCTGGCGAGGGCGACGACCACCGATCAACGCGGGGACAACCAGGGCCTTAGCTTCGGTACGGGCGGCAAGCCGCCACGCTTCGGGCACAACGGCTGGCACAGCGGCTTTTGCGCGGTGAGCGTTGCCTTCGAGTCGGGAGAGGGCGCGGTGATCCTGATGAACTCTGACCCCGACGTGGATGCGGTCAAGGACGTGCTGGTGCGGGCCATCGGTCGGCAGTACCGCTGGCCCGGTTACCCGCCGCCGTGACGGCCCGGCGCTGGACGGCTGGGCAGAACACGCCCACATTGCCCATCCCCGCCGTCTTCCACAGAGAACCCGCCGCGTTGAAATCCCTTCGTATCCTCGCTGTCTGGCTGGTGCTCTGCACGATCTGGAGTTCCACCTGGATTTTCATCAAACTCGGGCTCAACGAAGGGCTGCCGCCGATCCTCTTCGCGGGACTGCGGTTCGTGATCGCTTCTGCCGTGTTGATCGGCATTAACACGCTACGCGGTGCGCCGGGGCCGCGCTCGACGGGCGAATGGGCGTTCGTCGCGGGAACGGGCGTGCTGACCTTCGCGGTGAATTACGGGTTGCTGTTCTGGGGTGAGGGGCAGATCACCTCGGGGCTCGCTGCGGTTCTCCAGGCGACGATCACGGCGTTCGGGATGGTGTTCGCGCACCTCTACCTGCCCGCCGAGCGGTTGACGATGCCGAAGGTCGTCGGCGCCGTGCTGGGACTAGTCGGCGTGGGAGTGGTCTTCGCCGACGAACTCCAACTCGCCGGCTGGCTGGCGTTCTGGGGCAGTGTGGCCATCGTCGTTGGCGGAGCGGCCACGGCGTATGCAAGTGTGCAGGTCAAGGCGCGCGCCACCGGCCTCCCCCCGGCCGTGTTGGCGGGCTGGCAGATGTTCTTCGGTTGGCTGCCGCTCGTCGCGGTGGGCTGGGCGACGGAGGGCAGCCCGTGGCACCTCCCGTGGACGGGGCGGGGGGTGTTCGCACTCTTGTACCTGGCGCTGATGGGTTCGGCGGTGGCGTTCTGCCTGTATTACTGGCTCGTGCAGCGTGCCGATGTGACCCGCACAATGCTGATCTCCCTCGTGACCCCCGTGACGGCCGTGCTCATCGGTTGGGCCGTGCTCGACGAACGCCTCCCGGGCGGCACGCTGGCCGGTGGCATGTGCGTGCTCACGGGCCTCGCATTGGTGATCTACCGGCGCGGACCCAGCACCGCCGTGCCACCCGCCGAAGCCCTCGAAAGCGCGGAGGGCTGACCAGATCGCCATGGACCTCGCCGCCGCTACCACCCAATTCGAGGAGAACTTCCGCACCCGCGGCGAACTCGGCGCGGCCGTGTCCGTGTGGCGGCACGGGGAGGAGATTCTTTCCCTGGCCGGCGGCTGGCGCGACCGTCAACAGACCCAACCCTGGACCAGTGACACGCTGGTGCTCGGTTGGTCGGTGACCAAGGCGCTCGCCTCCGCCTGCCTCCTGCACGTCCTGGCCGCTGATGGGATCGAACTTTCCACGCCCGTGGCCGCACTCTGGCCGGAGTTCGCCGCGAACGGCAAAGACCTCGTCACCCTGGCGCAACTGCTGTCTCACCAAGCCGGCCTCGCCGCGATGGACGTTCCGACCACGAGCGTGCTCGACCACCGCGCGGTCGTCGCGGCGCTCGCGGCGCAGGCTCCCAACTGGTTGCCGAGCACCGCACACGGCTACCATCCGCGCACTTACGGCTTCCTCGTGGACGAACTCCTGCGCCGCCGCCGGCCCGCGCACACCGCCGCCTCGTATTGGCGCGAGACCTTCGCCGAGCCGCTCGGCCTGGATTTCTGGATCGGCTTGCCCGACGCCGAGGCTCACCGCGCCGCCACGATCCACGCCGCACGCGCAGGTGGGCCGACGCTGACCGGCGGTTTCTACGACGCGCTAGCGGACGAACGTTCGCTAACCCGGCGGGCGTTCGCGGGACCGGCCGGCCTGCACGCCGTTGCCGCGATGAACGCCCCCGAGAACCGCCGTGTGGCGATCCCATCCTTCAGTGGCATCGGCTCGGCGCGCGCATTGGGGAAGTTCTACGCCATACTTGCCAACGGCGGCATACTTGGCGGTAGGTCGTTCTTTTCGCCAGAGGCGCTCGCGTGGATGAGTACGACGCTAGTGTCCGGTCCCGACCGAGTGCTCTGCCTGGATACGGCGTTCTCGGCCGGGTTCATGCAGAACCCCATCGGAGCAGATGGGAGGAAGACGCGCGCGCTCTTCGGACCATCAGTGCAGGCGTTCGGCCAGCCGGGGGCGGGCGGGGGGCACGCGTTCGCCGATCCGGAGAGCGGCGTCGCCTTCGCTTATCTGATGAATCAAATGGAACTGGGCGTCTTGCCGAACCGGAAGTCGCTGTCGCTGGTGGCGACAATTTACGACGAGCCGCCGCCAGAGTAGGCGTGGGGTTAATCCTCGCTTCGACAAAGATTTCTGGCAACCAACGGAGCCTTCGCACAGTATCGTTTCCCGGGCCGTCAGCGGCCTGTCTTTGTCATGTCTGACGAACCCGCCACTCCACCGCCTGAAGTACCGGATGCCCGGCGTTCCGAGGATGGCGGTATGGCGCTCGTCAAGGCCGCCATCGAGAGCGCCAACGACGCCATCATCATCACCGAGGCCTCGCTGGACCAGCCAGGGCCGCGCATCGAGTACGTCAACCAAGCCTTCACCCGCATGACGGGCTACGGCATCGAGGAGATCGTCGGTAAGACCCCGCGCGTCCTTCAAGGAGCGAAGACCGACCGCAAGCTGATCGGAAAGCTGCGCACTGACCTGGAAACCAACGAAAGCTTCCACGGCGAGACGGTCAACTACCGCAAGGATGGCAGCGAGTACTTCGTGGAGTGGCGCATTACCCCCTCGCGCGACAACGAGGGGAGGCTCTCCAAGTGGGTCGCCATCCAGCGCGACGTGACCGACCGCGTGCGTTCCCAGAACGAGCGCGAGCGCATCTTCAAAGCCGAGCATGCCGCCCGGCTCGAAGGCGAGCGCATCAGCCGGATGAAGGACGAGTTCCTGGCCACGCTCTCGCACGAACTGCGCACCCCGCTCAACGCCATCCTCGGTTGGGCGAGTATCCTCAAGGAAGCGGCGCAGCACGGCAACACTCAGGAGGCCGCGCAGGCGGTGGAAGTCATCGAACGCAACGCCCGCGCGCAGGCCCAACTCGTCGAGGATCTCCTGGACATGAGCCGCATGGTCTCGGGTAAGGCACGGCTGGAGATCGAGCCGCTGTCGCTCGCACGCGTGATCACCGAGGCGGTTGAGAGCGTGCGCCACGCCGCCGAAGCCAAGGGCATCGTCATCATCGAGGCCACGGACCCGCTCGCGCCGCCGGTCTACGGCGACCGCACGCGGTTGCGCCAAGTATTCTGGAATCTGCTTTCTAACGCGATCAAGTTCACCCCGCGGGGCGGACGCATCGAGGTGCGCCAGCATCAGGCCGGCCGCACGGACGGCGAGGCGGAGGTCGTCGTGCGCGACAACGGCCAGGGCATCGCGCCGGAGTTTCTC
>CAXTQD010000068.1:1867-5142 GCA_964246175.1 uncultured Chthoniobacterales bacterium | reverse complement strand
CTCCCGTACATCTTCGACCGCTTCCGGCAGATGGACTCCTCGGCCTCGCGTCGGCACGGCGGACTCGGGCTGGGTCTGAGCATCGTCAAGCAACTAACCGAACTGCACGGCGGCACGGTGCGCGTCACCAGCCCGGGTTTAGGCAAAGGGGCGATTTTCGCGGTGACGCTCCCGGTAGGGAAACCCACCGCTGCGACCCGGCCGGAGGCGGTCCGGGCCATCAGCGAGTCCCAGGCGCCGACCCCGCAGGCGGGGGAAGCCGCTGTGCACGACGGCCACGCGCGCGGAACGGCGCTGAAAGGCGTCGAATTGCTGCTCGTGGAAGATGACGCCGACCAGCGCAACCTCCTACGCCATGTTTTCGAGCAACAGGGCGCGAGCGTGCGCGTGGCCGACGACGCCGACCGCGGCCTCGAACTATTCCGCACCAAGCCTCCGCAGGTACTCGTCTCCGACATCGGGCTGCCCGGCATGGACGGCTACGAATTTCTGCGCCGCGTGCGCGAGTTGCCGTCAGCCGTCGGTGGACGGGTGCTGGCTATCGCATTGACGGCCTTCGCCCGCGCCGAGGATCGGCAGCTCGCCCTGCGCGCCGGCTTCCAGACGCACGTCACCAAGCCGGCCGAGGCGTGGGAGTTGATTAACGTCATCGCCAACCTCGCCAGCTTGGCGAAATAGGGACGACCCTTGCGCGGTGGGGATGCGTATCTCCTGCGTTCATCGCATGAAGGTTCCATTCTCTCTCCTCGCAGTGGGCCTGTGCCTGCTGGCGAACACCGCCTCCGCCCAAACTCCGAACCGTCCGCCGCCCGCACCGACCACGGAGAAAAAGCCCGACGAGCCGCCCTACGACGTACGCGAGCACTACACGAAGTACGAGTACCGGGTCCCCATGCGCGACGGCGTGAAGCTCTTTACCGCCGTCTACGTGCCCAAGGATCAATCGAAGCCGTACCCGTTCCTGATGATCCGCACGCCTTACAGCGTGAGCGTCGCCGACGCCCGCGAGGGCAAGAACGCGTACGGCGAGGACCATTTCCCACCGACGACGCGCCACCTCGGGCCGTCGGAGGATTTCGACCGGGCGGGCTACATCTTCGTCAACCAGGACGTGCGCGGGCGCTTCGAGTCGGAGGGAAAGTTCGTCGAGATGTACCCGCACATCGACGAAAAGAAGGGATCGGCCGACGTGGACCCGAGCACGGACATGTACGACACCGTGGACTGGCTGCTGCACCACGTCCCGAACAACAACGGCCGCGTCGGTATCTGGGGCATCTCGTACCCGGGCTTCAACACGGCGGCGAGCATCATCGACTCGCACCCCGCCATCAAGGCCGCCTCGCCACAGGCGCCGATGATCAATCTTTTCGGTCGCGGTGATGACGCGTACCACGGCGGGGCGTTCATGCTGGCGGCGAACTTCGCCTTTTACAGCGTGTTCAAGCCGCAGGACAACCCGACGCCCGAGCCGCGCAAGTGGGACGCGTTCGACTACGGCACGGACGACGGCTACCAGTGGCTGCTCAAGCAGGGGACGCTCGCTGCTTTGAGCAAATACTTCGCGCCGGGGACCGACGCGTTGTGGAACGACCAGGTGCGCCACGACACGTTCGACGACTACTGGAAAGCCCGCGACCTCGCGCCGCACCTCAAGAACATCCACTGTGCTGTACTCACGGTCGGCGGTTGGTACGATGGCGAGGACTTGCAGGGACCGTTCTCGGCGTTCGAGGCTATCGGGAAGTTCAATCCCGGTGCCGACAACAAGCTCGTCATCGGCCCATGGATTCACGGCGGCTGGGCGCGGCTGGACGGTCACCGGCTGGGATACGTCAACTTTGACGCCAACACGGCCGATTATTACCGGCAATATCTGGTGTTCCCGTTCTTCGAGCACCACCTCAAGGATGCGCCGGACCCGCAGTTGGCTAAGGCGACGGTGTTCGAGACGGGCACCAACGTCTGGCGGCACTACCCAAGTTGGCCGCCGCCGGGCGTACAGAACAAGACGCTCTACTTCCAACCCGGCGGAGGTCTGGCTTGGCAAGCGCGCATCGAGACCAACAAGGAAGACGACAACAACTTTGACGAGTACGTCAGCGACCCGGCCAAGCCGGTGCCGTTCCTCGCGTACTACGCCGTGGCGGTGCCGCCGGAGTACATGGTCAGCGACCAACGGTTCGCCGCCACGCGCCCGGACGTGCTGACCTATCAAACCGAGCCGCTTGAAGAGGACATGACCGTTGCAGGTCCTATCACGCCGAAGCTGTTCGTTTCCACGACGGGCACGGACTCCGACTGGGACGTGAAGCTTATCGACGTGTACCCGCCAGATTACCCGGACCCGAACAGCGAGAACGAGCATCCCAACAGCAAGACCATCGTCAAGGACGTGCAGCCGCCGACCTTCGCGCTCGCGGGCTACCAGCAACTTGTGCGCGGCGAGCCGTTCCGGGGCAAGTTCCGGCACAGCATGGAGAAACCGGAACCGTTCGTGCCCGGGCAGGTGGAGGCGGTGGAGTTCACGATGCCCGATGTGGACCACACGTTCCGGCGCGGGCACCGGATCATGGTGCAGGTGCAGAGTTCGTGGTTTCCGCTGACGGACCGCAACCCGCAAACCTTCGTGAACATCCCGGACGCGAAGCCGGAGGATTTCCGCGCGGCCACGCAACGGATCTACCGCGCCGGTCCGCAGGCGTCGGGGATCGTGCTGCCGGTGTTGGCGCAGCCTTGACGGGAGGGTGACAAAATCTTTGCGCCGCGCAACGTTCGCGCGACGTAAGGGTTAGTGCTTGTCTAAGTCACCCTGCCCCGTGAGCCGAGTGCCAAGCATCGACGAACGCCGCTGGCGCGCGGCCCTGCTCGCCTGCTTGCCCCTGTTCCTGGCCGGGTGCGCCGTGTTCGACCCCCGGCAGGCTGACCCGCCGCCGCCCGGGATCGCGCGGATTGAGACGATCACGGTGAACGGATTGCCTGAGCGTTTCCTGATCCGCGGCAACGACCCGGCGCACAACCCGGTGCTGCTCTTTGTTCACGGCGGTCCCGGGTTCCCGGCGGCACCCTTCCGACAGGTCAACAGCGACCTGGAACGTTATTTCACCGTGGTGCATTGGGACCAGCGTGGCGCGGGTTACTCGTACTTCCCCGACCGTATCCCGCTGGGCACAATGCGCGTCGAGCAGTTCACCCGAGAGACGATCACGGTGGCGCGCGCCTTGTGCCGCGAGTTTGGCCAGCGCAAAATCTATCTCGTCGGCCACTCGTGGGGC
>CAXTQD010000068.1:0-1857 GCA_964246175.1 uncultured Chthoniobacterales bacterium | reverse complement strand
GCCATAAACGCTGTTCAGCCGCTCCCGAAAATGCCATTGCACCTGCGTCATACGGTGAGTTGCGGGAGTTCTCATGGCCGTGCCGTTCCTGGCCTGCATGCTGGCCACCGCGCATTTCTACGCCCTGCCGCCGCGCGTGCTGCCGGCGATCCAGGCGGTGGCGCGTGAACCTGGCCTCTTCCAGGCGTACGTTGGCATCAGCCAACTCGTGGACATCGACGACTCGGAGCGCCGGCTGACCCGGGCCGCCCTCGAACGCGCGCGCGAGGGTCTCGCCAGTCCCGAAAAGGCGGCGCAGCTCCGGGCAGCCGGGCCGGCGCCCTACGTCGATCTGCCCACCCAAGATCGCGCCGCCGCGTTGATCACGGCACTGTTCCCGAGGGTCTCGCAGCAAGTGTCCAGTTTGCGGCTGGCGCTGCTTTGCCTTTCTTCCCGCTACTACCCGTTCCCGGAAATCCTCCGGGCCAACCGGAGCTATCACTACTCCCGCCGCCTGCTCATCCCCCAACTCCACGGCATCGACCTGCGGCAGATGGTGCCCAGGCTCGACGTGCCCATTTATCTCTTCGTTGGGCGGGGCGACGCTACCTTCGGGGTGACAATCCAAGACGAGTACCTCAACAAATTGATCGACCCGGCCGGCAAGCATTTCGTGCTCTTCGACGGATCGACCCACTGGCCGCACCTGGAACAGCCGGCCGAGTTCTTGGAAGCCATGCGCCAGGTGCGCGCTCAGACCTGGCCGGCGGCGGGTAATGCAAGCGTCACCTCGAAGCCGCCCCCTTCCGCGTTGCGCGCCGCCACGGTGCCGCCGCATGCTTCGGCGCACGTCTTGACGATGGCCAGCCCCAACCCGACGCCACCGGTCGCCCGGTCGCGCGAGGGGTCCGGCCGGTAAAAAGGCTCGAACAACCGTCCCAAGGCTTCCGGCGGTACGCCGGTGCCGCGGTCGTGAACGGTTAACCGCACCGTGTCACCCGCCAGGTCGGCCGTGACCGTGATTGGCCCCGTGCCGGCAGCGTGGCGCTGGGAGTTGCGCAGCAGGTTGGCGACGGCGCGGGAGAGGAGTTCGGCGTCGGCGCGGGCGAGGAGACCCGCGGGCACCTCGTTGCGAACCGCCCCGTCGTCCGCGCCTTCGCGCCGCGCCGCGCGTGCCACGACCGGGGCGAGTTCCACGTCCGTTAACGCCGCGCCCTTGCCACCGGGCGTCAGCGACGCCTTGGAGAAGGAGAGGAGTTCCTCCACGAGCGACGCCATGTGTTCGATCTCCTCGCGCAGGTCCTCGACGTTGGCGCGCGTCTCGGGGACGGCGCGTTGTTCGAGGATGCCCGTGACCATCTGCAAGCGCGCGAGCGGGGCGCAGAGTTCGTGGGCGATGTCGCCGAGGAAGCGTTTCTGGCCCGTCACGAAGCCGTCCAGGCGCGCGGCCATGCGGTTGATGGAACCGGCGAGCGCGCCGAGTTCGTCGCCGCGGTTTTCCTCGGCGACGCGCACGTCGAAGCGGCCTTCCGCGATGCGGCCGGTCGCCTCCGTCAGCCGCCACAGGGCGCGCGTGAGTCCACGCACCAGCGGCAGCCAGCACAACACCGACACCGCCAGCACCAGCGCCGCCACTAACAGCCACGGCGTCCACTCGAAGAAAAGCCCGCCGCCCGCCAGCGAGTCCGACGCCGCGACGAGCATGATGGGCACGCCCGGGGGCGGCCGGGGTCCGGCGTCGGTCTGTCCGAACGGAGAAGCGCGCACGTGCAGGCGCGTCACCACCCAATATCTCGTCGGATCGGTGGTCCGCACCATCGTCGGCCGACCAGCGGGTGGATGGGGTGGCTCAACGCCGTGGTCGGAAGGTGGGGGAAC
>CAXTQD010000067.1:0-18823 GCA_964246175.1 uncultured Chthoniobacterales bacterium | reverse complement strand
AAAACGACCTGCGCATCCGCTACCGCATCGACGGCATCCTGCACGAGGCCGCCGTGCCGCAGCAGCTTCGCGTGCTGCAAAACGCCATCATCTCACGCCTGAAGGTCATGGCGCGCATGGATATCGCGGAGAAGCGTCTGCCGCAAGACGGCCGCATCAACCTCGCCGCCGGCACGACGAGCATCGACGTGCGCGTGTCCACGATCCCGACGGTCAACGGCGAGAGCATCTCGCTGCGGCTTCTCAGCGGGCGCGACCGCGACTCCTTCGGCTTCGAGAAGCTCGACCTCGACGAACACCAGACGCGCATCGTCAAGGCGCTGCTCGCCCAGCCCAACGGCATCGTCATGGTCACTGGCCCGACAGGCTCGGGCAAATCGACGACGCTCTACAGTTTTCTCAGTTCCATCAACTCGGTGCAACGGCGCATCATCACCATCGAGGAACCCGTCGAATACCGCCTGCCCGGCGTGTCGCAGATCGACGTGAAACCCGAGATCGGGTTGAGCTTCGCGCAGGGGTTGCGCCACATCCTGCGGCAGGACCCGAACGTTATCATGGTCGGCGAGATCCGCGACGGCGAGACGGCCGACATCGCCATCCGCGCGGCGCTGACGGGACACCTTGTTTTTTCCACGCTCCACACCAACGACGCCGTGGGCGGCATCACGCGTTTGCTCGACATGGGCATCGAGCCGTTCCTGTTGTCGAGCACGGTGCGGGCGTTCCTGGCGCAACGGCTCGTGCGAACGATCTGCCCGCATTGCAGCGCGCCGGCAGAGTATCCGGAGGCGCAGTTGCGTGAGATGAACTTCCCGTTGGAACACGGCGCAACGTTCCGGCGCGGCACGGGCTGCGAACAGTGCCGGCACACAGGCTACCAGGGACGCATGGCAATCCACGAGATTTGCGTCATCACCGAGCGGCTGCGCAAGCAAATCATCGACAAGGCCGGTGGCAACGTGCTCAAAACCACCGCCGCGGCCGGCGGGATGCGCACGCTCCGCCACGACGGCTGGCGGCGCGTGGTCGAGGGACGCACCACCGTAGAGGAAGTCCTGCGCGTGACGCAGCAGGACGAAGTCCTGACCGAGACCGACGCACAAAGCCTGCCGGGTTGAACACCCGTCGCAACCGACCGGTCCACGGCTGCCGTACACATGGGAATGAGTGATTCCCAATCCAACGACCCCGTCGATCCCCGCGAACGTTTCCCCCGGCCGCCGTTCGCGCAGTTGAAGATGTCCGCGCCCGGCTCGGAAACCAAGCTGCACCCGCAGGCCGAGCACGGACAGAACACGTACACGGGCAGCGGCAAGCTCCAAGGCCGTGCCGCGCTCATCACGGGCGGGGACAGCGGCATCGGCCGGGCCGTGGCGCTCTGCTACGCCAAGGAAGGCGCAGACATCCTCTTCACCTGTCTGCCCGAGGAAAACGAGGACGTGCAGGACACCGTGAAGCTGGTCGAGGCCACGGGCCGCCGTTGCGTGGCGCTGCCCGGGGACATCCGCCAGAAGTCTTTTTGCCAGCACCTCGTCGATCAAACGGTGAGCAACTTCGGCCGCATCGATATTCTCGTGAACAACGCCGCCTACCAGCGTTCATGCGACAAGCTGGAGGACTTCACCGAAGAAGATTTCGACGCGACCTACCGCACGAACGTGTACGGCACGTTCTTCCTGTCGCAGGCGGCCATCCCGAAGATGAAGCCGGGCAGTTCGGTCATCAACAGCGTTTCGATCCAAGGCTACGACCCGAGCGAAATCCTCCTGCCCTACGCCTCGACGAAGGCGGCACTCATCAACATGACCAAGAGCCTGGCCGCATTCGGCATCAAGAGCGGCGTGCGGGTCAACGCCGTGGCTCCCGGGCCGGTGTGGACACCGCTGATTCCGGCCACGATGCCGCTGACAGAGACAGTGATGTTCGGCAAGCAGTCGGTGTTCGGCCGGCCGGCGCAGCCCGTGGAACAAGCGGTGATCTTCGTGTTCCTGGCCAGCGACGACGCCAGCTACGTGACGGGCGAGGTCTACGGTGCCACCGGTGGCCGTTCGCCGGTGTGAGTCCACGCCGCACCCGGCCGCGCACTGCCGGAAAATCGTGTTAGGGTACGGCGGCGCGGCGTCGTTCCCTCTCCGCCGTTTCTATGCCGACTTCTTCCGCTAAGCCTCACGTTCTCGCCGGCACCGAGAGGCGTCCTCTCTCCGGAGCGAAGTTCCTGGGCTCTGTGGACGCACAGCAGCGCATCAGCGTAACGGTGCTGGTGCGCTCGCGCCGTCCATTGGACTCACGGCGCGCGCCGTTGCGTCCGTGCTTGCTGTCCAGCATGACCGAACGCACCTACCTGACGCGCGAGGAACTCGCCGCGCGTCACGGTGCCGACGCCGCTGACCTGGACCGGGTGGAAGCCTTTGCCCACGAGCACGGCTTGACCGTCACCCACCGCAGCACAGGCGAGCGGCGCGTGGTGCTCACCGGCACGCTCGGCGCGTTGACCAAGGCCTTCGGCGTGCGCTTGCGGCGGGCGTTCTTCCGAGGGCGCGAGTACCGCCTGCGCACAGGTTCGATCCGCGTACCGGCCTCATTGGCGGGCATCGTGGAGGATGTCAAAGGCTTCGACGACCGGCCACAGGCGCAAGCGCACTTCCGCCGTCTGGTACCGCCTGCGAAGGGCAAAGGCAAACGCATCACGGCACGCGCAGCCACGACCTCCTACACCCCGCCGCAGGTCGCCCGGCTCTACAACTTCCCAAACGGCGCGGACGGCAGCGGGCAGTGCATCGCCCTCATCGAACTCGGCGGCGGCTACCGCCCGGCCGACCTGCAAACTTACTTCCAAGGTCTAAAGCTGCCTTCACCCAACGTGGTGGCCGTCGGCGTGGACGGCGGGGCCAACACGCCCGGCGGCGACGCGGACGGAGAGGTACTGCTCGACATCGAAGTGGCCGGTGCAATTGCTCCGAAGGCGCAGATCGCCGTGTACTTCGCACCTAACACCGACCAGGGTTTTGTCGACGCCATCAAGACGGCCGTACACGACACGGTGCGCAAGCCGTCGATCATCTCGATTAGTTGGGGCGGGCCGGAGGAAAGCTACACGGCCCAGTCGCTGAAGAACTACGACGCGGTCCTTGCGGAAGCCGCCGCTCTTGGCGTGACGATCCTGGTGGCCAGCGGCGACAACGGCAGCGCCGACGTGAACCCGCCCGACAAGAAACAGCGTGTGGACTTCCCTTCAGCCAGTCCGCTGGTGCTCTCGTGCGGCGGCACACGGCTGGAGGCAGCGGCAGGCGGCACGACGGTCGGGAGCGAGACCGTGTGGAACGACGGCGCGCAGGGCGGGGCCAGCGGCGGCGGGGTCAGCACGAAGTATTCGCTGCCCGCTTGGCAGAAGGCGGCCAAGGTGCCCAAGCTCGGCACCAAGACGGGCCGCGGCGTGCCGGACGTAGCCGGCGATGCTGACCCGCAGACGGGCTACCGCGTACGGGTAGACGGACAGGACCAGGTGATCGGCGGCACGAGTGCGGTGGCCCCGTTGTGGGCGGGGCTGTTGGCGCTGTGCAACCAGCGGCTGGGCAAGCAGGTGGGATTTCTCAACGCGACACTCTATACAAACGCGGCGGCACAGGCAGCCCTGCGCGACATCACGACGGGCAACAACGGCGCGTACCAGGCCGCGGTTGGTTGGGACGCTTGCACCGGGCTAGGCAGTCCAAACGGCGCGGCACTGCTGACCGCACTCGGGGCGCCCGGCGGCAGCTAACGTTCCTTGTGGCCGCGGGCGATGATGGATAGTTCGCGGTGCTTCTTGTCGTAGACGGCTAGATAGGAATTATCCTCCGTGGACCAGACGATCTTCTCTGTGTTCTCGAAGTCGCCCATCCACCCGTGCTCCGCGCCGTTCGCATTCAGCAGAGTCTCGAAATCGTGGTTGGTCATTTCCACAGGGATATGTGTCGCATCCTCCTTGAGCCGACGGGAACGAACCGAGTCGGCTTTGCCGTGGGCAAAGGTTGCCGCCACCGACAGACCATCGGATATCCTTTCTGTCGAAAGATGCTTTGGGCGGCTGGACGCGTTTGTCGGCCACTACCTGAACTCGCCAGGAACGGCGGTCGCGCCCACGACCTCACGGGCATAGCGTCGACGGAGAACCAAGCTGAGTCCCACGACGCCACCAAGGCCAAGCAGCACGTTCGTTCCCGGTTCGGGTACGACGCTGAAAGTGGCCGCGAAATTAGCGTTATTGTTGTTTTCGTAGACTCCGCCGGCGTAGCCGTACGTGGCGAGGACGTAAGTCCCGGGATTGAGGCCGCTCAACAGATTGCTCCCCGTCGTCTCGGTTGCGAAGTTAAGATACTGGCCGGTGTTGCTGACCGCGTCGCCACCGTTCTGGTAGGTCAGGATCGAACCGCCGTTCAGGACGAGGGGATCGCCGGCCGCAGGGTTGAAGCTGCCCAAATTGAAGGTAGGACTCACGGCCGTGCTAGCGCTGGTCCAGACGGTGCTCAACATCCCGGTAGAACCGGTAGGCGTCAGGGTCGTGCCGCCACCCGTGTCGAGCGCGTACAGGGTCTTCACGCCGGAGTTCGTAGCTTGGGCGCCTGTGCCGGTCAGTTCAATACCGTAGCCGAAGGTGCCGATGGCAGCCAAGCTGGAGGAAGCACTGGCACACAGCTCAGGGATAAATAGGAGGGGGCGTTTCATGTTTCTGGGGAGCGGGTGAAGAGAATGACAACCATCAGAGTTGGGGAACCGGGTTCGTCTTGGCGACAGAGGTTAAAATGTGATGATAGGCCGATCAAACCCTTGCTGTTTGGACGGTTAACCAAGCGCGACCTTGCGAGACTTACCACGTCACGATGTCGTCGGACCCCGCGAGGATGCCGTCGCCGTTCTTGCCGAATTTTCCGTCGGGCCCTATGGAACCGATTTCCAGGCTGAGGGGCGGATCACCAGGGTGAACAGAGCCAGGTTTGACGTTCTGGTAAAACCATCCGACGGCCGTGCTCAGATCGCCGTCGTGGTTGGCGTCGACCCAGACCAGATAGAAATGCCCCCAAGGGTCCACGAACGAGCCTTCAGGAATGGTCACGCCGCCGGTCTGGTAGTCGGCGGTGGTGATGCCGTTGCGTGGCTGGGTGGGGTTCTTGACGAATTGTCCGGTCCAGTACACCGCCTGATTGGGATTGAGTTGGTTGTCGCCGTTGAACTTGCCGTCTGCTTGGGCCCGGAGGATGTCGAACAGGTCCGCGGTGGAATAAAGGAGGGGGCATAGGCTGACTGTCCATGAGCGGGTACCGGATTGCTATCCGCGCGCGGGTGGACCGTTAAACACCAGGTTGGATCAAACGCTCGGGGATCAAGGCCGGAACAACACGAGGCCGGCTTTGTGGCGCACGTTTACCTTGCCGGTCACCGTGCGTCCCGACACGGGTCCGCGTTCGTCGAGCGCGACGGTCCACCGCCCCACGGGCAGCGGGATGTCCACGCCGGCGTCCGCGTCGCTGTTCAATGCCACCAAGACCCGCTTCCACGCCTCGCCGGGCACCCCGGCCGCGTCCAGCGTGTACACCAGCGTCTTGTCCGCGGACGAAGGCGCGAACTTCAGCCGCGCCGCGACTTCCTCGCGCGTGCGCAGTCGAAACACCGGGTGCGCCTTGCGCAGGGCGATCAGGTCGCAGGTGTAAACGAAGAGGTCGAGGTGCTTCGGCTTGAGCGACCAGTCGAGGTTGTTCACCGAGTCGGGCGCGTTGTAGGAGTTGTTTCCACCCTTGGTGCGGGCGAACTCGTCAGCGCCCTGGAAGAACGGCACACCTTGCGCGGTGAACAGAGCCAGGTAGCCCAGTTTCATTGCCTCAACCATCATCAGGTCGTTGGCCCCGGGCATCGAGATAGCGAGCTTGTCCCATAGCACGAGGTCGTCGTGGCAGGAGAGATAACTGCCTATCCGAATAAACCGGCGGGACGGTAGGCGATGAGGCCGCAGACGAAGGGGAGCAAGCCCTCGTGGTTGCTGGCCTTCTTGGTCCAGCGCGTGCGGAGGCTGCGGAAGCGGTTCCTCCAGGAGTGGGTGCGCTCCACCGGCCAGCGCCTTGCCTTTTGCCCGGCCTGCTTTTCGGTGGCCTCTTCGCCCCGTGCGCGGATGTGAGCCACGAAGCCGAACGCTTCCGCCAACCAGCGCACCTGCTCAAAGTCGTAACCCTTGTCCAGGCAAAGGCGCGGTGGCTTGGAGAGCGCAGGCACGGGCCGGTCCACGGGGAGGCTCCAGAGCGTCTCAACGAACAGCTTGAAGTCGTTTTTGTTGGCTCCGGCCACGGCCAAACCCACCGGCACGCCGCTGGCTTCGGTCAGCCGCGAGCGTTTGGTGCCCTGTTTGCTGCGGTCCACGGGACTGGGGCCGGTTTTTTTCCCCGGCCAGGGGCGCTTTGGTCATCGCTCCATCCATCGCCAGCCAACTCCAGTCGCTGCCGTTGAAGGCCTCGTACTCGGCCGAGGCTTGCCGGCCAAAAGCGCAAAAAGAAGCCGTCTTCGACCCACGCCTGGAAGCGGTCGTGCGCCGTGGAACTCGGACAGCTCCCCGTGGCGGAGAGCGCGTTCCACTGGCAGCCCGTGCGCAGCAAGAAGAAAATACCGTCGGCACAAACGCGGTCGGATACGCGGGGCCGCCCGCCACCGAAGCGGTGGGTGTTGGGATGCGCTGCTAAAAGCGGTTCCACCAAGTCCCACAACTCGTCGTTGACCACGAACTGCCCGCCCGTACTCCCGATGCGTTTGGCGTGGGGCCGCGTGCGTGGCTTTGGCTCAGGGTTCTTCACCCGCCAACCTACCATCAAAGCCGGTTATTCGGATAGGCAGTAAGGGCGGCGCTCCCGACGCTGCCGTTGCCCGTGGCGGTTTGACTCACCGTGTAGTCGTCACTGCCCACGTCGAAGTTGAAGATCGTGTTGCCGCTGTCGTCCTTGAGGTCGAACCCCTTGTAGCCGTTGCGGTAGTTGACGGCCAAATCCAGTGAATAGCTCTGCGAACCCATGAGCGCACCGCCCGCGAAGTTCCGGTAGGCATCCGCCCCCGCTGACCCGGTGCCGTACAGCTTGAAGGCGGTTCCGCCCGAGTTGATGTTCGCCCCGGTGTTGTTAGCCTGCAAATGGGTAGAGTCTTCCAGGAGGAAGCCGGCATCGCTGTCCGTGTTGTTAGTGCCGTAGGTGCTCAGCCTCCAGGCCTCGAAGGCCGTGCCGGTGATCGCGCCGTTCGTGCTGTCCGTCCAGCCGCTGGCGTAGGCGCCGGCCGTGGTGTTGTCGGTGCCCGCGGTCGCGGCCAGGGCGGTGTTCGCCAGCGCCAGCGCACCAGCCGCTGCGAGAAGGGCAAAGAGGGAGGAAAATTTCATGGGGGAAGGAGGACGTGCCGGGCGACGCCAATCAGGCCGGACCTCTCCCCTCCCCGCAAGCAGCCGGTTGCAAGACGGTTAACCTACGTCGGCCGTAAATCTGGCGTCGCCAGCACTTGGGTTAACGGTCTACCGTCGCCACGATGGACAAATCCGCGTGGGTCTCGAAGGTTGTTCCTTCCCTGGTCTGGAGATGAGCCCTGACCTGCCATCAATAGCAGGGTCCGGGCATCAGGCGACAACAGGCTTGACCCGCTTGAAAGTGCCCCTCCAGGGTGCCCGGAATGTTCATCACTTTCATGCCTTCAATCCAGCACCCCTCCCTGTCCGATCCAACGCCCTTCAACGCAACGTCCGCCTGCCTTGCCGCGACGAATGAGGCCGCGACCCTGACCATCGGCCAGGCCACCGCGAGCGTGACGCTGGTGGGCAACCGCGAAGCGCGGACGTACCGTCTTGCGACCACCGCCGAGTTGCGCGACAACCAGCCATCCGACGGGCAAATCACTTTTTCCGAACTGCCCGGCTGGGCGGTCGTTCGCACGGGCAACCTGCTTTTCGACGGATTGTACGCGTTGGCAATCAACGAGGCGCAGGCCAATTCGGTTTCTAACATCTGCGACGATGCTTATGGCAAGGGGGAATCCATCCGGATCGACGCCTTTGAGACTGGAGAGCTTTGGAGGTACGTCTGGACGCGCGATGTCTCGTACGCGCTGGAATTAGGGATGGCGGGCTTCGATCCCGCGCGGGCCGTCAATTCTCTGCTCTTCAAGGCGTCTGACCCCAAGGCGTCGGTGGTTGGAGGCACCGGCCGCCAGATCGTGCAGGACACCGGCTCCGGCGGCAGCTATCCCGTCTCCACTGACCGGACGGTTTGGGCCATGGGCGCACACGCGACGCTCAAGCACCTGCCGACGACCGAGCGTAGTCGCTTCCTTGCCGAGGTCTACCCGATCTTGCGTGGCACGATTGAGCAGGATCGCCACCTGGTCTTCGACCCTACTGACGGCCTCTACCGCGGCGAGCAATCCTTCCTCGACTGGCGCGAGCAGACCTATCCGGACTGGACCCGGAGCAACGTGCTCACCATCGCTATGTCCAAGGCGCTCTCCGTCAACGCCGCCAACTATTTCTTGCTGACCCACGCCGCCGACTACGCCCGCCGCCTGGGCTGCCCCGACGACGAGGCGCGCTACTCCGCGTGGGCGAGCGAACTACGCGCAGCCGTCAACCGCCGGTTCTGGGACCCGGCCGCTGGCCTCTACTGCACCTACCTGCTCTCAGACGACGGCGTCAGCGACAGCGTGGCCGTGGCCCGTTACGATCTGCTCGGCCAGTCGCTGGCCATCCTGACCGGTCTGGCGGACAAGGCGCAGGCATCCTCCATCGTGACACGAATCCCTGTGGGCTCGCACGGCCCGCCCGTGGTTTGGCCGCAGGAAAAGACTGTTCCCATCTATCACAACCAAGGTACCTGGCCCTTCGTCACGGCGTATGGGATCAAGGCCGCTCGGCGCGCCAACCATCCTCCGGCAGTCGATGCCGGAATCACTTCCTTGTTGCAGCAGACGGCGTTGCACCTCTCCAACATGGAAAATTTCGACTTCATCAGCGGCAAGGCAAGGGTCGTTGAAGGTCCGCGGCCAGGCCCACAGGTAAACTCTCGCCGTCAACTCTGGTCGGTGGCGGGCTACCTTTCGATGGTGCAAGACGTGGTCTTCGGACTAGAAACTTCTTTGGAGGGTATCCGTTTCCAGCCGTACATCACCGCGGCCCTGCGCAACGATGTTCTTTCCACGACGAACGCAATCGAATGGAGAGGCTTCACCTTCCAAGGCAAGCAGAACCACATCCGCATCCAGCTCCCGCCCGTCGGTCCTTCCGCGCCCGGGATGTGCGCCGTACAGCAGGTGGAACTAAACGGGGAAGTGATCGGAGACCGGTACGTTGCGGCGGACGACCTCCAGGCCGTCAACGAATGGCGCATCCTTTTGCAAACGCTCGAACCTGCAACGCCGTGTCAGCCAACCGCACCTGCCTTTGCGAATCGCGGTGACGAACGCACGGTCTTTGCACCCGTCCAACCTTCCTGGAACGAGGAGCAAAACGGCGGCATCACCTTGTCGGATGATCGTCTGACGCTCCACTATGCGCACGCCGACCTTGCCCACGTCACCTTTGACATCTATCGGGACAACCAGCGATGCGCTTCGGGCGTGCGACGAACACAGTGGACTGACCCCGACTCGGGTGACCACCGAGAGCTGGTGCGCAGCTACCGTGTTGCCGCCGTGGACACGCAGAGCGGCAACGTTTCCCATCTGACATCGGCCCTCGCCCATCGCTCCCGGGAACAACGCCAGACGATCCCGGCACGTTCCATGCACGGCAGCGGCGAACTGGTGGACGAGCTTTACTTCGAGCGGTGGGGTCATCCCGACCAAGAACTCGCCAGCAGTGTTCTCACGGTCGAGCGAGCAGGCCGCTACCTCGTGCGCGCGGAGTTCGCCAACGGCGCGGGTCCGGTCAACACGGGCCTTGCTTGCGCCGTCAAGAGATTGGAAATCAGAAACGCCCGATCAGGCCAAACGGTGGCCGCCGGGTATTTGGTCATGCCCCAATCCGGCGATTGGACACGGTATGATCTCTCCTCCGCCGTAGAAGCCGAACTTCAGCCAGGAGAGGATTACACCTTCCACGTGCGCGAAGATGAACATTGCCTGAACATGAGCTACCTGCAAAGCAACGAACGCTACACCGCATTTACTGGAGGTGGGGCAACGGCATACAACCGGGTGAACTTGGCCGCCTTGCACTTGTTGTTCGTAGCAGTCCGTCGCTGATACAACGCACGTTGCGGCCCGCACGATGGAGTAGATCGGATCGTGTGTAGAGCCCCGTTAGTTTCTGCCACGCCTTGAGGAAGAAAACGGGCTTGAGCAACCCTCACGGTAACCGGGAGCGTACCAAGCCTTATGTGCGAGCATCAGGCGGATCGACCGGATAGATGTGACCCGTGGTGTATTCACGTAACTCGTTGGTCGTGATGGATGCACATCTGGGCCTCGGCTTGGCGTCGGTTTTCCGTTTGGTGGAAATGTCCGCAGCCGCCCCGCCCGTGCCGCTTTGGCTGCGGGCACTCGCCGGGCTGGCCGCGCTCATCGTGCCGACAGCCATCCTCTTCTTTCTCGCCGCGTCCCGCCGCACGACAACCACGCATCAGATGCCACCCGCCTTTTGGCGCGGGTTGCTGGCTGGCTGCGTGCTGGTTGGGGCAGCCACCGGGTTGGCGGTGGGTTGGCGCGAGCACTTGGCCAACCAGGCGATGCAGCGCGAAGCCGCGGTGCATGCGGCCGAGCGCAACGTCCAGGAACAGGCTACGCTGGCACAACTTGACGGGCTTGCCCCGGACGCGCCGCTGGAGCAATGGCTGCCTTTTACGGCCATGGTGGGGATGCCAACGGTCGTCGCCCGTGCGCAGGACACTATCCTTGCGCGTCCACACCTCACCTTTGATCTCGTGGGTTGTTTGCGCCGTGACGACGCGCCGATGCGTGCCTTGGTCCTGGACTTCGTGCGTGGTGGCGGGCTACCGGCGTTGGCACCCGAGTCGATCCCGGAGGCGCAAGACGCCTTGGAGGCCGAGGTAGACTCGATGCGTGCACGCGCCGCGGCACAGCCTGACGTGAGCACTGCCGCCTTTGACCCCGAGTGCTTGGAAGCGGTGTTTCTGGTGGCGCGTTACCCTGGCCACGAGCGGGCCTTCGTGGGAACCTTGCGCGCGATGCGCGCCGTGCTCGACCAGTTGCCACGAACGGCTGCGCTCCCGGCCGGTCAGGTGGAACTGGAGCGCTGGCTGCGTCTCAACGATTTAGAGGAGACACGCTAAAACGACCGGTCACGCTACCTTGTGCGGTTGTGAAAAGGACCTATGCGATGCCTGCCCGTGCATGCGCGAGGATGATGAGTGTGCGGGCGCCGTTGCGAGCATCAGAAAGCCCTTCATGTCGTTGAACGTTGGGGACCGATGCTCAAGCTCGGCTGGGATGGTAACAGGCGGCCGCGACAATGGTCGGTCAAGCATCGTCTTCGCGACCCTCGCCCAAGAGGATATTCTATTTATCCGCCCGGCCTACAGCGTTCACTCGCTGAGTTTCTCCGCCAAGGCCGGGAGTTACCGCTTCTTTCAGCAACGCAGGGCGCACCCTTGATCGCAGCGGCTTGGCCGGATGTCAGGAGCAGCCACAAGAGGGTCTTCCCAGCGTGTCGCAGAGCAGGCGAGTCTTGGTCGTCGATCCTCCTTGCTACACGCCCCAGTGCTTGGTTTTTGCCATCCTTTTTTGCCCGTGGCAGCTTGTTGGCGAGCTTTGACCAGGTTGGCGGCGGGTAAGACGGCATCGTCGCCCAACTCCTTGAGTAGAGCAGCCAAAACTTCCTCTCGCTTGCCCTTGTGCACGCTCTGGTCCGGCCCTCGTGACGCGGCGGCAGATCACTCCAGAGCGCCCCATTTGGTAGGACCTGCGACCTGCCGTGGATAAAGAGCCAGCCGTCGGCCGGCGTGGCGAACGAGGGCACCCGCCTTGCCGGGCAAGAAGTGGGCGTGATGCTCCCGCTGCGTTTGGCTCAAGTTCGTCGCGCGGGCACCTCCCGTCTCAAAGCACCACCCGCCCCCTTGTGCCAACCTGCCTATCAATTCAGGCTAATTCGAGGTTGATTCTTTGTTCGTGCTGGACCGCCGTGAACCGCTCGCAATCAGCGCTTCTCGGAGGTGAAACATGCTTTCAACAGTATGGAAGGCAAAGCTGTGAAACCGCCCGGGCGGGAATTGTGACTCTTTCACTAAATCAAATCTACGATCTTGTTCACAGTAGAATTTACGACTTTCCGGAGGGCTTCGATGTTTTTCCTTTCTGATCCATGAGGCACTCCGCTGGCGATTTTCGATAGTTTTCCGGCGTTACTCAAAGTTGCCGATAGCTAGGCATTTTGTAAGACGTTCGAAACTAAATATTCCCGCCGGGAATCGAACCCGGATCAAAGGTTTAGGAAACCTCTATTCTATCCATTGAACTACGGGAACATCTCAAACTGAGGTTTTTATGGACTTACATGTCGATAAAAACCTCGAAGTTTCACCAAAAGTTTCACCCTCTCCATCCTTGTTTGCAGATGTTCAGTAGCATATCGGACAGGTACTTTCCAGAACATGCCAAGGTGCGCCAGTTCAGGCAGTTCTAAATCCAGTGTGCTGGATAGTCGAAAGTGAGTTGCGGCCATCGTCAAGTTCAGACAGGAATTTCTTGGATTGTTCGATTCTTTCCGACGTAGCGATATTTGCGCGGTGACACTCGTGACACCCATAGCACCATTTCGAAGCAGATATACTACCCCCTTGGTGTTTGTCTTCCATCATCGACGGTCGCAACCCCTCGCTAAACCCACTAAAAAAGGACAAGACCCTCAAAGTGCCGCTAGATCAGGGTCGATCTGCGCCTGCGCACACAGCGCCGGGCCGAGTTGGACCGCCTCCCGCAGCCACCAGCGTGTGAGGTGTAGGTGGCCGCTGGCCGCCTCGCAGCACGCCAGGTCGTAGTACACGCTCGGCTCGGTCGGGAACCGCTCGGCGGCTTACTTGAGGATGCGGATCGCCCCGCTCGGACCGTGAAGGTGGCGGGTGACAAACGCGAGCGTGCGCAGCCACTGCGGATCGTCGGGGTACCGCTCGCACAGCGTCGCGGTCCGGCTCAGCAGGTCTTCCCAGTGCTGCCGGACCCGGCGGATTTGCACGCGCAGGTCGAGCACCCGGGGGTCCAAGGCGTCGGCGGCGCTCAGCAGACCCAGCTCTTCCTGGGCTTTGGCTTCCATGCCAAGTTCAAAGTTGAGCGCCCGCGCGGCCACGTCGGCGCGCACGTAGGTGGTCAGCCGCGCGAAGGGATTGCCCGACCAGATCGCCAGCCGGTACTTGCCGGGGGCCACTTCCTGCGGCTCGATGCGGTCGATGTCGGTGACGTAGACCGGCACTCCCCGCAGCGAGAAGGCACTCGCCTGCACTTGGGCTACGGTCAGAATGGCGAGGTCCGACTTGGTGACGTCGCGCGTGGTGGCGGGGCTGATCGAGGCAGCCACGTCGGTTTGACCGACACTTGCTTCCGCCCGCGCGCTGGGGGGGATGCAGGGTGCTCGGAGGCGGTTTGCGCGGCCGGCGCTGGTGCGTGCGGGGTCGGCGCGGCCGCGCTGAGTTGCGCTTGGTGGATGCGTTCCTGGAAGGCCAGGAACTTGGCCTTTTGTTCTTCGGACTCAAAGTGGACGACGCGGCCGGAGGAGAGGGTGACGGAGAGCGGGTCGGCCGGGGTGCTTTGCGCCGGGGCGGAGAGCGGCGAGAGCAGCGAGAGCAGCCATAGGGTTAAGGCGAACAAGAACCGACGCATGCCAGGGTGGTGATGAGAAGTCTAAAGGAGGCGAAGTGGCTTTTTTTGCTCCGCGCGGTGGTAATCAGAACAATGGGGGAGGGGACGGCAGACGCTGACCGCACTGTCGTGGGTTAGGGCACATCATGCCGAGGTCGGCACAGCCGGTCAAAGTGGAAATGTGTGCATATGCGTGTAAGTTTGTTGCGCTCGCTGATCCCGCACGATGGCTGGTTGAGCAGCGGGGTTGGCACGAAGACTGAAAAGGGGGGGGCGTGTGAATACATAAACCGCAAAGGTGGGTGGCGAACAACGGCAACCATGATCTGCCGCGAACAGCGCGAGTAACGCAGATGCGGTGGCGTGTCGTCGTTGGCAGCCATAGGCGGGCACATGCCACCTGAAACTTCTTCACCTGTCCCTCAGGGCTGTACCCCTTCGGCCGAAGCGTGCATCCATCCCGAGCTAGGACTGCGGCGCTGGATTCCTGTGCTGACCTGGGAGCAGGCGGAGGCGTTCCTTTCCGCTCATGCGCAGGATCGCACGGTTACCCCTGAGATGTTCACCAGAAAGAACCGGCCTTGAACATCGCGCTGACTTCCGCTTCTCCGGTCCCGGCGGCACAGTACCCGAGGCTGCGCGTGCCGATCCTGCTTTTTGAGGAGCGCGTGCCGGCCGGCTTCCCTTCTCCGGCGGAAGGTTACTTGCAGCGCCCTATCGACCTCAACGAGTTGATGGTCGGCAACCCGCCTGCGACGTTCATGTTCCGGGTGGAAGGCCACGGCATGGTCGGCGCGCACATCCACGACGGCGATCTTGTCATCGTGGACCGCGCCCTGAAAGCGCACGACAAAGACATCGTGTTGGCCGTCATCGACGGCGAGTTCACCATCAAGCGGCTGCGACGCATGCGTGGACGCGTGTGGCTCCAGCCCGAGAACCGGGAGTTCCCGTGCATCGAGTTGAGCGAGGAGCGCGAGGGCACCACCTGGGGCGTGGTCACCGGCTGCCTGCGCCAGTTCAAACGCGTTAGCAGGTAAGACTAGGGGGAGCAACGTGTTGCCATGTTCGCGCTGGTGGACTGCAACAGCTTCTACTGCTCGTGCGAGGCGGTGTTCCAGCCGCGGCTCTGGGGCAAGCCGGTGGTGGTACTCTCCAACAACGATGGCTGCGTCATCGCCCGCAGCCCGGAGGCCAAAGCCGCTGGCATCCCCATGGGCGCACCGGCTTTCTTGTGGCGCGAGCAGTTCGCCAGGCACGGTGTCGAGGTGTTCTCCTCGAACTACGAACTGTACGGCGATATGAGCGCGCGGGTCATGCAGGTCTTGCACCACGAGCCGCCGGAGGGCACGGCCGTAGCAGCGGGCGAGAGCGCCTGCCTAGGCGCGGGCAGCGCGGCGTGCCTGGACTGGATCCGCGCCTACCGGCCCGACTATGTGTTTAGCGGCCACCTGCACCGCGCGCCCTTTGCCGATGGGGGCTCGTGGGCGGCCCTCGTCCCGGAGACGGGCACCTGGTGCTTTAACCCTGGCCGGCGCGAGACGGGCTGCTGCCTGATCGAAGTGGACACCCAGGCAAGGCAGGCGCGCTGGTTCCGCGACTGGATGGCGCAGGCGGAACTGGTCATCGACTTGGGGGCCATTACTGGTCCTCCTCGGCGCAAGGGCTAACCGGGACACAGCGTTCGGGAACACGAACGGTGATTCTGTCCATACCGCCAAGGATCATCGACTGGGCGTGTTCACCTTCTTTCTCCATCCTTGTTCGCGGATGGTTGCGCGCCGCGCTCGCGATTATTTCGTCGCAGACAACGCAGACAACGCCGGTGGCGTAAATCGAGTGGCATTTCCCGGTGCGATGAACTGCCAAGCCACGCAGATCGACTATTACGAAGTCCTCATCCAAGGGCCCGGCACCTCGGTGCAAGGCCGCGTGTGCAGCCAGTTCGGCATTACTGGCGTCGTCTTGGAAGCCAGCAGCTTTGCGCCGGAACATGGTATCGAACGCCTCCTGCAGGGTCTACGGTGGCCTGTAGATGGAGAATGCGGCTAGCGGCTGCTCGACGCCCTTCTCCGGCGGCACGGACGGCGGCAACGCTTTCAACTGAAGCGGCGCGCAAACCGACTCGCACTTGACAGGGTCAGCATCCCAACCACAGCGCGTGGGCAACACCAGCCAAGCACAACATCGCCACCGCCGCGTCCCGTCGCCAAGACTGGCGGAAATGCTCCCAACCGGTGGTGCGCGTTGGCTTCCGTTAGTTGCAAACGAAATCTGATATTGCACTGGTAGGTAATAAATAACTAAAATGATGGACGAAGACGCCTTGGCCCGCGATCTGGCAAAAATGCGAGCGCGGGCGTATCACATGGGCGAGTGGACAGAGTCGGTCGTCCGCCGCTACCACGCGTTGGTGCCGGCGGGCACCCCTACAGACGCGGCGGCTGTACGGACCTTCCACGCATGGTTGTTCGTGCCGCCAACCCTCTGGCCGTTCAACGTGCTCGATGTGCTCACCGGTTGTCTGGACGTTCTCGCGGCCGGCAAACGGTTGCCTGCCCGGCTGGCACTGCTTGCCGGGTTGCTGCCTCCGGTTCCGAACGACACCGTCTGTGGGGCGGTGACCGCACACGAGCACCACGTCCAGAGCGGCACGTACGAGCACCTGCTCAGAACACCGGAAAAGTTCCAGCAGAGCGAGGAAGCCCTGCGCATCGATCCAGGTTGGCAGGACGACTGGGCCAAGATCAAGCAGGCGTTCCGGGTGCGCGCATATCAAGACGCGAAGGGCATTATCCGCCGCCGCATGGGTGCCGAGCGCAACCTGCGCCCCGGCTTCCATGTCAGTCTGCGCAGAGTAAAGGAGGTGTTCGCCGCTGCCTTCGACGCGTTTTGCATGCGCTGGAACCTCTACGGCATGCAAGAGGACGCGCCCCTGCTACTCAGGCTCGCAGTGAACGTCACACCCTACGGCACGATGATCCACATCCCCGCCTACTGGTCGTTCGACCCGAAGCGGGACATCCGGTGGGATCTTATCAACGAACTCCACCGCCTGCGGGTTCCCGGCCGTCAGGGTGCTACGCTGGCAGCGAACCGTGCGCAGCGTCGCAAAGATGCGCGCAAGCTGCGGCAGCTTGACCTCCAAGCGCAGCGCCGCGGACTCAAAGGAGCGGAAAAGCACGAGTTCCTCTGCGCCGGGCTCAACTGGGTGCTCGGCACCGACCCCAGGCGCATCAGCCGGCTACGGGCGGAGTTCAGGAAGTGAGACGGCCTTTGGGGACAATCGCTTTCCTATTGTTGATGTGGACGAGGGTGCAGCCTGTCGCTAGTCATGCCCGCCGACGCGCATTCACCTGATCATCTCTGCACACAGCAGGAGCAGAAGGTTCTAGTCTGTGCGAAGGAAATGAAGCAAGGCTCATTTCTGCGGCCAAGTTCCAACCCAACGAAAGACGACGTTCGCCTATCGCCAGGGATGGTGCGCCGGACCTTTCTGCGGTGTCTGATTTTTGCGGCTCTTGGCAGCAGTTTTCGCTTCGGTCAACCCGCAGGCGTACCGCTCTCCCCGGATACGTGCCTGAAGCAAAGCCCGGTTGACGATCAGGCCAAAATTTTACCCCGACCCTACTGCCTGTCGGCCGAGATGCGCATGCTCGGTTTGATGCTCATCTTCCCGCAGAAGGTGATCAGCGACTTTGTGGAAGATGGCGTCTCTAAAGCATGGTTTTACCAGCGTGCTCACGCAACGATCTACTCGGTTCTCGTCGAGGCATGGTCAGCCCGAAAACCGTGCGACCTGATCACGCTGACCCAGACCCTCCGAAAGCGACAATTACTACAGGCAGTTGGCGGTCCGGCGTTCCTCACAGACCTCGTTGATTGCGTGACGCCGGTCGCGGCTAACGCGAGCTACTACCGCGACATCGTCGGCGAGAAGTACGCCCTGCGCCAAACGTTGCTGTAACCCCCACACCTGTATGCTCGACGACGCCTCAGCGCACGGCCTCAGTGCACTGGCCGAACTCAATCGTCGACCCGCGATGCGTCCGGGTGGCCTCACCCGGTTGAACGCTCTGCGTGAAACGCCTGACATCGAGCGGTACGCGGACCTTGTCGGGTTGCTGCTGCGCCCGGAATACAACGCGGACGCTGACGACAACCGAAGGCAACTCTCTGGGGAGACGGCATTGATCATCGCCAAGCACCGCAACGGACCGGTGGGGGGATGCGGCTGAAGTCCTGCAAAGATTGCGCTTGCTTCGAGGATCGGGCAAGCACAATCGTATGACCAGAAGCAGTTGTTGCCATCTCTGACCAATGACTTCCCCTCTGCCCCTTGTCGGGGGTAGCTCACCAGCCTTTGATCTGGCTCGCGTCTTGGCGGTCGCCGCCGATGCCGCCAAGCATCGCATGGCGCGCGACGCCACGGACTGGCCGTTCAAAAACTTCTGGTCCAACCCCTTGGAGCCGCTCCATTCCAAACTGCTTGGCTGGTTTCTTAATCCCCAGGCTGACCACGGATACGGCTCCTACCTGCTCGGAAGTTTCCTGCACTTTCTGCAAGAGCGGAATGCCTTGCCACAGGATCGTTCCTTCCCGGTGGAGGGATGCCAAGTCTTGACCGAGACCGCCCACATGGATCTGCGGATCGAGCGGCACCGACCAGACGGAAAGTTCGTCGTGTTGTTTGAGAACAAAATCAACGGGGCGGTCGATCAGTCGCGGCAACTTCCTCGCTACGTCGGTCGGCTCCTCTCCAACGGGTTTTCGGCCGAAGACATCTTTGTGCTCTATGCCCCCCTCGGGCAGGGTCGCCAACCTGCGGTCGACGATGTCGCCGCCTTGCGGGAGCAGAAAGTACATTTGTGCATCATTCCCTTTTCTACCCACATCCTGCCTTGGTTGGATTTCGTGCACAATCCACAGCCTCCCGATGGAAGTCGACAGGAACAGCTCGCCAGCGTGGAAGGCGGCATGCGCGAGAACCTGAGCTATTACCGGAAGCTGTTGCACCACCTCATCT
>CAXTQD010000066.1:15471-18940 GCA_964246175.1 uncultured Chthoniobacterales bacterium | reverse complement strand
CCGATGCACGAGATGCCGACGAGGAGTTGGGCGGCGATCAGCCAGGGCAGGGCGGGGGCGGCGGCCATGGCGACCAGGCAGCCGGCGCAGGCGAAGACGAGCGCGACGGTCAGCCCGCGGCGTTCCACGAGGTCGCCCAGCGGCAGGAAGAAAAAGATGCCCGCCCCGTAGCCGACCTGCGCGGCGGTGGCGGTCAGCCCGGCGGCCCAAGCCGGCGCGTGGAAGTCGGTGGCGAAGGTGCCCAGGAGCGGCTGGTTGTAGTAGGCATTGGCAACGGACACCCCGCAGGCGATGGCCATCAGCCAGACCAGGCGCGGAGAGAGGGCGGGGGAGTCGGTGGAAGTGGATTGCACGGGGGATTGTAAAGCGGACCGGCTCCGCTTACCATCGGCCGCTCCACCTTCGTCTGACCCGCGGTCGTGTCCCCCTTTTTCCACCTTCTCCTCCCAAGTGACAGGGCGGACTTGCACTCGCTTGAAAAACGGTGCTCCGCGTCGCGTTCCCGATGAATGAGCCAGACCCTTGGACGCGGTGCGTGCGGCGCGGGGATTTCGCCGGGGCATGGCAGATCAGCGACGCGGTGTTGCACGAACGCGCCGGCCGGACGTGCTTCCACCTGCCGCGTCATCAACAGTGGGTTTGGAACGGTGACTCTCTGGTGGGTAAGCGCGTGCTCATCCGCTGTTATCACGGGCTGGGTGACACGGTGCAGTTCGTCCGGTACGCGCCGCTGGTGCGCGCCCTGGCCAAGGAAGTGACACTCTGGACGCAACCCGCTCTGGTCGAACTCCTGCGCGGTGTTCCCGGCGTGGACCGCGTCCTGCCCCTGCACGATGGCGGCAGGGTCGGTGTGCACTACGACCTAGACCTCGAAATCATGGAGCTGCCCCACCTTTTCCGAAGCACGCTCGCCACGATCCCCGCGGAGGTGCCCTACTTGCGTGTGCCGCCCGGTGCGGAGGTGCTTCTGCGGCGGACTCCGGCCGGGTGCCACGTCGGGCTGGTGTGGCGGGCGGGGGACTGGGACGCGGCGCGCTCGGTGCCGGTTGACCTGCTGGCGGCGGCGCTGGCAGCGGTGCCTGGCGTGACGCTGCACGCGCTCCAACGCGGACCGGCCTTGGCGGAATGGCGCGCAAAGTTCGGTCCGGTGTCGGGAACGGACGACGTGCTAGGAACCGCTCGGTGGATGAACGCGCTCGACCTCGTGGTCTCGGTGGACAGTTTCCCCACGCACCTCGCCGGGGCGCTCGGCCGGCCGGTGTGGACGCTCCTGCATGCCGATCCGGATTGGCGCTGGTTGGAGGAGCGTGAAGACAGCCCGTGGTACCCAACCATGCGCCTGTTCCGGCAGGAACGTCCCGGCGCGTGGGAACCCGTCGTCGCCCGCGTCGCGGTGGAACTGCGCCGGAGGGTGGAGTCCGGCCGGCTACCGGCGGACGTATCCCGTTTGTGCCCACCGCCCTGAGAAATCCACCTAACACCGGCCCTTCTGCGAACATGGCTGGGGTGGTCGAGCGCAACATCCGCGCGCTGCTCGAACGCCGGCAGGCGGAGGAACGCGGCCGGAACGCGCAGCAGCGTGTGGCTGACGCGGTCACGCGGTTCGCGGGCAGCATGACGTTTGTCTACATCCACTTGGCGCTTTTCGGCGCGTGGATCGTGAGCAACCTGCCCGGCGTGCCGCTGCCGAAGTTCGATCCATCCTTTGTCATCCTCGCCATGTTTGCCTCGGTAGAAGCGATCTTCCTATCGACCTTCGTGCTCATTTCGCAAAATCGTATGGCGGCGCGCGCCGACCAGCGCGCCGACCTGGACCTGCAGGTCAGCCTGTTAGCTGAGCACGAAGTCACGCGGCTGATTACCCTGGTCAAAGCCATCGCCACCCACCACGGCATCGACGCCGCCAACGATACCGAATTGCCTGAGTTGGAACGCGACGTGGCTCCCGAAAAGGTGCTCGAAGTGATGGAAGTCCACCAACGCACGGCCGGCATGGAATAGCCGGATTGCTGGCATCACGCACCGGCGAGCGCTGCGAGCTTGAGGACGGTGTTCCAGTTGCGTGCCGTGCCGCGGGTGCCAAGCTTGGCGTCCATGAGGTTGGGTGTCAGTTTTGACCCGTGGATCGACCCCGCGCCGCCGTAGTCGATGTAGAGCTGCCGCCCGACCGCGTGGATGACCTCCGGTCCCGGGTTGGCCGTGCGGAGGGCCTCAACTGCCGCCGTTGTCGGCGCGGATTTCAGACATGCGACGAGAAAGTGGCTCGGGTTACGCGTTGCGGCGTCGGGCAGAGGGTTGGCGTCGATCAACGCCCGCCACTCGGCTGCCGAACGTACGTGAAAGTCCGTTTGCAGGCCCATGCGCTGGTAAGCCTCCGCTTCGAGGAACGTCTCAAGCGCGGCCGGTGCGAGTGGGGAGCGTAGGACGACGTTGCCGCTGTTGAGTAGCGTGCGCGCATCGGGGAACCCCGCCGCGACCAGCGCCGCCTGGAGTTCGGCCATGGACACCTTGCGCTTGCCGCCGACGTTGACGCCGCGCAAGAGGACGACATGGGCGTTCATCGTTCGAGTTCCCCCCAGACTGGGTCCTCCAACTGCAACGCCGGATCGTCAGGTTCGCTGCGATTGATCTTTTCGTATTGCTCGGACACGTCCGACCACGCGCGCAGGCGCACGGTCACTTGGTCGCCGGGACGCAGGCGGGCGGCGGGTGTCCACACGTTGTCGTGCATGCTGAGGAGGTAGACGAGGGCCTGGAGGGTGCCGCCGGGGCCTTTTTTGCTCGCGGTTGGAGAATTGTCGGCCATGGGGGCAAGGTCGGCCAGTTGGACGGTGAGGATGTGATCCTTGTACGGCACGCTGCCGGGCAGGGGCACCGAAGAGACGGTCTGCACCGTGCCCGTCAACTCGTAGCTGCTGCCCGGCGTCGGGTGGAAGAAGCGCGACTCGGGAGCTTGGCCGAGCGTCATGGGCAGGAGCTTCCAGTTGCCACCGGAGAGTTCGCGCGAGGCAAATTCCCAGACCACGACTTTTTTGCCCGCGAGCCGGTCGCGTCCGCGGGCGAGTTCGTGCGAGAGGATCTCGCGGGTGGCAAAGGAGCCGTCGCTGTTGCGCAGAATGGCATCGATGGGTTTGCCCAACTCGTAGGAGAGGTGTTCGGCGAACCCGGCCGACTCGCCCCAACCCATGCCTTCGAGCGAATAGATGTTCGAGAAACTGTCGCCGAGCAGCAGCGTGTCGGCGGACGGCGTCGCGCGCCACGGACCGTTGCCGACGTTGACCTGGTGGATCGTGACGGTCTGCGGTTGGTAGATCGTCTGGCCGGCGGGCAGCTTGAGCATGAGCGCAATGTCGCCAAGGGAAGACACCTTCTTTTTCACCACCGCGAAGTTGGCTGCCGGCTTTGCGTTCGGGTCGAGCAAGGGCGCCAGTTGGTGGGCGACGGCTTCCATCGTTTCAGGGTCCCAATG
>CAXTQD010000066.1:11480-15461 GCA_964246175.1 uncultured Chthoniobacterales bacterium | reverse complement strand
CCCAATGGGTATCGGTCTCTAGATAATTGCCCGCCGGAGGATCATTGGGTTCCGGGGTCGGGCGGAATGGTTCGACCAGTGCAGCCGTCGGATCAAATATCCGCACACCTTCCTTCTCTAACTGCGCCTTGAACTCCGCAAACGACGGGTTTTGCAGTGCCCGCCGCGGCGACAGGTCGGCCGCCAGCCTGTCTCCGTTGACCACTGGCTTGACCGGCACAGGGAAGACGACCAGTTCGATGCCGCGCGCGCGGAGTTGATCGCGGAATTCGAGGATAGCCGGGAGCGGGTCCGCGCGGACCTTGCTGCCTTGGCTGCGCCGGGCGAGTTGGCCGGGGTCGAGGAAGGGTGGACCGAGCGCGTACTCCACGTCGGGCCGGTAAAAGAGCCAGCCTGCTTTGCCGGGGTACGCCTGTTCGTTGCCTGCGCCTAGAGTGCCGGTGAGAACGTCTTGCACGTGCGGCAAGAGCCAGCGCGAGATCACGGAGCCTTTTTCCATGCCCTTCTCGAAGTCGCGGATGTCGTCGGCGCGGGGGGCAAGGTTCCAGAAGTCAGCCGGGTCGCGCGCGGCGCGGACGTTTTGCCACCGGGGCAGGGTGTGCAGCACGTCGAAGGACGGCAGGCCGCGGCCCGCGCGCAGTTCGGCGGCGAACTGCACCAGCGCTGGCAGGGTGATCGTCAGCAGAAACACCGTGATCAAAAAACCGCGCACGTCGCGGCCAAAGACCGTGCCCTTGAGGTCGCGCTCGGCGACTTCCTCGCGGTCGAGGTGCAGCCGGCGTTTCTCACGCAAAGGCGGCTCACTGTAGCTCGGCAGCGAGCGTTCGGGCTCGCGCGGGGCGGTGTCAGGGTCGGCCATTTTTAGAAGATGAAGTAGATGAACGGATTGTACTCCTGCGTGGCGAGGACGACGAGCGCCAGCCAGCCAAGTCCGACGCACGCCGCGGCCTTGGGCAAGGTCAGGCGTTGAGTCCATTCCCAGGTCTGCGGCGCGAACCACACAATGACCCCAGCCAGCGTGATTGAGAGCAGGTAATACGGCCGGTAGATGATCCCCGCCAGCAGGGCCGCGCCCGGCTGCGCGTGGCCCGCGCCGAACATGCTCGCCAGGTACGCGCCCGCGTGCGGCAGGTCCGTCGCGCGGAAGAACACCCACCCGAGCAGCACCACGGCGAACACCACGCTCACCCACAACACGCGCGGCAGCGCCACGGGGTAGCGAATCGTCTGGTCGGCTTGCCGGAAGAAGCGGCGCTCAAATGCCAGCATCCCGCCGTGCAGCCCGCCCCAGATCATGAAGTTCCACGACGCCCCATGCCACAGACCGCCGAGGAGCATCGTCGCCATGAGGTTGAGGTACGTGCGCCGGTCGCCTTTCCGGTTACCGCCGAGCGGGATGTAGAGGTACTCGCGCAGCCACGTCGAGAGCGAGATGTGCCAGCGGTGCCAGAACACCGTGATCGAGTCCGAGCGGTAGGGCGAATCGAAGTTCTTCGCGAACACGAACCCGAGCATCAGCCCCAACCCGATGGCCATGTCCGAGTACCCGCTGAAGTCGAAATAAATCTGGAACGAATACGCCAGCGCCCCGAACCACGCGTCCAACGCGTGCAAACTTCCTGCGTCGAAGCAAGTGTCGGCGATCTTGCCGCAAGGGTTGGCGAGCAAGATTTTCTTGGACAACCCGAGACAGAAAAACGCCACGCCGCGGGCGAACTTGTCGGTGGTCAGCGTGCGGTTTTTGAGTTGGTCGGCGAGGAAGGAAAACTTCAGGATGGGTCCTGCGACGAGGTGCGGGAACATCGACACGAAACACGAGAAATCGACGAAGTTCGCCATCGCCTCCGCGTCGCCCCGGTACACGTCGATGGTATAGCTCAGCGCCTGGAAGGTGTAGAACGAGATGCCCAGCGGCAGGACGACGTTGAGCGTGTTGTGCCACTGCGCCGCGCTGAACCCGAGAGCGCCGATGACCCCGTTGTACGAGTCCACGCCGAGGTTGAAGTATTTGAAGAACCCCAGCACGAGCAGATTAGAAACGACCGAAGTGGTAATCGCCGCCCGCTGCCCGCGCGAACGGGTCGCGCCCGTGCGGGTGTTCAGCAGGCTTGCGACCGGTTTTCGGAAGAACCCCCACCGCCAGAACCCCCAGTTGTCGTGCGCGATGACGAGGCTCATCAGCCAGTCGAGGTTCGTCGTGACGAACATCAGAATGACAAACCGCGGCCCTGCCCAGCCGTAGAACGTGTAGCCGGTGAGCACCAGCCAGAGGTTGCGCAGCCGCTGCCGCTGCGGACGCCAGAGATACAGCGCGTAGTACGCCGCCAGCGTGAACGGCAGGAAATAATAAACAAAAATGTGCGAACTGAAGATCACGCGCGCCGGGAGGGTAATCTGGTATCGCGGGGGGGCGCGAAGTCAAGGAGGTGAGTTGCGAGTTTTCGCTTGCGGTTTACCTGTGTGCATGGCGCGTTTTGCTCGGTGGGCGTGGACGGTTGGATTCGCTGGGTACGCGATGGGTGCGGGTGTGGTTTTTGCCCAGGATGCCGGGGAGAAATTTCGCGCCGGACTCGCCGTCAAGGTCCAGTCCCTCGAAAGAAATAATGCTCCCGCACTCGTCGGCACGGACGGTTTTCTGTTCGTGACGGCCGAGTTGCGCACGCTCGCCGCGGGCAGGTTCTGGGGCGCGGACGCGGCCAAGGTGAGCCGTTCGCCCAGGCCCGAAAACGCCGACCCGTTGCCGGCGATCCTCGACTTCAACCAGCAACTCAAGGACCGCGGCATCACGCTGATCGTCGTGCCCGTACCGCCGAAAGCAGAGGTCTTCCCGGAAAACGTTGCCGCCGACCTGCCCGCGCCCGCCAGTGACCCGGCCCCGGCGTTGGCGACCTTCTACGGCGAACTGGTGAAGAACGGCGTGGACGTGATCGATCTCGCGCCGGCTCTCCGCGCAGAAAAGGATAGAGCACGCGGGCTGGTGTACTGCCGGACGGACACACATTGGTCCGGCGTCGGTTGCGTGATGGCTGCGCAAACCATCGCCAAGGAGGTGCGCCGTAAACTCAGCTTGCCGACTGCTCCGGTCCGGACGTACACGTCGGCATGGATCGACGTGCCCATCGACGGCGACCTCGGCGGGATGCTCGGTACGGGCGCCAAGAAGCCCGGTGTGGAGACGATCTCGGTGCGCCAACTCGCCGACACGGTCGCGCCCGATCCGAACAGCCCCGTGCTGCTGCTCGGCGATAGCCACGCGCTCGTCTTCCACGACTTCCTGGCCGAACGCGCCGGCCTCCTGGACCAACTCGCCGTCGAACTCGGCACCGTGCCCGACCGCATCGCGGTGCGCGGCTCGGGAGCAACGGCCGTGCGCATTGATCTCTACCGCCGCAGTGCGCGCGAACCGGGCTACCTGGCGAAGAAAAAGGTCGTCGTGTGGTGCTTCACGGCCCGGGAGTTCACCGAGGCTGCCCAGGGCTGGCAAAAGGTGCCGGTGGCGAAGCCGTGACTTTAGTGCCTGCCCCTCGGTAAACCGCCCACGCAGCAGCAGTGGGAACGTCAGCTCCTGACTACCACCGAGAACACCACGACGAGATAGGTCGCCGTCAGCAAGATTTCCCGCTGGCGTCCGGAGGGCAGCGACAGCGCCAGGGCGACCGGGATGCCGCCGCGCAACCCGCCTCACATCAACAGCTGCACGCTGTGCCGCCCGAACGGCTCGTCGCGGTCCGGCCAGAGCAGGATACAGAGCGCGCCGACGCTCAGGCCCGCGCGCGGCGAGCACCACCGGGATCGCCAGGACCCCGGCAAAATCTCGACGAAATCTCCCGCTTCTGGGCATGCTTTCCCTGCGAGGACGAACAGGACTGGGCCACCTGGGACAGCCCAGACCAAAACTGGGCGCAGTTCCAGGGCATGATCTTCGCGTACTTCCTCGCGTTGGACGACGAGGAGCGGCGGCTCACACCGGCGTTACGCGAC
>CAXTQD010000066.1:0-11470 GCA_964246175.1 uncultured Chthoniobacterales bacterium | reverse complement strand
GACCGGGTCGACGTGGCTTTCCGACTGACCGTACGCGCTACCCTGCGCCGCGACGTGGGCGCGGCGTACACGAACATCGCCCTCCTGTCGGCGGGCGTCGCCACGGCCGGGGCGTCCTTGCGCGGGATGGAGGGCGCGGAGGAGTTCGCCCATCGCAAGCTCTCGGAGGTCTTCGCTCGTGTGGAGCCGGTGGGAACGTTCGACGAATACCTGAGCCCGACGTACTACGGCACGGACTTCTACGCGCTCTACTCGGCCGAACAGTTCGCGGGCACGGAGCGTCTGCGCGCGCTCGCCGGCCGCTTGATTGATCTCGCGTGGGATGACGTGGAATATGCTTATCACCCGTCGACGTATCAGCTCGGCGGCCCACACTCGCGCGCCTACGGCGACAACATGCTCGACTACGCCGCGACGCTGAAATACTACCTCGCCCTCGCCACGGACAGTCGGTATCCGCTCAACGAAGTCGGGACCAACCATTCGCACGATTGCAGCCAGGTCGCCATCATCTGCACGCACCATGTCGCGCGGCGACTGGACGCCGACGCGTCGCGGCCGACGAGCTTCCGGCGCGTGTCGGTCCCGCGCACGGAAGACGAGCCACAGGAAATCCAAACCCAGTACGCGGACGAACGATTCAGCCTCGGCACGATCAACGAACAGGACCTCTGGACCCAGCGGCGCAACCTCATCGCCTACTGGCGCGCGGAACCCGGCGGTCCGGTCGGCTACGTCAAAAGCTCGCAGCCGTTGACGGTCAGCGCGTGCGAGGCCACGGGCTGGCCGCCGACGCGGCGGTAGGCGATTTGATGGTTCGCCAAGTCGAGCGCTGCCTCCAGCCGGGTGTCGCCGGCGCCGACGGCGGCGGACCACTGCGAGCCTTCGTGTTTCGACTCGATCTTGAGCGCGCATGCGTCGGCGGAAATCCGCGAACGCCGCGTCGTCGTCGCAACGCTCCACGTTCAGGTACACGCCCGCCAGCGGGGTCGCGTCGTGCTCGAAGCCCGTTTCCTTCCTCTGGTAGTGGTAGGCAACGAGTTGGCCCGCGCCCCACTCGTTGCCATCATACTTGAGCGTGAGCTTCGGTATCTGTCCCTGGATGGCCGTCGCATCAAAAATTCGGAACGCCGTCATCGCCTTGCCCTCGCGCACGAACACCGTCGAGTCCCGGCCGACCATCTGCTCGAAGGTCCGTCCTTCCTGACCCGCCGGCACGCGCGAGTCGTCGAGGTAGCCGGCGTCGGCCATCGTGGGGATGATGAGGTTGGTGGCGACGCTCTCGGCCTTGTCGTGCGCGAGGTCGTGCAGCGAGAGCATGGAGCCACCATGCTGGACAGCGGCGAGCACCTCGCGCAGATGTTTCGGCTTGTTGTGGCCGCTCTTGTCCTTGAACTGTTGTTTCCCGTAGGAAGAGTCGACGGTGTCGAGCACGAGCCACGACACTGGCAGGTGCTTGGACGAGGCGAACTCGACCGAGATCGGCTCGTCCTGCGGACCGTAGTACGCGCTCGGGCAGCCGATGTCGAAGTCGGGCGTGATGTGGTTGTAGCGGGCGCGGCCGGGCTCCGTGCCGAAGCGTTGTTCGACGGTGCGCCCGGGGACCCGGCCGAGCGCCACGATAGACTCCGCGGGATGGTAGCAGCCCTTGCAGATTGCGTTGAGCCACACGCCGCCGAGATACTCCTTGCCGTTCAACTGCGGCGAAAGCCCTTCGAGATAGTAGTGGTGCTGGATCGTGCCCTGCTGATAAAGGAAATTGTACGAGCGGCTGTGTGGTCCGCCGATAGAATCTCGCCTGGGGAAATAGTTGGCCGCGAGGTCGCTCTACAAATAGTCTAGCCCGGCTTGGGCTGATTGCTTTGTCTCCTCGTCGGGCGCGTGAAGGTAGATGTGTTCCAGTCCGGTCAACTGCACGGGCGCGTAGGTTGGGCTGTCGTACTCGTTGTCGCCGTTGGCGCGCGTCCAGGCGAGCCACCCTTTGAGCATGGTGCGGCCTTCATCAACGGCGGAGGCGTCTTTGGTCAACTCGCCGAGCATGATGAGGTTGGAGAGCTTCATCAGGAAGATATTGCCGTAAGTGACAGGCACCTTGTGGCGGCGCTCGGCGACGATGACGGCCTTCAGGTGCGGGCGGCAATCCCTGCATGAACTCGGCCGATAGCTTGTCTGGGTAGCGCAGCAGCGCCGGCACGAGGAACGACACCGCGAAGTCGATGGCGTTGTCATCCTTGATGTCGGTGTGCCCGACTTGCCAGGGCCACGAGCTGCACAGCGGATCGTTCGGGTCTGTGAACTGCGCCGCGACCACTCGGCGCAGGTATTCGTCGCCCTTCCTCGCGTCACCCAGGGCGAGGTAGCTCCAACCGGCCGCCCCGAGGTGGCGGGTCTCCAGATCGGGATGCGGACCGGCCTGGCCACGATTGGTTGATTCCACGGCGGCGACGACCTAGGCGCGTAAAGCGGCCAAGCGGGCCTCCAGGTCAGGCGGGCCGGACTGCGCGCGGGCAGAAGCCGCGCAGAGGCCGAGGGCGAACAGCGGGGGGGAGGAAGCGTTTCACGGAAAGGGAGAGGGAGGTTAGTTGATGATTTTCACGAGTTCGAAGTCGTCCAGGTCGGAGACGGACACCCCGTTGTTGCTCGAATGCACCCAAATGTAGACGGAGGCGGCGTGCTCAGGAACAACCCCGCGCAGGGTAACTGCTTCCACTCTGTCGCGCTTTTGGGCACGTCGATCTTGATCTCGTTGACCCGACCCTTGCCGCCGGCGGGGTTGTCGAGGTCGGTCAGCTTGTTACCTTACGCATCGAGGAACTGCAAATACACGCCGACCCCGGCACCCGAGACGCTGCGTGCCCAAAAACGCAGCTCGTAGGTGGTGCCAGGGCCGGCGACGAACTTGTCCGAAGCCAGCGAGGAGCCGCGCTTTGTCGTCGGCGTCGGTCACGCGCAGACCCTGCTGGCCGGTGTGCGCGGCGGCGGTCGACACGTCGCTCATGTGCGCGTCACCTTTGGCGGGGAACCAGTCGTCGAGGCCGGACTCGAAACCGGGGTTCTTCAGGCCAAGAGGTTGTTCGCCAGCGAAAGCGCAAGCTGCGCAGGCGAGCAGACCCGCGAAGGCGGCGACGGCAAGACGGAAAACGGTTGGCATGGTGAGATCAGGGCTCGGTCGAAGCGGTGGCGATGGACAGTCCATCAAGCAACTCGGCGGCGATGTCGCGGTCGTTGACGGTGAAGCGCCGGGTCTCGACTTCGTGGCCGTTGACGTGCCGGCGGGCGATGTGGCCCTTTGCGTCGAGTGCAGCTTCAAGGGTCGTGCCGCCGCTCTGCACGGACGCAGACCACACGTCGCCGTCGTGGTGTTCTCGTCCGCTCGCATCGCCCGCACGCGGCGCACAAAGTCCGCGAACGCTGCGTCCGTGACGCATCTCTCCACGTGCATCACCACCCCGGAACGCACCGGCCCGGCGGGCAGCGTCCGCTTGCCGCCCTGGTAGTGGTAGGCGACCAGCCGGGCCGCGCCCCACTCGTTGCCATCGTACTTCACTTGGAAACGCGCCACCTGCCCGCCGATGCCCTCGGCTGCGAAGATCCGCAGCGCCGCCGCGGCCTTGCCTTCGCGCACGATGACGACCGAGTCCTTGCTCGCGGGCAGGTCGAAGGGCTGGCCACCTTCCAGGCGGCGTTCATCGAGGAAGATCGCGTCGGCGTGCGCGGGGAAGACGATGTTCGTGGCGACGCTCTCGTGCTCCTTGTTGGCAATGTCGGGCGAGAGGTCGAAAAGTGCGAGCGACGTGCCGCGTTCCTGCACGGCGGCGACGTGGTTCTTGAGGTGGTGGGGCTTCGAATGGCCGCTCTTGTCGGCAGTTTTGACCTTGCCGTAGGGCGCGTCGAGATCGTCGGGCACGACCTCGATGTAGGGCAGGGTTTTCGTCGTGCCGAACTCCAGCGACACCTGCTTGTCCTGGCCGCCATAGTAGGCACTCGCCGTGCCGAAGGCGAACTCGGGTGTCAAGTAGTTGTAGCGGTCCTGTCCTGGCTCCGTGCCGAACGTCTGGCGAACGATGCGCTCCGGCGCGTGGGCGAGGGCAAGGATCGCCGGGTCTGGGCGGTAGCCGCCGGGCGTGGCGGCGTTCGACCAGATGCGCGCGTCGTCGCTCAGGAGCGTCTCGCTGGGCGTCGCTTGGCGCAGGCCGACGAGGTAGTACATCTGGTTGATGTTGTCGTCGCCGAACAGGAAATTGTACACGCGGCTTTCCGGTCCGGAGAGGGTCTCGCGCGGCGCGTAGTAGTTGGCGGCGAGGTCGTACCAATAATAATCGAGGCAGGTCTTGAGCTTCGGCTTCAACTCGGCGTGGCTGGTGTTGTCGTAGGCGATTTGGAGGCAGCCCATGTCCACGGGAGTGTAGGTCGGGCTATTGTACTCGGTGAGGCCCGCGCGGCGGGTGAGGTCGATCCACGCGTCAAACTGTCGGCAGCCTTCGTCGGCGGCGTCCTTGTCACCGGTGGCCTCGCCGAGCAGCACGAGGCTGGCGGCCTGCATGAGGAAGATGTTGGTGTACTCCACCTTGGCGTCGCGGTGGCGGATGCCGGCGATGGCGGCCTTCAGGTGCGGGGCGGCTTCCTGGCGGAACTCCGGCGAGATCCGGTCGCCGAAGCGTCGCATGATCTGCGCGAAGGGCAGCATTGTGAAGTCCACCGAGTTGCCGTCCTTGATCTCGGGGTGCCCTTCCTGCCAGGGAACCATCCCGTACTCGGGCGAAGCCGGGTCCATGTCCTGGAGCGTGAACATGTGCCGCAAAAGGAACTCCGCGCCGGACGCGTCGTTGTCGTAGAGCTTGGCGAGCGCCCCGAGCGACAGGTCGCACACGGAAGGTTGCGGGTGTTCGTTGCGCAGGCGGTTCTCGAAACGTGTGACCACCTTGAGCACGCGCTCCTTGAGGAAGTCGGCGCGAGCCGTGGCGGACGGATCGTCGGCGCGGGCGGAGGCGGCGGTGAGACCGGCGAGGACGGCCAAGGGCAAAAGGGGACGGCGGAGGGACACGGGAAGAACGGTTTTAGGGAGGCGAAAAACGTTGGCCGAGAACCGCGCAGGAGGTCAATGCCGGTTTGCGCTCGGATCATGTCCACACGCGCTCATGCATCCCGCCGAGGACGCCCGGAACGCGGACGCCGAACGATGCGGGACGCGATGAAGACCGTCTCCGTGTTCGGACGACCTTCCTGGCGGCTGGCCTCCGACCGGGTGGAAGCTTTCCTGACGCGCCAGGCCGGACACCTGGCCTTGGTCAAGTTCCGGCTGCCGGGCCGCCGCCAGCCCGTGCAGCCGTACGCCGTCGCCCCATGGGCATTGGAAAAGCTTCCTGCGTCCGAGCCGCCCGTGACGCGGGTGCCCGCCGACGACGGCGAAGCCGTGACGCTCATCTGCGGACGCGGCCGGCGCGTGACTGCTGCGGTGGACAGCCGGTTCCTGCATCAGCGCGCGTGATGCCAACCGTATAGATTGCCGCCCGCCGCCGTTTGCTCTATCACTGGATCGGCATGATCCCGGTGTGCGTGTTTCGAAGGTGGCGCTACTTCCTGTGGTGGTGGCTGTGCGCCCTCGCGCCCTGGCACGCCGCCCACGCGGCCGACGAACCCGTCTGGGAAGCAGGTCAGCCGTTCATGCAGTACTTCACCCCGCGCGACTACCACGCGGACACCCAGTGCTGGGGCACAATCCAGGACGCGCACGGCCTCCTGTACGTCGGCAACCTCGGCGTGGTCCTGGAATACGACGGCTCCACTTGGCGTAAGATTCCCATCACCAGGGTTGGCTGGGTCAGCCGCCTGGCCTACGACGCGGCGACGGACCGGGTATTTGTCGGCGGTGACCAGATCCTCGGCTACCTGCAACCCTCTCCGGGTGGCGGGCGCACGTACGTCTCGCTGCTGGACGAACTCCCACCTGACGAGCGCAACCTCGAAGGCATCCGCGGGGTCTACGTCACGCTGGAGGGAGTGTTCTTCGTCGGGCAGAGCCGGGTGTGGCGCTGGCGGGATGGGCGCTTCCGGTCGTGGACGTTCCACGACACGAGCCGGCTGCGCAGCGCGTGGACAGGCGGGAGCCTCTACATTCAGAGCCAGGAACTCGGCCTCCTGCGCCTGGGAGGCGAGGAGTTCGCGCCGGCCTCGACTGACCCGCTGTTCTCCCGCGCTTCGGTGCGCGCGGTGATCGCCCGTCCGGACGGCGACACGCTCGTCGCCACGTACCAGGACGGGGTCTTTCTCTTGCACGACGGCGTTGTCCGGCCGTGGGAACATCCGCTCGCCGCGTTCCTGAAGGACAAGGGCGTCTACGTGGCGCTGCCGTTGCGTGACGGCTCGCTCGCCCTCGCCACGAACACCGCCGGCCTGGTCATCCTCGGACCGGACGGCGGCTTCCGCACCCACGTGGACAACGCGGGCGGCGTGCACGGCAACAACATTCTCTCCTTGTCCGAGGACGCGGAAGGCGGCTTGTGGATCGGCTTGCAAACAGGCATCACGCGCGCGGAGATCGACTCGCCCTTGTCGATCCTCCTGGCGGGTCCGACCGACGACCTATCCACGGTGGTCTGTGGCGGCCAGCACTTCGGCACGACGGTCCTGGGTACGCTCAGCGGGCTCTACCATGTCGTCGGTCCCGACCCCGCCACGGCGACTGGCCCGCACCTCGAACGCGTGCCGGGCGTCGTGGACCAGTTTTCCTCTGCCGTTTCCGTCGAGAACGGCCTGCTCCTGGCTGGTCTCGGCAAGGTGGTGCTCCTCGACAAAGACCTACACCTCGTGCCCGCGTACACGACCGACCCCAACGAGGAACACCTCCACCACTCGCGCTTCGACCCCCGGCGCGTGCTCGTCGGCGAGGAAAACGGCCACGCGACGATCCTGCGCCTCGACCCGGCGACGGGTCGGTGGGCTAGCGCTGGCCTCGCCGCCCGCACGGAGCAACCCACCTCCAACTACGGCCTCGCCGAATCCGCTACCGGCGACGTGTGGATCGGCTCGAACGAACACGGCCTCCTCCACGCGCGCCCGACGACGGATGGCAGCGTGCCCGTGGCCACCTCGCTGCTGGGCCAGCTTGGGCCACTGGAAAAAGAGCGGTCCGTATGGCTTTCGTCTGATGGCGGCCCGGTCCTCTTGCAGACTCCCTATTGCCTCTACCACCTGGACGAACGCACCGGGACCGCCGTGCCCGCGGCGGAGTACGGAAGCCAGTTCGTCGATGGCACCTTGCGCATCGAGAGCCTCGTGGGACGCGACGAGCACACGCTCTGGATCACGGCTAGCCGCAAGGACGAGACCTCCGGCGAACAGACGTACGGCGAGGCCATCGTCGGCGAGCACGGCCAGCCGCCCACCTTCCGCAATCTGCCGCGGTCCCTCGAACAGGTCACCGGCCATATCCAGTGGCTTCTCCCGGCCAATGCTCCCACGGCAAAGCTCCGCACGGTCCTGGTCGTCGGCTCCAGCGGCAACGGTGTCGTGCGCGTGGACGTACCGCGGTGGGAAGCACAGGGCGCGCCAAAGCCCCTGACGACGGTCCTGCGCCGTGCGGTCGCCGTCGGTCAGGGGGAAGACGCGGCGCGCGAGCCGTCACCGATGGTCGCGGCTGACCTGCCGACGGCGCGGGACTCCGTGCATTTCGAGTACGCGGTCAACACGCTGGCGTTCGGCGCCGCGCCGACCTTCCAGACGCGGCTGCGCACGGACGCCGGCGCAGGGCGGTGGTCAGATTGGAGCGACCGCTCGGGCGTCGACTACTTCGACCTGCCCGCCGGCGGCTACACCTTCGAGGTGCAAGGGCGCACCGTGGATGGTCAGCTAGGCAGCGTTGCGGCGCAGACTTTCCGGGTCTTGCCGCCATGGCATCGCAGCCCGCTAGCCTACGCCTGCTACGCGCTGGCTCTCCTGACAGGCGTGGCGGGCCTCGTGCGTTGGCGCGGACACCAACTGCGTCGGCGCAACGTGGAATTGGAAAGCCTCGTCGAGGCCCGCACGATGGGCTTGCAGGCGCGGGAGGCCGAACTCGTCCGCGCCCGCGACGACGCAGAAAGTGCCAACCGGGCTAAGAGCGCTTTCCTGGCCAACATGAGCCACGAACTGCGCACGCCCCTCAATGCCATCCTGGGTTACAGCCAGATCCTCGCCAAGAACCCGGACCTGTCCGCGCGCAACCGCGAGCAGCTCGGCGTCATCGGCCAGAGCGGCGAACACCTTCTCACCATGATCAACGAGGTGCTCGACTTGGCCAAGGTCGAGGCCGGCAAGCTCACGCTGGTGCCATCCACGTTCTCGTTGGAAAAGCTCCTGGACGACGTGTCGGCCGTGTTCCGTCCGCGGCTGGCGGAGAAGGGGCTCGGATTTCAGACGGTGCGCGCGCCGGGGTTGCCTACGGTCGTCCACGCGGACCTGGGTCGGCTGCGGCAGGTGATCTTCAATCTCCTGAGTAACGCCGTGAAGTTCACCCACCAAGGTAGCGTGCGGCTGGAAGTGCGGCCCGTGGAAGACGGCCGGGTGCGCTTCGAGGTGTCCGACACCGGGGTCGGCATTGCACCGAGGGAACTGCGGGACATTTTCCTCGCCTTCCACCAGGCAGGCGACATCATCCTGGCCGCGCAGGGCACGGGGCTCGGGCTGACGATCAGCCAGCGGATCGTCGAACTGTTCGGCGGCCGGATTGAAGTCTACAGCCAGCCGGGGCAGGGGACGCGGTTCTGGTTTGAAGTGCCGCTCACCCCGGCGACGAACGCCCCGGCTGGCGTGCCCCCGCTGGTGGAGGCACAAGGCGAGATCGTCGGCTACGAGGGCGAATCGCGTCGGCTGCTCATCGTGGACGACGAACGCGAAAACCGCCGCGTCCTGCGCGACTTTCTCCAACCGCTAGGCTTCGAAATTGAGGAGGCTGCGGACGGCGAGCGGTGCCTAGACGAGTGCGCCCGCCAGTGGCCCGCCGGAGTGTTGCTCGACCTGCGCATGGGCCAGACCGACGGCTACGAGGTCGCGCGGACTTTGCGCCGGCGGCAGGGTACGCGCACGCTGGGGATCATCGCGGTTTCGGCGAGCGTGTTCGAGAGCGACCGCCAGCACGCCATCGACGCCGGCTGCGACGACTTCGTGCCGAAGCCCTTCGGGGAAGCCCGGCTCCTGGCCGCGCTGGGCCGCGTGCTGGGAGTGCGCTGGGTGTTCGCAGGCGGCGAGATGCCCTCCATGGCGGGCAGAAGTCTCGGGCTGGCTGGTGACGTGGCTCCCTCGCCGCAAGCCGTGTCCGACCTGCTCGAACTTTCCCTGCGCGGCGACGTCGCCGGCTTGCGGCACCGTCTCGAAATCCTTCGCGCCCCCGATGCACCCGCAGGCAGCGCGACACTCGTGCGCGCGCTCGAACCGCTCATCGCCAGCTTCCAGATGGATCGGCTGCATGAACAACTCCTCGAATTCCAGGCCACCGCCGATAGCGGTCATTGAACCGGGCGAGGAGTCGCCGCGTCCACGCATTCTTATCGTGGACGATCTGCCAGCCAACCTCGGCGTGCTGCTGACGGTCCTCGAAGGCGCGGGCTACGAGGTGCTGGTTGCCACGAGTGGCGACGGTGCGCTGGCGCGGCTGCCGTACATGCAGCCGGACCTCATCCTCTTGGACGTGAACATGCCCGGCCTAGACGGCTACGAGACGTGCCGGCGGCTCAAGGCCGACGCCCGCTGGCAAGATACCCCGGTGCTGTTTTTGACAGCGCTGCACGATCCCGTGGACAAAGTGCGCGGCTTCAAGGTCGGCGCGGTCGATTACATCACCAAGCCGCTCTATCCCGAGGAGGTGCTCGCGCGCGTGCATGCGCACCTGCACATTCGTTTTTTGCAGCAGGCGCTCGCCGAGAAAAACGAACTTCTCGAACACGCGATAGCCCGCCGCCTGGAAGCCGAGGCGCAGCTTCAACAATCCCTTGACCGCGCCGTGCTCGTGGTGGACGACGAAGGCCGGATCGAGTTTTGCACGCGGCTGGCGCGGCATCTTTTGGAACGGTATTTCCCCGACGAGGCCGACCCGGGCACTTTACCCAAACCGCTAGCGCGCTGGCTGTCGGCTGCCCCAACCGGTGGACGCTGGCAGGCCGAACAGGCCGGAAGCCGGTTGGAAGCGCAGCTTTTCACCCCCGGTCAGCCCGGCGGTTGCCTGATGTTGCTCCTCGAAGAAAAAGGTCTCGTCGTCAACTCGCCCGCCCGTCTGCTGCGCCTGGGCCTGACCGCGCGCGAAGCGGAAGTGCTCTACTGGGTGGCGCAAGGCAAAACCAACCAGGAAGTGGCACTCATCCTGTCGGCCTCTCTGAACACGATCAAGAAACAGGTCGCGAACATCTTGGTAAAGATCGGCGCGGAGAATCGGCTCGTCGCCGCTTTGCAAGCCGCCGAAATCCTGGACCTACAGCAACTTTCAAGGTGAGTGAACCCTAGCAGGGAAGCCGCAGTGGCGGAACCAGCCTTGAGCATCGCGGGCGGTGATGGTGGCAAGTCCGGCCGTGATGGCGCGTGCCAAGGTGCGCTGGGTACGAGCGGTGGCGCGACGCAAGAACGCCTTGAGCTTGGAGAAGGCCCCTTCGATGGGGTTGAAGTCTGGGCTGTCGCGCGGCAGGAAGAGCAGGTGGCAGCCGCGAGCGTTGATGCGGGCCGCGACGGCGGCGCTTTTGTGCACGCTCAAGTTGTCGAGCACGACGGTCTGGCCGCGGCGCAGGGCCGGGCAGAGCACCCGGTCCAGGTAGGTCAGGAACACGTCCGTGTTAGCGGCACCCTCCACCGTCATGGTTGCCAGCAGACCACGCTGGGTCAATGCGGCCAGGCTCGTCGTGTTGGTGCCCCGGTTGCACGGTGCCTGCCCGGGCAGCCCGCTGGCCGCGTGGTGCCCACCGGTAGCGCAAGGCCAGCGCCGTGTTGCTGCCGCTCTCGTCCACAAAGACCAGGTGCGCCGGGTTCAGACCGGCGTGCTCTTCGCGCCAGGCGGCACGCTCCGCCTCGTCGCGCTCGCCGGCGGCGAATTGCTTTTTTTGTGCGTCCAGCCCATCGCGCCCGGGCGCGCCACATCGTCGGCGCGCTGACGGCTCTGCCGGTAGCTTTTTGCCAGCGGCGGCAGTGATCGAGCAGGCGTTCGTCGGGATGCGCCTTGAGTTGGCGGTGCAGGCGCGCCAGCGTTTTGGCATCCTCGAACTGGCCCACAAAGCCCGGCCTGCCCTTCTTTGGCTCCAGAGAGCGTCCGGCGTGTTGCGCCCGCAGCCAACGCGCTAAAGTGGAGCGCGACACTTGGAAAAGACGTTGCACCTCCACGCGGGCCGTACCGTTGTCAGTCGCCGCCACGGCTCGCCGCCGCAAATCTACCGAGTAAAACCATCCCATCCCTGCAACCTAAGCATCTACGAACAGGTAAGTCGGTGTGTATGGTAGGGCACGAACCCCGCGA
>CAXTQD010000065.1:9905-18999 GCA_964246175.1 uncultured Chthoniobacterales bacterium | reverse complement strand
TGCGCTGGGTGGTCGCCTACGAACCCGAACGCGTCCTCGCCGCCACCGCCGCGCTTCGCGTCGGTCGGACCGCCAATAATCAACCGCCAAGGTGTCCCCAGATCTTGGGCGATGAAGTCGGCAAACGCGCGCAGCAGCAGGTCCACGCCTTTCTCCGGATGCACGCGGCCGATGTAGAGCAAGGTCGGCTCGCGCGGCGCGGCGAGCGCGGCGGAGTCGAGCGGCGTCGGTTCGCTGGTCAGAAACGGCGGGATGACGTGGACCTTGCCGGCGACGGCGGGCAGTTCTTCCGCAATGGCTCGGCCGACCGCGCGCGAGACCGTGTGCAGGCGGTCGGCGTGGCGGTACAGGCGCATCTGGCCTTTGGGGTAGCGCGCGACGTGCACGCAGAGCTTACCCAAGTGAGAGTCCCTAATGAACAGCGGCAAAAAAATTGTGTTCGTGACGACGATCTCCGCCGCCGGCAGCGCTCGGCGCGCGCGCCAGGCATAGATCGCGTCTCATGCGCGGTAGAGGAGTTTGTTCTTCGGCGCGTCGAACCCCGCGACGCGGACGTGGCGCACGCCGTCGCGCGTTTCCTCGTCGGGCAGCCCATCGTAGCGGCGGGAAACGTAGGTGACTTCGTGCCCCGCGCGCACGAACTCCGGCGCGAGGTTGAACCACATCTTTTCCACTCCCCCGCCGAGCAGAGGCGGCACGGGCAGGAAGGCTCCCTGGACGATGGTGATGCGCATGGTTTTCACACGGCGGCGGAGAGACGGTCAGGCGCGGCGAGCATGGTGGAAGCGCGCGGCGGTAAGCGAACCAAAGAGACAGGTGCCACCACCCGCCAGCACGGCAACGGCGAGCAGAGGAAACGATGGATCGTACGGCGGCAGCACCCGGCCGAGGAACCACGCCATGATGACGAAGCCCGCCGCTGCCCCGCACAAGGTGCACACCAGCCAATGCCAGAGCGGCCAGCGCAAAGGCACGAAGACATAGAGCGGCCACAACACCAGTAACCAGGTGCCAAAGACGAACACACCAACGTAAAAGGCCAACGCACAGGCATCGAAGAGCGTCGGGGCAATCGGCTGCCGTCGCGCCGAGAAGCAGGTCCAGGCGAACAGGACGCCACTGGCGACCAGCCACCCGCTGACGGCGGACAACAAGCTGCCGAGGAACCGCCGGCCGAAGGAGGCTCGTGGGAGAGGCTCTGCACGGTTCATCATCCGTTCAGCAGGCAGTAATCATGCCGCGTCGCGCACGCCGAAGCCGCGCAGTTGCTCCACGAGCGCCGCCGTGGCGCGGTCGATCTGGTAGCGCCGCTCGAATGACGCCCGCGCACGATGACCCAGGGCAGCGATTTCCTCTCGCGTGTGGTCGTACCAATCCGCCAAAACATGCGCCGTTCCCTCGATGGTATCGTTGAACACCAACCCGGCCTCGTCCTCTTCGACTTCGGCCCAAATGTTAACCTTGTTCGTGATCAACACCGGCGTGCCACAGGCGAGCGCCTCCACGACGGCCAGCCCGAAGTTTTCCTGGTGCGATGGTAGGATGAACGCCTCCGCCGCACGCAACGCACCCCATTTCAGGTCGCCCGAGAGCATTCCGGTCCAGCAGACGGGCATCCCGGCGGTACGTTCACGCAGGGCGTCGATAAAGGTCTGGTCGTCCCCGTCGAGCGGACCGGCCATCACGAGAGTAGTTTCCGCGGAGAATTCTTCTTCCGAGAACGCACGCACGAGCAGGTCGCAGCCCTTCTTCACCGCCAGTCGGCCCAGGAACAGGAGCAGCCGCCGACCGCGCAACCCGGGGAATTTTTCCAGGAAAACCTCGACCTGCCGCCCTCCGTCGCCAGACGGTTCCTCGATACCGAGCGGATTGATGGCTTCGGTCGCGCGGTAGAGCCAGAAGGACTCGCGCGCCAGGCGGCGTTCCTCCTCGCAGGTGAAGAACACCGCCCGCGCTCCGCGCAAAATCCGGTACTCCGCCCACGGCCAGTAGAGCCACTTCTTGAGGTGCTTCTTCGGGTAAGTCCGCTTGAACCAAGGGTCGAGCATCCCATGCGGGAACACGAACCGCGTCGCTGCCGGCCAGGCCCTCCATGCGGCGAATCCATGGTGCTGCCACAATCCGTGCGTGATGAGGCAGTCAAAATCCCTCCGCCGTGAACGCAAGTATTCACCCAACCCCCGCGCGTATTGGTACGACCCGCGCGAGGGGCCGAGCGCATGGACGGGGAACGGCAATCCTTCCAGCCACGGCGCGCCCGGCGGATCGACCGTGACCGCCTCCGTCGCGTGGCCCGCGCGCACGAGCGCCGCGCCCATTTGCCGCACAGCTTCGGCGACCCCGCCACCGCGCGGGTCGAGCGAGGAGGCGACGTGCAAAATCCTCACACCACGTTGCCCTCCGTCCGGTGGAAGTACGCCGTTTCCGCCGCCGGGATCGGGGCGCGCGCGCGGGCCGGGACGCCGCCGTAGAGCTGGTGGGTGTCGGTGAACGCCTTGTTGAGCAGCGACTTGGCCCCGAGCACGCTGTAGTCCGGCAGTGCTGCGCCGCCGAGCAGCACGCAGTTGGTGCCTACAAAACAGTACGCGCCAATCGTCACCGGCGCGGACGACTGCCGGGCCGCGGCCAGATCGATGCTATGCGAGAGAATTTGCGACTGGAAGCCAGCGAACGTCGTGAACGGCCCGATGGTTACCGTCGCCGTGCAGTCGATGAGGTGGCGGTGCGTGATGGCCGAGTGCGCGCCGACGTGGAGTTCGGGGCGGCGTTCGGGCTGGTGCGCGAAGTGGCGCGACGGCCCGGGCGGAAAACCGGTGATCCAATCCAGATTCCCGACCGAACTATGCTCGCCGAGGTGGACCAGCCCGAGGTTTTTGCAGACGGTCAGGTGCCCGATGCGAGAGTGCGCCTCCATCTGCAAGCGGCCGGGGAACACCCACGACAGTCCGATGCGCGCCGTTGGGTGAATGTCGTAGCCGCACGCGCGGCAGAGCACCCACCGGCGCAAGGTCCACGGCAGGAGGAGGGTCAGGAGCAGAAGAAGTTTCTTCATCGCGGGGGCCGTGCGGCGAGTTCGTCGTAGAGGCTTTCGTAATGGTCGAGCATCGCGCCAGCGGTGAAGCGCGCGGCGTTGCGGTGACCCCGTTCCGACCAGCGCGCCCGCGCGTCCGGATCGTCCACGAGGCGCACGAGTTCTCCGGCGAACGCCTCCTCGTCCGCCGCCGGCCGCACGAAGGCGCTCTCCCCCGCCACCTCGCCGAGCGAACCCGCGTCGCTGCACAAGACTGGGCAGCCGCACGCCTGCGCCTCGACCACCGGCCAGCCGAACCCCTCGAAACGCGACGGGAACAGCAGCGCGCGCGCGCGGTTGTAGAGGGCTTCGAGCACGGCGTCGGAAGGTTTGACAAGTTCCACGAGGCGGTCGCCGATGCCGAGGTCCGCGGCGAGCACGCGGGTCTCTGCCGGCAGCGCCTCGCCGGCGAAGACCAACTTCCCCGCCGGCCAACGATCCTTGACCCGCGCAAAAATCCGCAGGACGCCGTCGCGGTTCTTGCGCCGCAGGCTGGAACCGACGTTGAGCACGAACTCCTCCCCTATCCCCAACCCAGCCAACCGCGTGTCGGCCTCCGCCGCGCCGACGGGACCGTAAGGAACGTTCAGGCCGATGAACACTGTCCGCGCATCGGGCACGGTGCCGTCGGGGCGGCGGATGAGGCGTTGCACGTCCTCGCGCGTCGCCGTCGAGTCGCAGGGGATCACATCCGCACATCCGAGCGAACGGCTGATCCAGCGTTGGAGGATTTTGCCCGTGGCGGACGCGGGGCAGTCGGTTGGTTCGCCGAGCGCACCACGCACCGCGCCGAGGTCGTGGCAGGTCACGAGCACGCGGTGGCCAGCGGACGCGGCGGCGGCAGTGTACATGGCGTTGGAATGATCGCAGATGTGGACGACCGCGCCCGGCCGCAGCGAGCGCGCGCGGCGGCGCAGGGTCCACGGGAACACTCCGTATTTATCCAGGTACGCGAGCCATTTACCCACCCCCGAGTGGATTGGACGCTCGCCCCGGCCGCCCAGACGCGCCGTCGGGGCGACGAGTTCCACCTCCCGCCCGCGCGCCCGCAGGCCGTCGAGCAGCAGGCGGCCGAAACGCAGCATGCTCTCCTGACCATCGGCCGGATAGTTGCCGATGAGCAGGACGGGGGCGCGAACGGGCATCACACGGACGGTTCCTCTCCGGCCGCCTGGCGTCGTTCCTCCGCCTCGCGGTGCATCTGTTCGGCGTAAAGGGAACGTCCACGCGAAACCGACGCCGCGATGGGCTTCGCCGCCGCCGGAGCCAAACCACCGCCAGGCAACGCCGCGGCGCTCGGGGCAGGTGGCAGCGGCGGCAACGGCTTGGCGGGGCGCAGCGGAGCCGCCGCTGCCGTGAGCGCCAATGCCGCCGCGAAGTCCGACTCTCCCGGCCGGCTCGCCGCCAGGCACAGGCCGCCGGCAATCGTCACGTAGCCGAGCGTCGTCGCCTGCCCGAACTGTCCCATGAAGAGTTCCACCGCGCACGCGCTGCACAGCAGCATGGCCAGAGGGTGCGCGCCGCGCCGCAGCGAACCTAGCGCCTGTCCGAGCAGGAACAACACGATGGCTGCCCGCAGCAGTAGGAACATCGGCCCCACCACCGGTCCGCTCTCGAACATCACCCGGCCCATCTCACTCTCGGAGAACAGGAACTTACGCTCGCCCTCGAACAGCAGCCCCGCGCCCACGTTCGTGCCCATCCCGAGGCCGACCCCGTAGAAGTCCACCCGGTCAAACAACTCGAAGGGCACGAGGAACGAGCTGAAAAACCGCCCGATGAACCCTTCGCGCACGTTCGTCGCGCTGCCGAACCGGTACGCGAACACCTCCAGGCCGTCCGCGAATACCGCCACCGAGCCGACGACGAGCGCGCCCAGCAGGCAGACGGCGATGATCTTGGACGTGGGCGCGAAGTAGCGCGGCTGCACGAGGCTGATGAGCACCGTCGTGGCGAGCAGGATGACCACCAGGCCGACGAGGCCGCGGCTGCACGAGAGCAGGATCAACCCTGCCAGGGCCGGCACCGACGCCCATTGCAACCAGCGCGGGAACGCCCGGGGCGTCAGCAGACCGTACAGGCAACACGCCGTGACGAACGTCGAGAAGTCGCTCAGCCCGTTGGTGAACGAAAACGTGCCCGAGGCCCGGATGTGGCCCATGCCGGCGTCGAGCATCGTGCCCTCGCCACCGACGGCGACGTTGACGCGCGCGCCGGCGGGCGCCTTGAATTGCAGCAGTACCAGGAAGGACATCGGCAACGCAGTCAAAAGCGCCCATTTCGCCACGCGCCGCACGTCGTCACGGTCGAAAATGTTTGGAATCAGGAAGATCAACGGCAGGTGGAGGAAGTCCGCCCGGAAGCCGAAGAGTTGCACAACCAGCGGCGCTCGCCCACCGACCAAGGAGAACAGCATCGCCACCAAGCCGATCCCCGCCGTCCAGAAGATGAACAGGCTGCGTGGGAACACGCCCTTTTGCAGCGCGAGCGCGTACATGAGCAGCAGGACCGGGTCGCGCACGATGAGCAGCGGCGTCGCCTGCCCGGGAAAAATCCACTTGCGCAATGCCCCCTCGATCACCCACAGGCTCAGGTAGAGCCACAGCAGCCGCTTGAGCCACGTGACATCAACGGATGGCCGGGTCGGCGCGGCGGGCGGTAAGCCGGTGGCGCGCAGCGAGGCGGCTGGTGGGGCGAGAAGAGTGTTCGTCATGGAAGAAAAAGGCGCAGGCGGCTTACGGGCGGCCCCCGAGTTCCTGTAGCAAGGCGTCTGCCAACCGGCGGCGGTGAAGGTCCCAGCCGAGCGCCGCGGCCTTACGGCGGGCGGCGTGGCGCAGATCGGTGAGCAGGGCAGGATGGCCGAGGAGAGTTTCGAGGCGCTCCGCGATAGCGTCGGCGGAGCGGATCGGCACGAGGAAGCCGTCCGCGCCGTCCTCGATCACGTCCGGACCGGCGGTGTGCGCGGTGGCGATGACGGGTAGCCCGCGCGACATCGCCTCCAAGATCACGAGTCCGAACCCCTCGAACAGCGACGGGAACACCAGCACGTCCTGCCGCGCCATCTCGGCGAGCACCTCCGCATGCGGCAGGGTCGGAATCCACCGGTGGGTGCGCGTGGCGTCGTCCAGCGGCGCGCAGCCGGTGACGGTCTTGTGGCCGAGGAGCGTCAACTCGACGTGCGCGGGGCCGAGCCGCCGGACGGCTTCGAGCAGGTAAGAAAGTCCTTTGCGCTGCCCGAGCGAACCGACGAAGAGCACGCGCAACGGCCCGGCGGCTCGTTCGGCGGACGGCTCCGGTCCCACGGCGGGCGCGCCATAGGGCACGACGTGCACCGGCGCGCGCAGATTAGGGGCGGCTGCCAGAGTCTGCCGCGTGAAGGTGCTCGCCACGAACACGGCGTTGGCTGAGGCGAGTTCCTCGTCCTTGCGCGCGAGCTTGGCGGGGCTGTCGCCACGGCCGGTGAGCGTCGCGGCCCAGGCGGGTTCGCGCACGGCCTCTTCGTCGAAGATCGCGTGCCCCGCGCGCCAGTAGCCGATGGGCAGGTCGTAGAAGCAGCGCAACCCCCGGGCGTGCGCCTCGCGGAAGGTCGCCGCCGCCCCGTCCTCGTAGGCGTACACGGCGCGCAGCGTCCGGTCCTTCGACCGGCGCAACCGGCGGGCGACCCGGCGATCCATCGCGCGGAAAACTCCGTCCACGCTGCACGGCCCGACCTCGTGCCGGTCCAGCCAGCGCCCGCCCGGCAGCCGCGGCGCGATCATCCGGCCCACTTCGCGCCAGGGGTCCACGCGGATGCGCTCGCGCACGGCGGCGGGGAACGCCCGGCGGCCGAGTTGACGCACCAACCCGCCGGGCAGCCAGCGTTCCGCCGCATGGCCGGGTGTCCAGTGAAAGCTCGTCCACAACTCCGCAAGGAGCCCCGCCTCCTGCACCGCGAGCGCGGCCTGGTGGGCGTGGTTGTTGCCGAAGGGGTGGCTGAAGAGGATCATCGGCGGACCTTCTCGAACATTTGCAGATACTTCGCCGCGATCTGCCGGGGGCTGTGCGCGGCGAGGTGTTCGGGCGCTCCTTCGCGTAGGCGGACCCGCAGCGTTTCGTCGTCGAGCAGGCGCTCCAGCCGGTCGGCCAACGCGTCGGCGTCGCCGTTGGGGAAGAGCAGCCCGCACGGGCCGATGGCATCCGGCAACCCGCCGCGTGCGGAACCGACGACCGCGCAGCCGCACGCGACACCCTCCAACGCCACGACCCCGAAAGGCTCGGCCAACCGCGAGGGCACGACCATGATGCGGTGTTCGTTGAGGATGCGCACGAGCGTCTCGCCGGTCTGGGTCCCCAGGAACTCCACCTGCCCGGCCACGCTCAGGCGTTCGGCCATCGCTTCGAGGTTGGGCCGCTCCGGGCCGTCGCCGACAATCGTCAACCGCGGCGTCCGCCCCCGGTCACGCAGCCGCGCGAGGGCTTCGAGGGTGACATCGCCGCCTTTATCCGACACCAGCCGTGCAAGGAAGACCAGGTCCTTCGTGCGCGGCACGTCGGGCAGTTCCCGGAAGAGCGCGTCTTGGTACGGGTTGCCGATGAGCGTGGCCGGCACGGGCAGCGGGTCGGCCACCGCGCGGCTGATGGCGATGGGCGAGCCGAAGCGGATGGCGAACTTCTTCGCCTGGTCCTCCCAACCCGTGCGGCCGTCCACGCGCGTCAGCCACGTCTGGTGCGAGACGATCCAGGGCCGGTTGGCAAGCAAGAGCGGCCAGAGCGTGCGCAGGCTGATGTTGTTCTGGAAGTAGACCTCGCTCCAAAGGACGAGGCGCATCAGCTTGACCGGGCTTGGGCAGCGCACCACCGGGTAGGCGAACTCCTTTTTGTCTAGAGCCTCGCCGCCCGGGCGCGGGCTCTGCGTGACGACGACCACCTGGTGCCCCAGCGCCGTGAACTCATCCGCCAACACGCGGGCGACGGTTTCCAGGCCGCCGATGTTGGGGAAGAACAGGTGGGTCGCCAGCAAGATACGCATGGGGCTGGGCCGAACGGCGGGGGGCGGTGGTGCAGTGGGCAGAATCGAAACGATCATGTGGTACTAGGCCCGGTCGGACGACGCACCAACCGTGCCACCTTGCGCGCGACGGAGCGGGCGAGTGACGGGCGGTTACAGGCCATGACGCGGCGCAAGGCCAGCGGCGGCACGCCGGGATGGTTGGGCCCGAAGGTGTTGGTGTCAGTCGCGGCGGCGGTAGCGGTCTCGTAACCGGCCTCCGCCACGAAGTCGCGCACGCGGGCGTCGAAGTTGCCGTAGGGATAGCAGAAGTGGCGCACGGGCACGCCGAATTCATCTTCCAGCCGCTCCTTGCTCTCGAAAATTTCCGCGTGGGCCTGCGCGGGCGCGATCTCGGCGAGGTGCGGGTGGGTCAGCGTGTGCGCGCCGATCTCGTGGCCGGCGGCAAGCCACGCGCGGATTTGGCTCGCGTCCATGAGGCGTTGGGGCGGCTCACCGATGGGGGTGTCCCATTCGTCGGTCTTGCCGATGAGGCTGGCGACCACGAAGAGCATCGCGCGCGTGCCGTGTTTTTGGAGGACCGGCAATCCCTGCTCGAAAACGTTGGCGAAGGCGTCGTCGAACGTCAGGCAGAAGCGCCCTGTTTCCCCCACCGTGACCGCAGCCAGAGCTTCGCCGAAGGGCAACGCGCGCTGGCCGGCGGCGGCCAGTTCGGTGAGTTGGCGGTCGAGGTCACGCGCACTGACGTAGAGATCGTGCAGGCGCGAACCGGCCAGCGGCGCGCCGACCTTGTGGTACATCAGGATCGTCACGCCCGGGCCGCCGATCTCGAACAACTCGTGGTCGCGCGCCCACGAACGGTAGGGTCTTGGAGGAATGGGGGCAGGTTCAGACTTCATCTTTTCTCCGCGAGCCAGCGCAGGTAGGTCGCCTCCAGTGTGCCGACGCTCGTTTCCCAACGCAAGCCCTGGACCCGCCGCCAGCCGGCCGCGGCGGTGCGGGTGCGAGCCGGTTCGTCGTCGAGCAGACGCGTCACG